>JAILMJ010000010.1 GCA_024692685.1 Clostridia bacterium
GGCGGATGATTCAATAGTCGAAACGGTATATGAGCAGCAGAAATTCGGCAACAGACTGCTGAATTTCAGCGTTGACGGCCATCACATCAAGCCCGAAGAGGATGTTGCGGGCAAGACTGTTACCCTGGCCTTCAATATGACTACCGGTGCGGTCAGCGTTCTTAAATCAGGCGATACTTCCATAATAGCCGGTTCCGAGCATGATTTTGTGCTTTCGTCCGGCAGCACTTATACTGTAACGCTGTACACCTCAACCGGTGAGCACATTATGGAGTAGGCGGTGAGGGAATATGAAAGATAATAAAAAAGGTTTTTCCCTCGTTGAGCTTATTGTCAGTTTTGTATTGCTGGCAACGGTTTCCGCTATTATTTGCGCTATGCTCTCATCCGGGACTAACCTTTTCACAAGGATTAACACCCGCACTCAGCTGCAATACAAATCGCAGGTCGCGGCAGTTCAGCTTCAGCAATATCTCAATTATTGTGACGGTGGCGTAGCGGTCGCTTATCCTGCGGGGGATACGGCGAAAGCCGCGAACTCCCTCTATATTGCCGATAAGTCGGGCAAAAAGATTTACGCTTTTGAGTATAATTCGACCGATAAAATGCTCACCTTTGCCGAGCGCGCGGTCACGGTAAACGCCGGCACTGTTGTGGTTGCTGATGCAAGCCCTTCGCCGTTCTGCAACAAGATGTCAAAATTCGGAGTTAGTTTTTTCAATGTTGAGTATTCCGACCCGCCTCTTGCTAACGCCGTGAAATACGACATTATTGTTTCGGACGCAGACCGTACTTACGATAAAAACCAGATTGTTACCTTCCGCAGTAAGCCCTTGCTTATTACGGCACCCGATAGTGGCAAGACTCTTTTACAGACGCTTGCCGATGAAGTTTGGGGGAGTTGATGAACATGAAGAAAAAAAGTTATCTTGTGAGAGCCGTTTCAATGTCTCTTGCGACCGTTATTGCCGCGGCAAGCTTTTTGACGACCTTTGTGCTGCCGGCCAAAGCGGCGTCGCTGAGTTATATTGAAACCATAAAAGCAAATAAGGAGGCAAGCAACAGCTCGTTTAACGTTGTTGAGCTTGCTCCCACAACGACCTCCGGCCTTATCGGTTATTATATGGCCGGTCAGGAGGCTGTTGCAAAATGGAACTCGGAGGCGGCTACTCTTGCCAATGACAAATCCGATGCTTCAAATTCCTTTACCCCGAGGTCAACGTACGCTTCCGGAGTTTTAGGCAACCTCGCGACTGCGGGCATTATGTCAACCAACAATGCCGCCGCTCCTCTGTCCTCCTCGGGCAATTACACGGAGTATTATCCCTGGGCGGCAAATATACCGGGAACCGCTCAGACGATGACTCTTGATAACTACGATAAAGCCTCCGCCAAGGGTATTTTCACGGAGCAGCAGGGCGGCGATTATAACCTTGATATTGACTACGTTCTCCCCGAGTCCGAGGAAGCGAACCTGTTTAATTTCAATAAGTTTGATTTGAACGCTCTGTCAGGTGTTTCCGATAACATAACCAGAATGACTACGTTAAAAAACACGATTAACGATACGATAACCTGTACTCAAACCAAGTCGGGTGACAATTATACAAAGCACGGCGCCTCCAACGCCTATTACAACGTGCCGGTTGAGCCCAACAAAACCTATAAGTTTTCCTTTGACGTTACCGCTCCCGACAATAATCCGCTTACTCCTTTGATTATTGTCAACGGTGGCAATCCGATAGCGCAGTTTCATCTGTTTTCGTTAAACGACAGTTTCGTTTATACTTTCCCGACGCCGAGTCATTTCTGGTACGTTAGTGATCAGAATATCTTGGTTCAGAGAGGGCAGACTGTTCATAAGGAATATACCTTCACCGTTCCCTCCGATTCCTCTTACGCTCAGCTCAGAGTCGGTATCGAAGGCGGAGCGGATTTTAGCCAGGTCATTTTCTCAAATATCAGCCTTGTTGAGCAGCCGGGTTATATTCAGGATATAGAGTATTTCACCGAGGATGATCCCGAAGCTTACGAGGGCGATAACCTCTTCTATCCCGCTGCCTGGTACAATAAGTTCATAAACAAGGGCAACGGCTTCAGTAATCCTTCCACCTCCGTCACTTTGTCAAATTCAGATCTTGTTTTCACAACGCCGAATGAGCAGGACGCGGACTATGACAGCTTCTCTTACAGCTACGTCAAGTCGGAGATTAACCCGACTGATTATGCCGGCTATTACAGCATCGCGGTTACGCCCGGCGAGCAATATACCTTCTCCGCCAAGGTCAAGGCGACCGGGGATGCCAAAGGTCAGTACCGTATTTTCGGCCTCGATAAAAACTTCAATCCGGTTACGGTCAATGAATTCTCCAGAAAAACGGATTTGCCCACAGGCAATATCAGATTTGAATTCACCTGCCCGGATAACGTCTATTATCTCCAGTTTACCCTTGGCACGTGCTCCGGCGATGGAGAGGTTATATTCTCAGACCTGAGTTTTACAAAGACCGAGACCGAGGTTTCTTATTATTACGGAATTGTTGAGCAGCTTATAGAGCCCCGTATGTCCGCTGAATACTATGCGCAGTTTGAGGGTAAAGCGATTTACAGTAAGAATAATCTCGGCCAGTATATTTACCGCGGAATTTATGAAAATGACGGCAGCGGCGCGCTTATCTATGACAATGAAGAAAACTACACCCTGATTGCCGATCCCGATAAAAAGCCCGTCACGGCGAAGGACGCCGAGCATCCCTTCCTTGCCGTAGCCGTCGGCTTCGTTCCCGTTGAAAACGGGCAGAGCGGCTACTTTGTCCGCAGAGACGGCGAGGGTTATTACGTCGGCGGCGGTAACGGCTTCTACAACTTCACGCCCGACACAAGGGGCAGCGATTACGTCATTAATACCAAGCAGATTAAATACACCGGTGGTTACGTTAACAACGAGTGGTTTAAATATAAGGTGCTTAACTGCGAGTCGGAGACCTTCGGCTATACCGTCACCACTTATTCGCCCAAATTGAGCGCCGGCCTTGCCGCCTACGCCGCGGGCGCCGATCTGATAGTTCTGACGAAGGGTCTCGATATGTTCGGCACTACCCCGACGGTTCCGTCCTTCAATGCCGATATTACCAAAGAAGCGAAGGATAACGTGCTTCAGGCGGTTAACTCCGGCACCGCTATCATGGTCGATATCGAGCTCGCGGACCTTGACGAGAATAATTTCCCGAATCTTGCTGCCCTCGTTGAGACCCTGCTTGAGGACAGGTCCATAGCAGGCACGGCTGTCGAGATTGAGGACGGCGGCTCCTGCGATAATATTTTCGCCTTCAACAAGGCGGATTTCACCGTCAGTTACCTTGCAAACCAGAAGTTCTACACCGCCAAGGTCGCCGATAGTAAATACACAACTGAGGGCAAGCCCTACTACTACGTTCATAAAGAAATTTTTGATGAAAATCAGATCAGAAGCGCCCTCGGTCAGGACGAACTTTCGGGCGAGCTTGCTTATATCTCTCAGGCAAACTGTCTGAGAAGCATAATCAACTATAAGGGCAAGAGAGGCGCGGTTAATCTCGATAAAATAAGGATTCTCGATATCGAGCCCTACGCCTCATCCGACTCGACCTGTGTCGATGCCGACGGGCATACCGTTGAATACGGCAAGACCGGCGATAATATCGAAAACACTTCCAACGTCGGCAACGTTACCACTCACGTGCTCTCCGTTGAGGACGCGCTGAAATTTATGCCCGAAGGGACCGACGCGGATAAGATAGAAATCACCACGATGAGCGCGAGCGCTTTTGTCGGCGACAACAGCAGCGTAGTTGAAAATTACGACGTTGTCTATATCGGCGCGTCTCTTGGCAATATGTACACCCGCAGAGTCGCTGCGAACGGCGACGGAGCCGAGTATCAGTCAAACGGCGATGCTATAAATCAGAATCACATTATTCCCGATTACAATGACCCCAATATGGACGGAATGTACTACACCAACACCGGTGACTCAATTAAGACTGCTGTCGGCGGTGAAGAGGAAGACGAGGACGACAACTGGTTCGAAGAGGCAATCTACGCCATAAAGCACGCCCACCTTCTCAAGAGACCCGTTCTGACCGGTCTTCTCCACGAGGACTACGCGGAGCTTGTCTTCAACCAGTGGATGGCAAAGGCGGGCACAACGACCGTCAGAGGCTCAGGCAACGATATCAACGAGAAAAAGTATCAGGAGCTTGTTGATTTTGCGAATTCCGGCAAGCCGGTCATTTTTGCAGACTCGCTGACAAGGGAGGCTGTCTCCAAGGAGTTTGACCTCTTTATGGCGGACAGCGACATTTCGCTCACTCCCAACGGTTCCGTTACCACGGTCAACCTGACAGCCCGCATCAGAGAAGTCAGCAAAGATATTAACGGTAATCCGACTTACAGCACCTCTAACGTGCTGCCGACCGGAGTCAGCGTTACCTACGTCTGGGAATTTTCCGAGTTGAGAGATGACGGCACCTATGCTCCTTACGTTTCCGCTTCCAGTAAATTCCCCACCAACACTACCGCGACTCAGACGGTGCAGTCCTCGAGTCAGACCTTCAGCTTCGAGATAAAGACAGGCTCTTTGAAGGGGACGACGATAGTTCAGCTTGACGGCGTTAATACGCCGAGGATGATATACGATATGGAGGGCATCGGCAAATACAGATGCACGGCATCCTTTACCTACAACGATAATGAACTGACCCTGACGAGCAACGAGGCAAACATCAATTTGAAAGAAGCAACGAATTTCTTCTTGCTTCTCTATAACAACAGTTATAAGAACGGTCCGGGCGGAAAATTCTGGTTTGAGTTTTTTAAGTCCGTACCGGGAGCGCACGACGGTCCGAATTTCCAGGATGAATATACTGGCTATACTCCCGCCGCCAGGCCGTGGATCACCAATGAAAACAAACAACGTATCAGGACTTATGAAAACAGTAATTTGACGGAAGACTGGATTGATGAGGAGCATACGGTAAAAATTAAATTCGGCACTTGGCAATACCGATACTGGCTATTTGGTTATAAATGGAAGGATAGCGGTAACGATAAAGGTAACTATGAACAGGATCACGTCAAAGTTACGCCGACCTTCTACGATCTTCAGGGCAATAAGATTACCATGGAGGTTCAGACCCATATTTGGGGCAGCAATACTACGCAGCTTTGGGGATACGATAAGGATTATCACGATAAAGAAGATCATGATTATGATAAGAACGACAGAGTTTACTACGATTACAGAGACGCCAACCACTACATTCCTTACTCTATCCAATCGGGTGTAACCGGAAGCGGTTCGGCCGCGGTTCCGGGCAGGGCGATAAGCTCCTCATCTCTTGAACCGAACAGATTCGACAGCTGTTCTTATATGTGGCGCTTTGCCTCCGAAGTTTACAATAAGTTCAACGTCTTTGCAAACAGCGACGTCTGCGCCGACAGAGTCCGCGTTTCCAATCTTATAAATAACCTTTCCACTCCCAAGATTACCGAAGTCAGCGGCAACTTCTATTCCGTGCCGAGCTTCGAGATAAACGATCATAAGAAGAGCTCGAGCAAGACCATCTCGGTCGGCATCAAGTTCAAAGAGGGCACCACCGTTTCCGGCGTTGATTACAGCTACAAAGCGAAGCTCTATATAGACGCAGATAAGGACGGTAAGTTCAGCGCCGGCGAGCTTCAGAATGATGCGAGCTCGATTGTGTCGATATCTCCGGGCGCGACCGGTGCCACGGTATCGCGAACGCTTCCGTCAAGCTTTATGGGCGTCGTCCCGTGGAAGGTCGTGGTTCAGAACGACACCGTCAGCTACGCCCATGACTCCGTGACCGGCTTCTCCTATATCACGCCTACCGGCAATCAGAAGACGGAGATTAACGCTCTTATGATCCTGCCCGGATCCTGGAGCCACGAATACGTCAGGAAGACGGACGCCGACAGATACGCCGACAACGAATATCTCGGCAATATTTTCGAGTCCGATATTTTCGATCAGCTTTGCTCGTCAAATATCGATAACGTCTCTCTTGTCAGGAAGGCGGGCTACACCGGCGACGACGGCTTCTATCACATGGGCTTCCTTGTCAACGATGATATCGACCTTGATATCGCCTGCTGGAATATCTACCAGATGAATAAGTATTATGACGACAGCTCCAATCCGGATATCCTGCCCTCATATAATATGCTTATTCTCGGCTTCGGTGATACCTACGGCAAGATGGAGCTTGACAGACAGCTCCTGTTTAACGCCGTTTCGCTTAACGAGGGCTTCACGCTCTACTCGACCCTCGCCATCAACGAGTATATCGAGAGCGGAAAACCGGTCCTCTTCTGCCACGATACGACCAACGTTTCGACCAACTTTATTAACTACATTATCAACGATATAGGCAGTAAAGCAGTCGAAATTTTTGAAAAGGTCTATAACTGGATTAAGAAGGGAATCAATGCCATCACAAGCCTCTTCAACACCTTCTTCGGCACACATATCAAGCAGATAGATGTTCATGAGCTTGACGTTTCGGTTCAGAAGTCCCGCGTTAAGCAGGGTTATTACAACAACCTCTTCCTGAGAGATTCTCTCGGTCTCGACCGTTACGGAATAACGAAGTCGATAAGACATAAAGGCGAAAAGGCTCTTACCGACGCCGGCTATAACTTGGGCGCCGCCGGTCTGACAAGACGCTTTGCCTATAACCTTGTCGGCAATGATAATAACGAGGGCGTTTATCTGAGAGGCGGTCATAAGGATAATATCATCTGGAGCGATGATCCGAGTGTTTCATACGGCTACACGATGGCTGAGATGGAGGCTTCAAACCACGATATATCCTGGATTCCCGGCTCCGCTCCCTATCAGTACGCGGCGCTTGACGTAAACGGAAATATTATCAATAAGTACGTCTTTGATTGCTATACCAGCATTTCCGAGAGCGTAGCGAGCAACGACGCCAACCTGGGCGATACAAACTGGACGCCGTCCGAGAACACCCACAGATGCGTTATTAAGAACACCAGCGGTTACAATACCGCTATCCACGATCCCGAGGTCAAGGGCTGGAAATATATCACCAAGATGACGACCAACCCCGAGAACGGCAAAACCTACGTTGCCGGTAAATATGACAAATATACTCAAGGGTATACGTCTTACACCATCAACAGATATATGGACTATAACGTCTTTGACTCGACCTCCAGCAGACAGCATAAGATCTTCTCAACCTTCACCGACAGAAGCAAGGAGATTACCAGAACAACAAGGATCACGCAGGTCAACGAAGGTCAGCTCACTTCTTATCCCTATGATATCAACATAAAGGCATCAACCGGTAAGAATTACTGGACGACTTATACCACTCACGAGCAGGCTTATACGCTCAATATGGTCGGCGATGATATCACCTGCTGGTACTGTATGACATCCGACGGCTCTAATGAGAGCAAGGCCTATGGTTATATGGAGAATGACTGCTATAACTCCTATTATATCTTCTCAAGAGGCAATGTCACCTATACCGGCGCGGGCCATACGAACCGCTTCACTCTTGAAGAGGCCAAGCTCTTCATCAACACCCTTGTTGCGGCATACCGCGTCAATATGGATTCGCCTGTCGCCGACTGGAGAGATGAGGGCAACACAGTCAACAAGAGATATCAGATGGTTGTTGAAACCGGCGAACTTCAAAACGCTGTCAATACTCTGACAGGCAGCAAACGTCACGAATTTGATCCCAAGTCAAAGAAGGTTTACTTCAGAGTAACCGACAAAAACATAGAGGGCAAGACAGTCAGCGCGTCTTTCTCATACCTTAATGAGAGCACAAATCAAAGAGTTGCGTTTACCCCGACCCTCGATTCCGGTTCGCTTAATAACCTCACCACAAGCCAGCTTTACAGCTTCTCTGTTCCTCAGAGTGTGCTCGATGTGCTTGAGGCGGACAGCGACGGCACCATCAGAATCTATGTTCAAGCTACAACGACGAAAACTACCGGCGACCACGAGACCAAGACGAGTGATATTGCCCAGATTGAGCTTCGCAGATTTGTCCTGAGCAACCTTTCCTGATGAGGCGTGACGCTTCTTGAAACCGCAAGGCGGAACAATCTTTGCCTTGCCGGATAAAACCTGAAACAGCCGCCGGGATGATTCGTTCGTCCCGGCGGTTTTGCGCGCCCCGAAATATCCGTATTTACATCAGTCATATAATTTGGTATAATAATGCACGAAGTTTAATAACTCAGAGGTGAAATATGAAAAAACTGTTTGTGATTCTGCTTTGCTTTTCTCTCGCTATGACCGGCAGCGTCTTTGCCCGCGCGGAGCAGACTGCCTACCCCGAAAGCAGGCATAATTATGAAAACAATTCTGATATTTCCTGGACTTATACTCATCCCGATGAGGCTCAGTCGCTTTTTGTTACCTTCGGCGAGGGTTATCTTTCTTCAGATGAAAAAGACACCGACAGCATCACCCTGACCGCTTTGGAGGGAAGGTTTTCAAGAACCTTTTACGGCGACTCGCTCAGCGGAACAACAGTATATATTCCCGACGGCTCCTTTGATATCCGCCTCAAAACAGACAGCAAAGGAACGGGCTACGGCTTTAAAATCACCGATATCTCGACCGGGCTTCCCGAAGGTCAAGCTCTTATAAAATATAACCTCGGCGATGATTCTGTTTATGATGTTGTAAATCTCAACGGAAAAGACAGCGCGGAAGTAACCTTCAACGAAATTCCGGCTTTTACAATAAACGGGAGAAATGAAGCCCTTATAGGCTGGAAAACGGAAACCGGCGAGGCGCGTTATTATCTTGACGAAAAGAACTTCGGTGCAGTTTCCGAGACGATTACTGTGAGTAAAAATGAAACAGTGGACCTGTATCCCGTCTATACTCCCGTTTCAATCGCGCCTTCCGAATATTATTCATTCAGGAATTCAGGCAGTAATTTCCGCGTCAACGGCGATGAGTATTATATGAATATACTCCATATTCTCAGGCTCTATATGGATTGGATGTTCAACCTCGCCGTCAACCCGAAACTCTTTCTTGAGTCCTTCGAAAACCTGATTGCCGTAACTCTTAATATCACCGGCAAATGGAAGGGCTCGTGCTACGGCCTTTGCGCTACCGTTATTCTCCAGCATTTTAAAATGATTGATCTTCTTTCTTCTCAGGGAGCTTCAAGCGTTTCGGAGCTGAAACTTGATAATGACCTGATGAGCACGATAAATTATTATCAGATAACGCAGTTTGCGACTAAATATGCGGAAAATGAAAGCAACAAAGGCAGTTCACGGTATAACGACGGCATTGATGAAATGTTTGATTCCGCCAAGGCAGGCAAACCCGTTCTGCTCAGCGTATACACTCCCGCAATCAATCATACAGTGATTCTTTCCGGCGCATATACTGCCTCAGATTCGAGAAGACTGCTTATTATCGTTGATCCGAACAGGGCTGAATATCAGAACGGCAGGGCAGCCGTTATCGGTATAGATGCCGATAAATCCGATTTCTCATTTGAAGGCAATATAATCAACAAATATTATTGGGCCGATGATTTTGATTATTTCAACTCCTTTATTCCCGGCAAATCGATTAATCCCAAACCGTTTTGGGCAAAGCTTTCCTCATAAATAAGGCAATAAAAAAGCGGCAGCAGTTTAAAACTGCTGCCGTTATTCATATAAATCAGTATTTTGTCACAGTAGCTCCCGAAATACCGCCGTTTGTGAAAGTTCCCGTTACGATTACATTCGTGCCTATAGGAAGCTCTTCGTCTGCGGGATCAAAGGCAACCGAAAAACATTCGTCATAATACGGATGCTGCACAACACCGTTCGCCATTATTCTGCCGTAAACCGAAACTGTTTTGCCTTCAAAGTCTTCGGCATAATTCTGCAGATTGAAAACCTGCACCCTTTCGAGAGTGCCGTTCATCATAGTGGCGTCAATATCTATGTCTCTGGGTTTGTATTCTTTTTCAACGGTTACATCGGCATTCTCGATTTCGTATGAATCGAGGGCGTCGGGGTTCTCTTTAAATACACCTGAAACCTTTACGGTTGAGCCGACGGGGGGCAGACTGTTTATATCCTTAGGTATGAATTCCCACTGCCAGTCGCAGCAAAGGGTCTGATCGTAATATCCCCATACATAATAGCGGGTGACATCGCTGTATTTATCATTCAGAGTTGTGAATATGCCTTCCTTGGTAACATCCTTATTTAGGTAAGCACTGACATCGGTGTCGTCCACATAATACAGGTTCTGATATAGAGTGTATTCCGCCGCGTTTATTATGGTTTCGGGAAACGGACTGTTTGATGCCGTGCCGGCATTGCCCGTTGTTGCTTTGTTTGAACAGCTGCCAAGGGCGAAAACCGTTGTTATGCAGAGAATTGCGCAGATGATTCTTTTCATTTTATCTTACCTCCGATCAGTCCTGTCAGATAGAATACGGCAAATCCCGCGATATCAACGATAACGATGGTTGAGCCTACGGGAGTCCCCGCGACAACAGATATCAGGATGCCGAGTAAAGCGCAGATAACCGAGAAAATTGCCGAGCAGATTGTTACGCTCCTGAAACTTTTGAAAACTCTCATTGCCGAGAGGGCAGGGAAGATAACGAGGGCGGATATCAGCAGTGACCCGACGAGGTTCATTGCCAAAACTATGATTACGGCTATAACGATTGCCACAAGCAGGTTATAGACATTCGCCTTCACTCCCGTGGCCTTTGCAAAGCCCTCATCGAACGTGACCGCGAAGATTTTGTTGTAAAAGAAGATGAACAGAAGCACAACTGCTACCGACAGCACGCAGCTCAGTATAACGTCAAAGCGGCTCAGTGTCAGAATGGAGGTTGAGCCGAAAAGCGATGAGCAAACATCGCCGGAAACATTGGCCGAGGTTGAGAATCTGTTCATCAGCATATAGCCGATTGCCAGCGAACCGACGGATATCATCGCTACTGCGGCGTCGCCTTTAATCTTTCTTTCCTGACTGCCGAGAAGCAGAATAATTGCGCAGAATATCGTAACGGGCAGTATGAAAATCATCTGATTCGTAAATTTAAGTATGGCAGCTATTGCCATTGCGCCGAAAGCGACATGCGAAAGTCCGTCACCGATAAAAGAGAACCTTTTGAGCACAAGCGTAACTCCAAGCAAGGAGGAGCAAAGCGCTATCAGAACACCGACTATAAGCGCATATCTGACGAAAGAATAGCCCATATACATTGAGAGCTTGCTTATAATATCAGCCATTCTGCTCACCTCCCGCAAGAATCAGCGAATCTGAGGAGGCAAGATATTCCTCTTTTGTGCCGAAGAAAACATCATTTCCGATGTGCAGGATATGTGTGGCATATTTCAAAGCGGAAACAATATCGTGGGATATCATTATTATTGTGGTGCCGTTGGAGTTCAGCTCCTTAATCAGGTTATACATTTCAACCGTCACCTTGGGATCAAGCCCCGCTACAGGCTCGTCAAGAAGCAACATTCTGTCCGTAGCGCAAAGAGCCCTCGCAAGCAAAACCCTCTGCTGCTGCCCGCCTGACAATTCGCGGTAGCATCTTCCGGAGAGGGGAAGAATATTCATTCTCTCCATATTTTTTACGGCTGTTGCCTTTTCCTTTTTTGAATAAAAAGGTGAAAGTCCGCTTTTCCCGAGGCATCCGGAGATTACAATCTCCTGCACCGAGGCGGGAAAATCCTTTTGTACAACGGTCTGCTGAGGCAGATAGCCGATTTCGTTCTTTTTCATTCCGTCTCCGAAAATAATTTCGCCGCTTATTGCCGGTCTGAGTCCGAGTATGGTTTTCATAAGCGTGCTTTTGCCGGAGCCGTTTTCGCCGATTATGCACAGATAATTTCCGCTCTCCACCTTGAAATTAAGGTTGCTGATAACAATTTTGCTGTCATAGCCGAGAGTGAGATTTCTGCATTCAAGTTCAGACATACTATATCACCTGCTTACATTAATGCCGTTTGAAGCATTCGGGTTATTTAGGATTATCGTTAATGATTCGGATAAATCTAAAAAAGATATAAAAATACCGTATCAGGGTATAATTCACCCTAATACAGTATAAAATAATATCAGAATATAAGTTTGACCCTGAGCAAAACAGGGGATAACAAGGCGCAATAATACGGTTTAAAATGTAAAAAAACAAGAGATAAAAGAAACGAAACGAATATAATCAAAACCGTCAGTACGGCGGAGCGAAATGAACAGAAAAACTCAACCGCGTCGTGAATAGATATACAAACAGAGCAATTCCCGTCGCAACACTTGTGATCGGAAAACTGCATTACAAAAAGAAGTGAAGCAACAAGGCAGAAGACGAGAACAAATGCGGTGAGGACTGAAAGAATACGGCTTCTTGTCACTGATATTCACTCCTTTCAAAAATATATATTTATGCTATCACAGAAAGCATTATTTGTCAAATTTACTGTTCATAAATATAATAAACGCACTCACAATTTAGCACTCAAATATATAGAGTGCTAATAATTAACATTTAGTTCACAAATACAGTCTTATTTGTTCATATACAGATGATAATATATGAGTGTAAATATAAGGCGATAGTTCAGCCGGATGTCGCTAATTGAAGGGAAGTGCTGTTATGAACATTGAAAAATTCACTCAAAAAAGTATTGAAGCAATTCAATCGGCACAAAATTCGGCAAAGGAAAACGGGAATCAGCAAATCGAACAGCAGCATATTTTTTATGCCCTGTTGGCTCAGGAGTCGGGTTTGATACCGTCTATGATTCAGAGTATCGGTGTCAATGTATCTGCTTTGATGAATGACCTGCAAACCGGTATTTCTTCAATGCCCAAGGTCAGCGGAGGGGAGGTTTTCTTCTCCCAGTATGCTGCGAATGCTCTTGAGGAGTCGCAGAAAGTATCTCAGCAGATGGGGGATGATTATACCTCGGTTGAGCATGTTATGCTCGGCATTATAAAAAGACCTTCTCCCGAAATCAAGGAAATACTGAGAAAATATAATATCAACGAAAACAGTTTTCTCGGCGCCCTCAAAAATATCAGGGGAAGCAGCAGAGTTACCACCGATAATCCCGAAGGCACTTACGACGCGCTTAAAAAGTACGGCAGAGACCTTACCGAGATGGCGCGCACGCAAAAGCTCGACCCGGTTATCGGCAGAGACGAGGAAATAAGGAATGTTATCAGAATACTTTCCAGAAAGACAAAGAACAATCCATGCCTTATCGGTGAGCCCGGAGTCGGCAAAACCGCAATAGCTGAGGGTCTTGCCATAAGGATTGTCAAGGGCGATGTCCCTGAGAGGCTTAAAGAAAGAACTGTTTTTTCCCTCGATATGGGTTCTCTTGTCGCAGGTGCCAAGTACAGAGGCGAATTTGAAGAAAGACTTAAAGCTGTTCTGAATGAAATCAGAGCAAGTGAGGGAAGAATAATTCTCTTTATTGATGAGCTTCATCTTATAGTCGGAGCGGGAAAAACTGACGGCGCTATGGATGCCGGCAATATTCTTAAGCCCATGCTTGCAAGAGGAGAGTTGCACTGTATAGGTGCCACAACGCTCAATGAATACAGGCAGTATATCGAAAAAGACGCCGCTCTTGAGAGAAGATTCCAGCCTGTTCTTGTGGATGAGCCGACAGTTGAGGATACAATTTCAATTCTCAGAGGTATAAAAGAGAGATACGAAGTTTATCACGGCGTTAAAATACAGGACAGTGCTCTGATTGCCGCAGCCACTCTGTCTGACAGGTACATCTCCGACAGGTTCCTTCCCGATAAGGCGATTGACCTTGTTGATGAAGCGTGCGCGTCGGTTAAAACGGAGATAGATTCAATGCCTGAAGAGCTTGATGAGCTATCTCATAAGATAATGCAGCTTGAAATTGAAGAGGAAGCGCTGAAAAAGGAGACAGATAAAATATCAGTTGACCACCTTAAACAGATCCGTGAGGAGCTTTCCGGTGAAAAGGACAGATTCAACGAACTCAAAGCGCGGCTCGACAACGAAAAGCAGTCCATAGAAGAAATCAGAAGACTCAGAAATGAAATTGAAAGCGTAAATGCCCAGATTGAGAAAGCGCAAAACAGCTATAACCTTGAGCTTCTTGCTCAGTTAAAATACGGTAAATTGCCCGATTTGCAGGTAAAGCTCGAGAAGGCTGAGAGCGAAACGGCTCAGAACGGCGGCGCTCTCCTTCATGACAGGGTAACCGAGGAAGAGATAGCAAATGTGGTTTCGCGTTGGAGCGGAGTACCCGTGTCAAAACTGATGGAGGGAGAAAGGGCAAAAATCCTTCACCTTGACGATGTCCTGCATAAGAGAGTAATTGGTCAGGACGAGGCAGTACAGAGAGTTTGTGATGCAATTCTCCGTTCAAGGGCGGGAATCAAAGATCCGTCAAAACCCATAGGCTCATTTCTTTTCCTCGGTCCTACAGGCGTAGGCAAAACCGAACTTGCCAAAGCTCTCGCGCAGGCATTGTTTGACGATGAGAAGAATATGATAAGAATTGATATGAGCGAGTATATGGAGAAGTATTCTGTATCCCGTCTCATAGGTGCTCCTCCGGGCTATGTGGGTTATGATGAGGGCGGTCAACTTACCGAAGCGGTTAGGCGCAAGCCTTATTCCGTTGTCCTTTTTGATGAAATAGAGAAGGCGCATCCCGATGTTTTCAATATTCTTTTGCAGGTACTTGATGACGGCAGAATAACCGACAGTCAGGGAAGAACGGTGGATTTTAAAAACACAATCATTATTCTGACCTCCAACCTCGGTTCGGATATTATCCTCTCCGGTATAAAAGACGGCGAGATAAGCACGGAAGCAAGAGATGCCGTATCGGCGCTGCTGAAATCCTCATTCAGACCCGAATTTCTCAACAGAATTGACGAAACCGTTTTCTATAAGCCATTGACGAGGGAAAACATCAACGGAATAATTACTCTTCAGATTGATGAGCTTAAAAAGAGGCTTGAAGATAAACAGCTTGAGCTTGAGATCAGCGATAAAGCCTGCGAATACATAGCCGATGAAGGATATGATCCTGTTTACGGCGCAAGACCGCTCAAGAGATTTATTCAGTCAAAGGTTGAAACGGCGGTTGCAAGGATAATTGTCGGTGATAATCCCGAGCCGGGTTCGGTTATCGAAGTGGATTACGACAACGGCCTTGTTGCAAAAATAAAAAAATGACGCAAAAATCCGGGCAGATAATTCTGCCCGGAACTTTTTTATTTTGCCGGAAATCTGATAACCGTTATAGAATAAGCCGGCAAACGGTAATTGAAGCTGCCGCCGGAAGTGCCAATCTCAAACTTGATATCGGTGAATTTTTCCTTTTCTCCGGGAATGTTTTCATCTTCAGGGGCTGTACCGGCAAGTTGGGAGACTTTTGCATTTTCTGCGTAATCAAAGCCATCAACCGATATTGCTGTCGTTTTTGAAAGAGGAGTGACATTAACAATTTTCAGTATTAAATCACCGTTTTCATCTTTCGTAACGCTCTGGTATGCTTCGTACCGGTTCTGAATATCTGTATCGTAGTCTACATACAATTCTCCGTCAATAAAACACCTTACTTTTGTGCCGTCAACGCAGATTTTCAGGTTGTATGCCTTGTTTGTTTCTGCTGTAAAATCACGCACTGTGCCGGGTATCTTATCCGTTTTCTCGCCGTTTTCAACCTGCTGCAGGCAGGATACCGTGTTGGTCCAGCCGCCGATGTTCCAGAAATAATTGTTATCTCTGTCCTTAACCGCAAACGGAATTATGAAGCCTTCTGCACCGTCAAGTTTTGTTGCCTCGAGAGTATAGGTGTATTTTTCGGCGGTTATTTCTTTATTTAAATAAGTCACGCCGCCGATAAGAGTGTCACTCATCCAGGTGTCATCGTGAATGAGCGCGCCTTTTTTGACTTTGAATTTTTTGTCTTCACTGGTCTTTTCCCAATTCAGCAGGAAATTGAGAGCGGTTGTGAATTTTTCCCCGCCGATTATTTCGCCGGTTTCTTCATCAATGATTTGGAGGTTATCGAATTTCGCTTTTGTATACCATACGCCGACTCCGACCCTACCGCTGAGGTTCTCATTCTTTATTTCCGCACCGCTTAAGCCGGATTTGATAAGAGCGGTGCCGGAGTTATTCATAAACAGTTTCTGAGCATAATAGTTGACGGAGCCTGTGACCTTATTGCCGGAGAACCATATGAGGTCCGGTGTCCAGTGATGGGCGGCAGTGCTGCTGAAAAGGGGAGCATAGGCCGCCATTCTTACTATATCGCCGTTCCGCTCAAAAGCGGTCATATATGCCGCCTCGGCAAGCGCGGCTTCAAGGGTGTTACTCCTTGCGGCATATTCGCCTACAAAAACCGGGATTGCGCCGCCGTATCTTGTATCGGTCATCTTATCTGCCGACCTTGAATAATTTGCTTCATCGTAGTAGTCGGTGTTTCTGAGAAACCATTGCGGCGAATTGTAATAATGTTGGTCGGTAGCGCCGGCAAAAGCGGAGATATCATCTGATTTTCCCAACTGTTTCTTTGCGTACTCATAGGACTTGATATAGTTTGCTCCATGAGTCGCGTCGGAGGCACCGGCTGAATAAATCAGCTCGATTCCGTCATATAGGACCGGATTGCTCTTTGCTGCCCTTTTGAAAGCGTCAAGGAAGGCGGAATATCTTGTATAATAATCTTCGCCCTCATTCTCGTTCCCTATGCAGATATATTTAAGTTCAAACGGTTCGGCGTGTCCCATTTTTGTTCTCAGACCGCCCCATACAGAATCGCCGTCCCCGCGACAAAATTCTACGAGGTCAAGCATATCCTGAACGCTTTGCCTGAATTCATCGCTGTTAATATCAACTCCGCCCTTGCCGCGCATCTGGCAGTAAAGGCCGGAATTTATAACCGGTACGCCGACTGCCCCAAGGTCCTCGGCAAGAAGAAAATATTCATAAAAACCAAGGCCGTAGGTCATAAACGATGGATACGGGTCGGAATTCGCGGCGTGGTCGGTCCAAATATTTTCACCTTGTTTCCTTGCTGCAACATCTCCCTGCTTTCCGTCAAATTCAAGCGGAAGCCCGTCTTTTCCGGTCCCGACAGAGTCCTTCCAGCTGTATTGGGTCTTTTTGTCTTCGCCCTCAATAACACAGCCTCCGGGAAAACGTATAAATTTCGGATGCAGGTTGTCCAGGTATTCACATAAGTCTTTTCTTAATCCGTTTTTCCTGCCCTTGAATGTGTCTTCCGGAAACAGGGAAATCATATCGGCGCAGATTTCTCCGCTGCCGATGGTAAGCCTGAGAGTGACATCTTTGTCCGCTGTCTTCAGGCACTTGAGTTTAAGAGTATGTTCAGCCCATTCAGTCGATATTAAGTCTGTCGTGCCGCTTGCAAGTACTTCATCTGCCTGCATAAGGCTGACGGTTACCTTGTCCCTATAACTGCCGGACTTCAGATAAACCGAAACATTATAGTTTTTCCCTTTTTCAACCTTTATTCCGTCAAGGAAACCGATATTTTCAATTCCTGCCGGTTCATCCGATGGATTTTTTAAAACCAGATATGACGGATTGTTTTCGTTCAGGCAGCCTTCTTTGTCTTCTGTATTGACCTTTGCGACAGCCTGACCGACAGTGTTCCAATGAAACAGGTTGCCGTTTTCGGCAATATCGGTGAATTCAAAGGAACGATTTGCAATCATCTCGGCATATAGCCCGCCGTCCGCCGCAAAATTGATATCCTCAAAAAAAACACCGAAAAGCATATCGCTCACAGGGTGAACAATCTCTCTCGAATCTATATCGAGAGTATAGTCCGCTTTTTGCCTGTCATAGGGTAAAACTGTGTTGTCAAATGATGCATCGTTGACCGGGATATCTGCAGGAGGCGTTGCTTTTTCCCTGCGCAAAAGTGCAAGACAGAATGTACACGCGGCGGCAATAAATACAATAAGAACAATTATAAGGGGAATTTTAAATTTCCTCATTCATTGTCTCCTTTGAATAATTTATTAAGCCATGTAATGCAAAGCGGTACCCACTGAGCGCAGTCCTTGTTATATTCATAGTCTTCTTTTTTTGTGAAGACTTCGGGTTCGGAAGTTGAGAACCCGTGATATCCTTTTGCAAATAAATGCATTTCAAACGGAATATTGTTCTCGTCCAGTTTTTGAGCATAGGTTAAACTGTTCTTTATCGGAACTACCGAATCTTCGGTTGAATGGAAGATGAAGGCGGGCGGAGTTTTTCCGTCAACATACTTATCAACGCCGGGTATGGGAGCGGCAAGTATGTCGCTCATCTTCTCCAGAATACAGGGATAGCCGAGAATCTGCGCATCCGGTCTGATATCACTTATTGTTGAAAGAGCGGCTGTAAGATGACCGCCTGCTGAAAAGCCGATGGCCGCAATTCTGTCAGGATAAATATGCCACTCATCCGCCCTTTCTCGTATCATTTTCAATGCTTCCCGCGCATCGTCCAGAGGTTTGGGGAAAGGAGAGTCCCTGCCGACCGAGTATCTCAGAACAAATGCGGAATATCCGTTGCTCAGAAATTTCATAGCCACCGGGTCTGCTTCACGGTCTGAGCACATATGATATCCTCCGCCGGGTATGACCAGAACGGCGCACCTTTTATCACGGTTAGGCATTTCCCGTGATTGGTCGTGAATGTAGCATGTAAGAGTGACGTTGTCGTTACTCAGTTTTTCTATAAAAGCCTTCATTTTTCAACCTCCGTCAGACGGTAAGTTTCCAGCATTTGATTTCGAACGGAGCTATGGTGAAGCTGAGTTTATTTCCGCTGAAACCGTTATAATCAACGTCGTTGCGCTCAACAAGGTCACATTCGGCAACCTTCTTTATTTCGGAGAAGAAGTCAAAATCAACCTGAGTTCTCTTTCCGGTCTTTTCAACAAATCTTACGATGTAATCATCGCTGTCCTCGCATTTTTTGACGGCTTCGAGCGTAACGTTAGGAGCGGAAAGTTTCATAAAAGACTTTTCGTTTTCGCCCTGATTTGATTCCGCTATATCAACCGCAACCGGCATATTGTTCAGTTCAAGGCCTCTTGTAAGAGTTGAAGCGTCTTTCCAGTTACCTTTGTGAGGATAGAGTGAGTAAGTGAAATAATGCTCTCCTCTGTCGCTTTCGGGGTCGGGATTCATCGGAGCCTTGAGGA
Organism: Clostridia bacterium; assembly: GCA_024692685.1. Lineage (GTDB taxonomy): Bacteria > Bacillota > Clostridia > Oscillospirales > Acutalibacteraceae > CAG-177. The sequence continues at coordinate 19,267 of JAILMJ010000010.1, forward strand.
GCGTGACTATCATTCTCTGCTCATTTACCTCAAAACCGTATTTGCAGTCGTTGAGAATGGAGAGTCCGTATCCGTCTTCCGAAAGGTCTATGAAATTGTGGGCTGATACTTCAAATTTTGCCTTGTCATAGGGATTATGGCGGTAATTTGAGCTTTCGATTGTTGCATAGGCGATATCTCTGGTGAATTTCTGCGCCTTTATATCGACATCAAATCCGACTTTGAGAAGCTTTTCTTTTTCCCACCAGGAGATATGTGTGTCAAAGTCAATCCTGTCAAGCTTGTTATACAAAAGGATATTCTGATGAATGACGGACTTGAAAATCTGCTTTGAGATTGTGACGCAGGTAAACACTTCGCCGCGTACGATCTTTTCTATTTTGCCGGGCTTGGTTTCAAATTCCCTGTCAACGTAGGTTGCAACTATATCCCAGGCGTCATATTTACCCGGAAGATCCTCGTAGATACGGAATGCGTTGCCCTTGCCGCAAAGTACTTCCCTTGAATTCTTTTTATCATAAATTGAAACAAGCTCTGCTGAGTTGTCAAATTCAAGCGAGAAAAGATCGTTCTCAATCTTTTCTGCCGTTATTTCCTCTGCGTTACAGGGCTTTTCGTCTTTGTAATAGTAAACCTTGAAGCCGACAGCAGGCAGATTTTCAGCTATAAATACAATCACCTTTGTTCCGTCGGGTTTAACATAGACCTGAGTTGGAATTCTGACTCCGTCAGCGCTGTATATTACCGCATCTTTATAAGGCAGTTTAACCTTTGTTGTTGCCTCAACACCGAGAGAGTTGAAAAGGGCGAAGGGTTTTCCGGTGCCGTTTCCTTTGCAGGTGTTTCCCGCGATTGTGTTGAGTGCCTCAGAGCGAACCTTTTCGCCGATCCGGATTATGTCTTCATACTTTTTGCACCATTCTCCGAAAACCTCGGTTATATGTGAACCGGGCAATCCGTCATGAAATTGAGTAAGCAAAAGCTCCTGCCAGCCTTTGTTGAGCTCATCAAGCGGATATTCATAGCCGTATTTTCCTGCTATTGAGGCGAAAATTTCAGCCTGTCTGTAAAGATTTTCACAGTATCTGTTGTATTTTTTGAGCAGTGCTTTTGTGGTGTGGACACCTCTGTGCTCTTCGAGGTACAATTCATCTTTCCAGACGGGTATATTTGTATCGGTTGCCTTCGCTTTCATACGGGCGAGCGAGTCCTCTATCTTGCTCGGAACAGCCTCGGGCAAACCGGGGAATTTGCTGTATCTCCTGACGTATTCGAGCATCTCAGTGTCGACTCCGCCACCGCCGTCTCCCCAGCCGTAGCAGTACATTGATTCGCCTATGGTTGCTTTGTCGGAGTATTTCTGCCAGTTCATCTTCAGGCTGTCTGCCTCTACCGTTCCGATGAAATGCGTCGGAGGTACAATTGAAAACACTCTTGAACCGTCGGGGCCTTCCCACCAGAATGTGTTGTATTTCCAGGGATTTGTATCGTTCCAGATACCCATTTTATGCGTAACGAAATATTCGACTCCGGCCTTCTTCAGAATCTGAGGCATCGCATAGCTGTTGCCGAATACATCGGGCACCCAGCAGGTTTTTGGAGTGATACCGAAGGTTTTTTCGGCGTATCTAATGCCGTGGAGCAACTGACGGGCAAACGATTCGCCGGAGATGAGATTGCAGTCCGGTTCAACCCACATCGCTCCTATATATTCCCATCTGCCTTCTTCTATTCTCTTTTTGACCTGCTCAAATATTTTTGGATATCTCCGCTCAAGTTCAATATAAGTAGGTACGGTTGACTGAGAGAAAATGAAGTCGGGATATTGCTCCATAAGTCTCAGCATTGTGGCGTGGGTTCTGCCGAGTTTGCGGACATACTCTTTATAAGCCCACATAAAGACAACATCAAGATGCGAGTTGCCTATGAGAGCAAGTCTGCCGACAGATGAGTAGTTGGGATTGTTATATATTCTGTCATAAAGAACTTTTTGTGCAAGAAGCAGCTCTTTTTTGAATTCCTCAGTTTCGAGGTCAAAATTGACGTGAAGGAAGGCCTCTTTGAGAGCGGCTCTGATTGTTTCCTCAAGCCCCTTGTCAAGCACAGGCATGAACAGAGCATTAAAGACCGCCTTGAAATCCCAATATACTTCCTCGATAAGCGGGTCAACGACTCCGATGAATGAGCAGGAGAGAGTTTTTACGGTTGATTCGTTTGAATGCCATACATAGTATGACTCTATATCCACATCATAATGCTCTTTTCCGGTAGCTTCTGAGGTAAGCAGCACACTGTTGCGAAATGGATCCATTCCCTGATAAGGCTCCCCGTTTACAGAAAGCAGGGAGTCGCCGCCGAAGTAAACATTCAGCGTTACCTTTTTGCCTGCAAATCTTTCCGGCATATCAAATGAATTCTTAAAGAAGGCGCTCCAGCCGTTGTTGCCCCACTTGTCGCCGACATTGATTTCTTTCCACTCATCGTAGAAAAACTCATATTCGCCGATATCTTTATAGATGCACTCTTTCATCTTCCAGGGCGGAATACTCTCAATATCGGTAAAAATGCGCTTTTTAAGCATTTTAAGTTTAACGTTTACAAGGTCATCAAAGGAAAAAATACCTCTTTGTTTACCCTTTGTGGCATCGCGCCAGTCGTCAACATGGGCGTCCATTGCTTCAAGGGAGGCGACAGCGTCTATGTTTTTTATTTCCGCCATAAAAACATCTCCTTTTTTACCCGTTTTAAAAACGGCACTTTAAAGTAAGTATATCATTTGATTATATCTATTTCAACACGCATACTGTATAAAAATAATATAAATATTTCGGGCAAACCGATAAAGAAGAAGCGTTTTGCGTTTTAGTCAGATGGCCTGTATCCGTATTTACGTATGTCAAAAAAATGAATATGTTTTTATGCAGAGTTAACTATTGAATAAAGTTGGTCTGTATGATAAAATAAACAGAGATTTTAAAATTCGGAGGAGATTGGCATGGCGGTTTGTCCTAAGTGCGGATATAAACTTAAACTCACGGATTGGAAGCCCAACTGTCCCAAGTGCGGTATAAATCTGAATTACTACGGTCTTGAAGAAAAACTTCAGGAGGAGGCCGATGTTGCTGAAATTGAGCATGTCAGTGTTCAGAAAAAGATTGACAGGCTCAAGGCATCCTTTGTCGGTTCACCTTTGACAGTCATCAGGATATTCCTTTCTGTTCTGCCATTGGGCGCTCTTATGTTGCCGCTTTGTGTTGTTAACTATAACGGGCCTTTCATTGAGCAGACTGCAACAAAAGTTAATGTTTTAACGCTGTATAATTTTATTTCCTCACTTGATTTCGATGCGCTTTTCACTATGGCAGGGTCGAAACTTCTCGGCAGAGGATTCACGGGCTTTGCTGTTTCAATGATTGCGATTCTCCTTTCTGCGGTTATGGTTCTTATCAGTCTTCTGGCTCTGACTATGGCTATGGGCAAAAAGGGGAATATCAGAAATATCACCAATAATGTCATAGCCATTTGTCTTGCCGTTGTTTCACTACTTGGATTCAATGTTTTTGCCGAAAGTGTAAATTCTGTGTTCCCGGAGTTTTTCAGCGGAAAGATTATGTTCGGAGCGTATGTTTATATCGGCTTGCTTGCCCTTCTGCTTGTGCTTAATATCTACCTGACAATAAACAAGGTAAAAGTAAAATACAAGCAGTGCTATATCGGCGGAATTCCGTCTGAGGAATACTTCAAAATGGTTGAGGACGGCGTATCCGAGGAAGAAATCCACGCCAGGATGGATGCTGTTCTTGCTGAGAAAGAGACCGAAAGACTTGCTGAGGCAGCTAAAAAGGCGGCGGAAAAGAAAGCCAAGGACGATGCCGAGCTTGCCAGAAAAGCTCATATAGATACTAAAGAATAATAATAAAGCCTCCGATATGGAGGCTTTTATTTAATCCGGTATTTACCATTATATCAGAGGAGGAGAAACAATTTGCTGTCTGTAATAAGAGCGATTATTTCATTTTTTGTTTCAATAGAGCTGATATTTTCACCCGCTTCATTCAGCGGGTTTGATGGCGGTGCGGATGTTCCGTCCTGCACATCGGGTGAATACGGTCAGTATGTAAATCCGTTTACGGGCTCTGGGGGGATACCCTGGGCCTGCGGTATGCTTAGCCCCGCTGCGACGGTTCCGTTCGGGTGTGTTCGTCTCGGGCCGGACACCTCAATGGTTAACGGTCTGTATCTTTTCAAAACCAACACCTCCGGTTATTACTATGAGCATCACCACATTCTCGGCTTCAGTTACGGCAGGCTTTCGGGTACGGGAATCCGGGATTACGGAATGTTCAGAGTTACTCCGGAAATCGGGAAGAACGGAAGCGGCAAACCGGCTGTTCTGGCATTTTCACATAACAGGGAAACTGCGGTTCCGGGATATTATGCCGTCCGGCTGCCCGGTATCGGCGCGCTTGCCGAAATGACAGCGACTTCTCATACCGGTTATCAAAGGTTTACATTCTCATCAGGTAAAGATGCTTCACTCTATATTGACGCTTCATCCCACTTGACTGACAGTTCAACGGAAAATGCAGAAATTTCAGTTGACCGGGAGGAAGGCACGGTAATCGCTTCCGTGCTGATGAAAGGTGGTTTTTCATCCCGTTCAGAAGGGCTTACGGCTTATTATTACGGCGAATTCGACAGAGACCTTGTTTCATATACCGATTGTGACGGCGCAGGAGTACGCCTTGAATTCGGAAATCTTAAAGATAAACCGCTGACCCTCAGGGCAGGCATCAGTTTCATAAGTGTTGAAAATGCCAGGCAGAATCTGATTGACGAAGCGGGTTCCCTGAACTTTGATGAAGTTAGAGAAACTGCCGCTCAGTCCTGGGAGGAGCGCCTTTCAACTGTAAAAATCAAAGCGGACGATGAGGTGAAAAGAATTTTTTATACCGCTCTGTATCACTCCATGGTTATGCCGACCGATTTTACGGATTCAAACGGTGAATATCTCGGTTTTGATAAGAAGACGCATAACGCCGAGGGATACACTTACCGAACCGATATGTCTCTCTGGGATACGGCAAGAGATATAAACGCCCTGTATACTTTGATTGCACCCGATATTCAGGCAGACTGTCTGAACAGCCTTCTTTCCATGGCAGACCTGGGCGGAGTTTTACCGCGCTGGCCTATGGGTGCGGGTTATACCGGTTCTATGTTCGGCAATCCGGCCGAGCTTGTCTTTGCGGAGAGTTATCTTAAAGGTATAGAAAACATAGATTATAACAAAGCTCTTGACTATATGTTCAAATCCGCAACGACTTTTGACAACAAGGAAAACCGCGAGTTCGGTGAACTCTATAATGAGTATGGTTATATTCCGGATGATCTTGTCAACGGTCAGTCAGGAGAATATTCTGTCAGCAGAACTGTTGAATATGCCTGGGAAGACAGTGCCGCAGCTGAACTTGCAAAGGAACTGGGCAGGAGAGAGGAAGAAGAGTTTTTCAGAAAAAGCTCCGGCAATGCCGCCAATCTCTGGGATGAGGAAACAAGGTATTACAGACCGAGAAATTCAGACGGAAGCTGGTGCAGAATCAGACCTCGTCTGACCTCGTTTTATGATGATATATTCGGCACATCGTTTTCCGATGCCTACTGCGAGGGAAGCGCGAGGCACTGGCGCTGGAACGAACTGAATAACATAGACGGTATGATAGCCCGTTTCGGTTCCGATGAATACTTCGTAAGTGAACTCGAACGGTTTATGGAGGATGCTTCAAGCTCTGCCGGTGCCGTTGACCCCGGTTCGGGTTACTGGATCGGCAACCAGCACGATCTCCACACTCCTTATCTGTTCTCGGATGCAGGCAGAAGCGACCTGACTCAGAAGTGGGTTCGCTGGACCCTTAAAAACCGATTCTCCGCAGCTCCTGACGGTCTTGACGGCAATGACGATGCAGGTACACTCAGCGCCTGGTATGTCTTTTCGTCTCTTGGTTTTTACCCTCTTGCAGGTACGGATAAATACTGGGTCGGTTCACCCTGCGTTGAATCTGCAACGGTTACTCTGCCCGGAGGAAAAATTCTGGAAATAAATGCAGTTAACCAGAGCGAAAAAAACATTTATGTAAACAGCGTAACATTTAACGGCAGTTCTGTTGAAAGCAACTATATTACACACGAAATGCTTATGCAGGGAGGCACTCTCACTTTCAATATGACTGACACAGCCGGTTGATGTTATTATTCTTATAAACCGAAAAGCCACCCGAGACGGGTGGCTTTTTCTTATAACAGGTAGAATGCCGATTCAAATTTTGAGGCATCTATTTTTATTTCTGCCGGAGTAGCTGCGCTGTAGTCTTTCAGAATCAGTATATTATCTGAATATTCATAAACATATTCGTAGTTCTTTCTTTTTTTGGAATATGTCCAGCTTTTGCCCAGGCCGGAGAGAGCCTTGCCGTAAATGCCGTTCTTTTCGGCTGTGTAGGTCTTGGTTTTCAGCTTTGAGCAGTACATCTCCCTTAGTTTACCGTCGCTGTCGAAATCCGCCGTAATCCTGCCCCTGTCGGTTTGCACGGCAAAAGAATTATCCGACAGAGTGACAAATTCAAGGAATTCGCTCTCATCGCCGTCACCGTCGCCTTCTTTATCCGAAAGGTACAGATATCTGAAGGAATCGCTTTCCTTATCGTAACTGACAGTAAAAGTTTCTATGTATTCCTCGTGAATAAACTTAAGCAGGTATTCATTTTCCGCGGAAGTGTATATAACAGTTGCTCCGTCTGCGTCCGCGCGGAATAAGCTCTCCGCATCGCTTGATGTCAGTTCATCGCTGAATTGTGATATTATTCTGTAATACTTTATTTCAATAGGGGAAAAAGCGGAAAGGATATAATCCTTGCTGAGAAAATAGTTTGAAGGATTATCCTGCTTGACCGTTTTGTTATGTTCGTCCTTGAGCACTGTTATCCTTGTTGTCAGCGCTGACATTACGGAATCGTATCTCGACATGGCGCCGGGAAAATTCATCTCATAATTCGTGATGTTGAGCATATCAGCAGTAACAATGGGGTTTTGCTCTTCGTCTTTTCCGCAGGAACTTAATAAAACAAGAAGCAGAGCTACGATAAGTATTAAAGATTTCTTCATTTTATTCCTTGCTGTCACTGAGAATTTTTGCAAGCTCTTCCATAAAAGTATTGATATCCTTAAACTGCCTGTAAACAGATGCAAATCTGACGTAGGCAACCTCATCAAGCATACGGAGCTTTTCCATAGCCATTTCTCCAATGCTTTCGGTAGTTACCTCGCGGTCAAAGCTGTTTTGAAGCTGAAGCTCAATGCTGTCAACGGCGTTTTCAAGCTGTTCAAGGGAAACAGGTCTTTTTTCGCAGGCCTTGAGCATTCCTTTGAAAAGCTTGCTTCTGTCAAACTCTTCGCGGGAATGGTCTTTTTTGACTACGATAACGGGAACTGTCTCAATTATTTCATAGGTAGTGAAGCGTTTACCGCAACCGATGCACTCTCTGCGCCTTCTGATCCTTTCGCCTTCATCGGTAGGCCTCGAATCAATTACCTTGCTTTCTTCGCAGGAACAAAAAGGACATTTCATCTGTGATACCCCTCAATCAGATTATTATTTTATGAATTTATCTGCAAATTCCTTAACTTTTGCCTCATAGGCGGCGGAATCTCTTTTATAGCTTTCAGCGTGAGCAGCGCCCTTTACAAGGAGCATATCCTTATATTCGCTTGTGCACGCAGCATAAAGCTGGTGGCACATATATGTCGGCACAAAGGTGTCGCTGTTGCCGTGTATGAAAAGAATGGGAACTTTTGCTTTGCTTACGGCGTTAATGGGATCGGGATCGGCAAAGTCATAGCCGTTGATTTTTCTGTTAAAAATATCCGCGGTGTAGAGAATCGGGAATTTCGGTATGTGCATAAGTGATTTAAGACAATGCTCAAATTGTGCCTTGCAGGTCGTGAAACCGCAGTCTGCAACGGTGAACTTGACATTGTCGGGCAGACTGTCGTCGCCGGACATAAGCATAACCGTTGCACTTCCCATTGAGATACCCTGAAGGATAATCTGTATATCGTCGCCGAATTTTTCTTTCATCCAGTCAAGCCAAAGGAGACAATCCTTATACTCACGTTCGCCGAATCCTATCCAGTTGCCGTCGCTCCCTCCGTGAGACTGATGGTCAACAATAAAAACGTTGTATCCGAGGTCGTGATAAAATTTAGTCATCACTTTATATTCACCGAAGCCTGAGCTCCTGTAACCGTGGGAGCAGAAGACATAAACTTTACTCGGCTTTTCGGCGGCAATAAGGTGGCCTTTGAGTCTGAGGTTCTGTGAGTTGATTCTTTCAAATTCCTGAATGGGCTGATTTTCAAACCATACTATTCTGGGGTCAGTAGCCGGAATTGAAGTATCCGCAAGCTTTTTGGCCGCTATACTTGCGATTTTGGGATAAATGCGGGCATTCCTGTTCATCACTTCGTAGAAGATCAGGTATCCTGCGCCGAAGCTTGCTGCTGCGGCTGTTGCTGTAGCCGAAGCAAGTCTGACCAATGGTTTCAATTTCATGACAAAACCTCCTCAATTTTATTTTAAAAGATCCGACATTGTATAAAGACCGGGTTCCTTTTTTACAATAAAGAGAGCCGCGCTTACAGCGCCGGTTGCAAACAGCGCTTTGCTTCCTGCAGAGTGGGAAATGGTGATTATCTCATCAGTTCCGGCAAAGATGACTTCGTGTTCTCCTACGATTGTGCCGCCTCTGACAGAGTGAATGCCGATTTCCTTTTTGGTTCTCTTTTTTCTTTCGGAATGACGGTCATAGATGTATTCCATTGAATTGTCCAGCTGGGAATTGATATCATTTGCTATCATAAGCGCCGTACCGCTCGGCGCGTCGACCTTCCGGTTATGGTGCTTTTCTATTATTTCAATATCATATTTGTCGCCGAGTACCCTGGTAGCGGTTTTGACGAGCTCGCAAAGAAGGTTTACTCCCAAAGACATATTTGCCGATTTGAATACGGGAATTTTTTTTGCAGCTTCACGCAGGGCTTTGGTCTGTTCATCGCTCAGCCCTGTTGAGCAGGCAACAAGCGGTGTGCCCGTCTTTAAGCAGTAATCCAGCATAGAGTCAAAAACGGCGGGATTTGAAAAATCAACCACAACGTCCGCTTTTAAACCATCTGCCTCATCAAAAGAGGGGAATATGGGATAAGTATATTCCGGGGCTTTTACCTTATCTATACCCGCCTTTATTTCAAGGTTTCCGCTTGTTTTGACAGCGGCGGTTACCGCATGGCCCATAGTGCCGCTGCAACCGACAAGAATGATTTCAATCATAAAGATTACCTCAAATTAGCCCGTGTTTCACAAGACTTGACCTGAGCAGAGCCTTTCCGGCGTCATCCATTTCGACAAGAGGCAGACGGACGGGACCTACTTCAAGACCCATCATGTTCATTGCTTCCTTAACGGGAATGGGGTTGACATCGGCAAACAGGTTGTTGCAGAGATCGAGCCATTCAAGCTGAAGATTACGGCTTCCGATGCAGTCGCCGTCAAGATATCTTCTGACGATTTCGTGTGAAATACCGGGCACAACGTTTGAAAGAACGGAAATAACGCCCTTGCCTCCGAGAGAAAGGATGGCGGTAATCTGATCGTCATTGCCCGAATAAATCGTGAGGTTGTCTCCGCAAAGAGCGGCCGTCTGTGCAATTTCCGAAATATTTCCGTTAGCTTCCTTTGTCGCAACAATCATAGGATGCTCTGCAAGGGTAGCGTAGGTTTCAGGTTTGATATTAACGCCCGTTCTTGACGGAACATTGTAAAGAATAATGGGAGTTGAAACTCTGTCTGCAATGTAGTTATAGTGCGTTATGAGACCTCTCTGTGAGGTTTTGTTATAATAAGGAGTAACAGAAAGAAGGGCGTCAACACCGCATTTTTCGGCTTCATTTGAAAGCTCAACCGCATAACGGGTATCGTTGCTGCCTGCGCCGGCGATAACGGGCACTTTGTGGTCAACAACATCAACGCAGAGTTTGATAAGTCTTACGTGCTCTTCGGTTGAGAGAGTTTTTGCCTCGCCGCTTGTACCGCAGACAACGATGGCGTCTGTTCCTTTTTCAAGCTGATACTCAACGAGTTTTACAAACTTGTCGTAATTGACCGATTGATCATCGTTGAAGGGCGTGATTATTGCAACACCTGCGCCGGTGAAGATGATTGGCTTACTCATAATTATTATCCTCCGAAATTAAAACTTACTGTCAATGTAACCCTGTTCGCAAAGTTGCTCGGCAAGAAGGACTCCGCCGCCGGCGGCTCCCCTGAGAGTGTTGTGTGACAGGCAGACGAATTTATAATCATACTGGGTGTCTTCTCTTAAGCGGCCAATCGAAATGGCCATTCCGTTTTCAAGGTTTCTCTGTAACTTCGTCTGGGGAAGATTGTCTTCCTCAAAATAGTTTAGGAACTGCTTGGGAGCGGAGGGAAGACCGGCTTCCTGGGGATATCCCTTGAATTCTGCCCAGATTTTCTTTATCTGTTCGATTGACGGTTTCTTTTCAAATCTTACAAATACAGCCGCCATGTGGCCGTCGGACGCAGGAACTCTCAGGCACTGGGCTGTAAAGTTGGGCCTCTTTGAAGGAACGATTACATCGCCCTCAATTTTGCCCCAGATTTTGAGCGGCTCGATTTCGCTTTTCTCTTCTTCGCCTCCGATGAACGGAATAACATTGTCGACCATCTCCGGCCAGGTTTCAAAAGTCTTGCCCGCGCCTGAGATTGCCTGGTAAGTACATACCAGAACATCCTTGACGCCGAATTCCTTATCAAGAGGATAAAGGGCGGGAACATAACTCTGAAGTGAGCAGTTTGATTTTACCGCAATGAAACCGCGTTCTGTTCCGAGACGCTTCCTCTGAGCCGGGATTATCTTTGCGTGATCATAGTTTAATTCCGGTATAATCATCGGCACATCGGGGGTGTGTCTGTTTGCGCTGTTGTTTGAAATAACAGGGCACTCAGCCTTGGCATATCTTTCTTCAAGTGCCTTTATCTCGTCTTTTTTCATATCTACGGCGCAGAAAACGAAATCTACCATTGTGGATATCTTTTCAACATCGTCTGATGCGCTCATAACAATCATATCTTTAACCGAATCGGGGATATCACAGCTCATTGCCCATTTTTTGCCCACGGCTTCGGAATATTTTTTCCCTGCCGATCTGGGGCTTGCCGCAAGGACTTCAATGTGAAACTTCGGATGCCCGGCGAGAAGTGTGATAAACCTCTGGCCGACCATACCTGTAGCACCGATAACGCCTACTTTGTAGTCTTTCATTTTTTTACCTCTTTTCTGAACATTGTATTTCAGCAGTGTTTTCTCTTGACATTCTTAAAACACGATATTAAAATAATATCACTATCAAAGAAGATAGTCAATTATTTTTTAAATAATAAACAATATATAGGAACAGATTATGAAACGCAGTGACTTTTTTTACGATTTACCCGAAGAATTGATAGCCCAGACCCCCGTTGAGCCGAGGGACAGCTCACGTCTTCTTGTAATGGACCGCGACACCGGAGAAATTGAACACAGGATCTTCAGAGATGTCACTGAATATTTTGAGCCGGGCGACTGCCTTATACTGAATGATACAAAGGTTTTGCCTGCCCGTCTTTACGCTCAGAGAGAGGACACCGGAGCAACTGTCGAGTTTCTTCTTCTCAATCAAAAAAGTGCCGATACCTGGGAGGTCTTGGCAGGTCCGGGAAAAAAAGCAAAGGAAGGTCATAGATTTTTACTCGGAAACGGCCTGATGAAGGCAGAAGTGACCGAAGTTCTTGATGACGGAAACAGGTTGGTCAGATTTGAATTTGACGGAAATTTTTTCAATATCATAGATAAAATCGGCGAAATGCCTCTCCCTCATTACATCAGGCAGCGCCTGGAAGATAAAGAAAGATATCAGACGGTTTATGCGAAAGAGAACGGCAGTGCGGCTGCGCCGACGGCAGGTCTGCATTTTACTCCCGAACTGCTTGAAAGAATCCGTGCGAAGGGCGTCAGAATCGGATATGTCACCCTTCATGTCGGGCTGGGAACTTTCAGGCCCGTCAAGGCGGAAAACATCGAAAATCATCATATGCATTCAGAGCATTACTGTTTACCGGTTGAAACTGCCGTGATTATCAATGAAACCAAAGCAAACGGCGGCAGGGTGTTTGCCGTCGGCACAACCTGCATAAGAACCCTCGAATCCGTAGCAAAGTCCGAAGGCGAAATCAGGGCTGCGGAAGGCTGGACGGATATATTCATTTATCCGGGCTTTGAGTTCAGATGCGCAGATTGCCTGATAACGAATTTTCACCTGCCGGAGAGCACACTCATAATGCTTGTAAGCGCATTTTGCGGGTATGAAAACACAATGAATGCCTATAAAATCGCAGTTGATAACAGATACAGGTTTTTTTCCTTCGGCGATGCGATGCTGATAACGCAGAAAAGGCCCGGAATAACGGGCTGAAATCCCGTAATCAAAACCGTATAAGAAAAAAGAGCGGTGAAAACCGCTCTTTTTTGATGCATATATAATTGACGGTTATGAAGTCAGGCCTTTAGGAGATTAATCATTATGCCCTTTTCCGTAATATCAACCATGGCGTAATATCCGTCATAGGCAGCGCCCGGATTAAGCAGATAAATGCCGTCTTCATATGTCTGAAACTGCTCGTGAGTGTGGCCGAAAAGGACAATATCCGCCTTCATTCCCCTCGCATTTTCATAAAGAATTTCATATCCGTATTTTACGTGCTCGAGATATCCGTGTGTGCAGTAAAGTCTGCATCCTTTTTCTTCAAACATCTCAACTGCATTGAGGGAAGAGCCGAAATCACAGTTGCCTCTGACCTTTACAACGGGTCTGCCCTGCAACTCGAATTCCATTGTGTCGAGGTCGTGCTCTCCGTCGCCCAGGTGAATAACAAGCTCAGCCTCGGGATGGGCAAGCAGCACTTTTCTCATATAATACGGCTGACCGTGCGAGTCCGAAAAAACAAGTATTCTCATACAGTTTCGGCAGGAGACTCCGCTTCCGTAACCGCAAGTGAGGGCTTGCGCCCCGTCAGAAGCTCATTGAGATATGCGGAAAGCTCTTCAGCGCTTCCGTTTCTGATAATGTAATATCTGTTGGAGAACTTGTCCTTTTTGGATTTCAGAGTGCCGTCCATATCAATCTCAATTTTGACGGGCTTGGAGAGCGAGTAGAATTTACCGTTTCCCTCAAAGGCGTATTGCACTGCCGTCAGGTCAAAACTTGAGGTTTTGATGGGAAGTTCACTTTTGTCAAGATACATTTTATAGCAGTCATAAACCGGATTGTCGTTATCTTCAAAGTCAAAGCCGGTTTTGACATCCTCTCCGACTTCATATCCCGAAAAGATTATCTGTTTTTTGAATTTGTCCAGAACATTCCGGGCTGAAATCGGGTCTGATTTAATGTTGAATTCTTTGCCCGACGGGAACTTGCCCGCCATGGAAACGATGGAATGTACCTTCTTGTTGAACAGTTCGGGATTATGATTAAGCGCGGCGCTGATGCTCGAATAAGTGCCTATTGATATTATGGTTACGGAATCGTTTTCCGATTCGGAAAGCAGTTTGTCATAAAACTCGATATCCGTCATTGAGCCGCAAGCGCTGCTTTCGTATTTGAAATACTTTCTTGTCACATCTCTGTTGTATTTCATCGTGTCTGCAAGCATATCTCCGCCGGAGTATCTGCCCATTACCGGGTCTTCGATACCGTATCTGTTGCAAATCGCCCTGATTGCGCCGTTTCCGTATGCGTTTGAGGTACAGTTGCAGATGCCTAAAAGCCTGACATCGTATTTTTTAAGGTATTCAAACATAACAGCCATTGCGCCTGCGTCGTCGCAATCAGCGCCTATGTCCGTGTCAAGGATAATATTGCGCTTGAGCTCTGCCAGCGGAGTATAAGCCGATTTGCCGAAATTTGCCTCGTTTCTGGCGTTTGAAACGGCATACCTTACTATCCATACAATGAGGGCGACTGTTATGAGTGCCGCCGCAACGGGAACAATAACTTTCATCGGTATAAGATCATAGACCTTGTCGCCGAGAATGGTGAAGAGAATAACTCTCGGCAGAGTTCCGGCAAGCGAGAGAAGGAGGTAGGGCAGAAATCTCGCCCTCATTGAGCCGAAGAAAAGCGAGCAAAGGTCAAGTGGCATGAACAGAAATCTTGCAAGGAATATTCCGAATTTTTCATATTTGTCGTATGTTGTGATGAGCCTGTCGCCGTATTTTGTTTTCTTGAGCTTTTTTGTTACAAACGGGCCGCCCAGAATAATTCCCATAAGATAAGTAATGCTGACCTCCACGACTATGCCTATGCAGTTTATGACGACTGCGAGCCACAGGGGATGCAGTGCCATACCCGTAGCAACATATATGAGGGAAGCGGGAACAACGAGTGTTAACCCTTTTATTGCATAAATGCCGAGAAGTGTTGCCAGTTTGAGCGGCATACTCGCTATGCCGTCAAGTATCGTTCTTACATCAATATTCTGTAAATCCCTGAATTTCCAGATTATAAGCGAAATCAGCGCGACTGAGAAAATAATTCTCAGGGCGAGACCCGCCGAATTCTTTATCCGAAGCAATGTTTCCTTCAAATTGAGCACCTCCGCATCTTTACCGATAAATTTTACTACAATTGTCTGTATTATTCAAGAAAAATAAATTGTTAACAAAAAAACAGTTTACATCGACTGCGATTTATGATACAATTCAACGCAGATTGTCGAAAAGGGGTGAAATGCAGTATGATGACCGGAAAAGAAAAAATGCAGCGCGTATTTGCAAGTACTGCATTTGACCGGATTTTCAAGTATATCAAAAAGAATCCCACTGAAAACATTGTCAAAATGATTAACATAGCCCAGCGCCTTTCAGGCGGCAGATTTCCCGAAAAGAACTTTGATGCCTGGCGTGAGGCGGTTTGCGATCCCGATAATGTCTGGAATCACTTCGCAATGTCAATAATTAACGACTGTGACGAGGCGTATATCAAAAAATTTCTCCTTGCCTTCGGCCTCGGAGCCGGAATTAACGGCACCAAGGCGGTCAGGGAAAACAGGGAGAAATATCATTGCAATATTCCGTTCCTCATTCTTTTTGATCCCACAAGCGCCTGCAATATGAACTGCAAGGGCTGCTGGTCGGCTGAGTACGGCCACAAGTCCAATCTCAGTCTTGACGAAATGAGAAGCATAGTCAGGCAGGGAACGGAAATCGGTACTCATGTCTATATGCTAACGGGCGGCGAGCCTCTCGTCAGAAAAGATGATATTCTCACTCTTTGCAGGGAAAATCCCAACTGCATATTTCTTGCTTACACAAATGCCACTCTTGTCGACGAAAAGTTTTGCCTGAATATGAAGGAAGTCGGGAACCTCTCCCTTGCGGTCAGCATTGAAGGAAATGAGCAGAGCAATGACGCAAGACGCGGTTCCGGCGCTTACGCAAAGAGTATTGAGGCCCTTGAGCTTCTCAAAAAACACGGTCTGATCTACGGCATATCGGTATGCTATACAAGTGAAAATGTTCCCTTTGTCACGAGCGATGAGTTCCTTGACGATATGGTTGACAAGGGTGTTAAATTTGCTTTCTATTTCAACTATATGCCCGTGGGCAAAAACGCCGTCGCTTCGCTCATCCCCAGGCCTGACCAGAGGGCACATATGTATGCCTGGCTTCGCAAGGTCAGGAATGTTAAGAGCGGCAAGCCGATGTTCTTTATGGACTTTCAGAATGATGCCGAGTATGTCGGCGGATGTATCGCAGGCGGCAGAAATTATTTCCACATCAATTCCGAGGGCGATATGGAGCCGTGTGTGTTCATCCATTATTCAGATTCAAATATCAGGGACAAAACCATTCTTGAGGGGCTTCAGAGTCCTCTGTTTATGGCCTATTATCATAATCAGCCGTTTAACGACAATCATCTCAGGCCCTGTCCGATGCTTGAAAATCCGCAATACCTGAGAATGATGGTTTCTTTAACCGGCGCACAGTCAACCGACCTTGTTGAAAAGGAAAGCGCAGAGGATCTTTGCAGGAAGTGTGACGGGTTTGCGTCAGAATGGGCTCCGATAGCCGATAAGCTATGGCGGGAAAATCCGCATCCGAATCCCAAAACACAGTTCTACCGCGACAGCGGAGATGCAAAGAAAGAAAAACAGAATAATTAAGGGGTGCTGAGAAGTCGGCTGAGATTATACCCATGAACCTGATCCCGGTAATTCGGGCGTAGGAAGTGAGCATACGGCATCCCGGGGGATGCCGTAATATTTTTGCAAAATCAGTGAAAAATGCTGCGATTCCGAATATAAACAAATAATTACACGGAATGACAGTTCTAATTTTTACAGATAAAAAAGGAGAGAGTGATATGAAAGCAAGTATTGCAATTCAGGTTTTACCTCAGGTTGACAGCGAGGACGAGCTCATCAGAATTGTCGATGAAGTTATCGCCTATATCAAAAGCAGCGGGCTTAATTGCTATGTCGGCCCGTTTGAAACCACAATTGAGGGTGAAAACTATGATCAGTTGATGGAAATAGCGGCAAACTGCCAGAAAGTGGCAATAAATGCCGGCTGTCCGAGTGTCAGCTCATATATAAAAGTTGTGTACTGCCCGGAAGGGGAGGTGCTCACAATTGATAAAAAAGTTGCGAAACATCACCGGTAAAACATCTCCTCCCGTTATAACAGTTGCCGTTTTGCTGATTATCTGGTTTGCCGTATGCAAAGGAGAGATTGTTCCCGCCTTTATGCTTCCGTCACCGGCGGATGTGGCAAGGGCGTTTGCGTCCAACATCGAATATATGGCGAGGGAGGCGATCGTTACCTTGCAGGAAGCGGTTTACGGACTTATTGCGGGCATAGCACTTGCCTTTGTTCTGGCCACGCTTATGGATAAATATGATTTCATATATAAAGCGTTTTATCCTCTTCTTGTTATCAGCCAGACCATTCCCACCATAGCCATTGCCCCTCTGCTTGTTCTGTGGATGGGTTACGGTATGGCGCCGAGAATTACCCTTGTTATTATCACAACCTTTTTTCCCATTGCCATCGGTCTGCTTGACGGCTATAAAAGCACAGACATCGACAGCATAAATCTACTGCGCTCTATGGGAGCGGGCAGGCTGCAGATTTTCAGGCATGTTAAGCTGCCGACTGCTGTCCCGGGCTTTTTCTCAGGTCTGAGAATAGCGTCATCCTATGCCGTGATAGGCGCTCTCATTGCTGAGTGGCTTGGCGGAAATAACGGTCTCGGAGTGTATATGACGAGGGTAAAAAAAGCATATTCCTTTGATAAAATGTTTGCGGTTATCGTATTTATCTGCGCCGTAAGTCTGTTGCTTATGGCCTTTGTTCGCCTGATTGAAAGAATATCACTGCCCTACAGAAAAACCCGGATATCTCGTCCGGAAACCATAAAAAGGAGATAAAGTTATGAAAAAATTATTTGCTGTTCTGCTCATTTTGAGCCTGGTCCTTTCATTTGCTTCCTGTGCCGGAAAAGGTGAAAACGGGAATACCGACGTCAAAGAAAAGAAGAGCCTCGTTCTTTGTCTTGATTACACTCCCAATACCAACCACACCGGTATTTTCGTTGCAAAAGAAAAGGGCTATTTTGATGAAGAAGGCCTTGACGTAAAAATAATCCAGCCTGAGGAAGGAACGGCAACCGAGCTTTGCGCGGCAGGCCGTGTTCAGCTTGCAATAGATTTTCAGGATTATCTTGCCCCGAGTTTTATCGAAGGTCTCGGAATTACGGCGGTTGCGGCTATCGTTAACCATAACACTGCCGGTATTCTTGCAAGAGACGGTGAGCTTGAAACTCCCAAGGGCCTTGAAGGTGATAAATATGCCACCTATATGGCTCCGATTGAGCTTGCTATGACCGATTACCTTTGCAAAAAAGCGGGCGGAGATCCCTCAAAGATAAACTATATACAGGATTATCCCACAAATGCCGCTGAAGCGCTCAAAAACAACATCATCGATTCTCTGTGTATCTATTATGCCTGGGACGGAATAAACGCAGAAATGACAGGCGAATTCGATTTTGCTTATTACAAGGATTATGACGAGGTGTTTGACTATTATTCACCCGTTATTATCGCAAACAACGATTTTCTTAAGAATGATCCCGAAACCGCAAAGGCTGCCCTCAGAGCCATAAAGAAGGGTTATGAATATGCGGTAGAGAATCCCGATGAAGCGGCGGATATTCTTATAAAAAGCGATGAAACAGGCGCGCTTGTCGGCAGAGAGGAATTTGTGAAGGCGAGTCAGCGCTGGATATCCGGCCAGTACAAGGGCGACGGAGAAAAGTGGGGATATATAGACCCCGCCCGCTGGAATAATTTCTACAAGTGGTGCTTTGAAAACAATGCCATTGAAGCCGATATCTCCGATAACGTCGGCTTTTCAAACGACTATCTTTCTTGATGATATGACTGTTTTATCTGCAAATCATATTTATAAATCATTCGGCGAAAAGCAGGTTCTCAATGACGTATCTGTCTGCCTGAACGATGGGGAGCTTGTATCTCTTCTCGGTGTCAGCGGCGGCGGAAAAACCACCCTTTTCAATGTTCTTTCCGGTATTTATCTTCCCGACAGCGGTGAGGTGTATCTCAAGGATGAGAATGTTACCGGTAAGCCGGGCAAAGTCAGCTATATGCTTCAGAAGGATTTGCTTCTGCCGTATAAAAAGGTTATAGACAACGTGTCTCTGCCTCTGCTGATTAACGGTAAGAGTAAGAAAGAGGCAAGGGAAACAGCCGGTGCGTATTTTGAAATATTCGGCCTTGACGGAACTCAGGAAATGTACCCCGATGCTCTTTCGGGCGGAATGAGACAGCGCGCTGCCCTTCTCAGAACCTATCTCGCGTCAGAAGGCGTTGCGCTGCTTGACGAGCCGTTTTCCGCGCTTGACACAATAACGAAATCCAGAATGCACAAGTGGTACCTTGAAATAATGAAAGAAATCAATCTTTCCACGCTTTTCATAACGCATGATATTGACGAGGCGATTCTGCTTTCCGACAGGATTTATATCCTTAACGGCGGCCGAATAACGCAGGAAACAGTCATAGATTCCGCAGAAAAACGCAACCCGGATTTCAACCTTACCGGTGAATTTTTAGAGTATAAAAAGAAAATCAAATCTTTTCTCGAATGATGAACGGAAAATATGTCTTTAATCACGTAAATTGAAAACCGGATTTGATGACAGCCTCTTCCTAACGCTTCGCATTTCTCTATTTCAGGTTGCAAAATAAACTCTGTTATGTTAAGATAATTAAAACTGAGAAAATGCGGAGGTTGTTATGCCTAAAAGAGAGGATTATATCAGCTGGGATGAATACTTTATGGGGATTGCGATGCTTTCCTCATACAGGAGCAAAGATCCCAACACAAGAGTCGGTGCCTGTATTGTCAACAATAAAAACCGTATTATGTCTATGGGTTACAACGGCTTTCCGATGGGCTGCAGCGATGATGATTTCCCGTGGGACAGAGAGGGCGGAGAATACGATACAAAATATGCCTATGTCTGCCACGCAGAGCTGAACGCCATTCTTAACGCAAGAGGCGCAAATCTTGAAGGGTGCAAGATTTATGTTGCTCTCTTTCCCTGTAACGAATGCGCCAAGGCGATAATCCAGTGCGGCATAAAAGAAGTCGTATATATCTCCGATAAATATAACGGTACCCCGGGCAACAGAGCGTCAAAAAGAATGTTTGACGCGGCAGGCGTTAAATATACAAAGCTGAACGTTCAGTCCGAAAACA
Source organism: Clostridia bacterium (assembly GCA_024692685.1). Lineage (GTDB taxonomy): Bacteria > Bacillota > Clostridia > Oscillospirales > Acutalibacteraceae > CAG-177. The sequence goes on from JAILMJ010000010.1 coordinate 39,219, forward strand.
TAGTTATTGATTTCAAAACCGAAAACATATAAAAAAGAGAGAGACGATTCAGTCTCTCTCTTTGATTTTATTTTAAGTCCGGGGATTATATCTCATAAACTCCCGATTTCAGAAGTACATATTCATTCTTTTTCATCCTGAAATATTTGTAAACGGGCTCTTTGAAAGTGCAGAAACTGTTTACGCTGAATGTTTCAGGATTGAATGTTTTTATCGAAAACGAGTTTGCGTTACTGATATAGAGCAGATTGTCGTGTTCGTAAACATCGCAGGGGGAGAGAAAAGCATTTTCCGTCTTGCCTCCCACACGCATCTCAACGCGCCTGTGCTCAACGGAGAAGTTGATAAGCGCATTTTCGTCAGGGACTGCCATCCACAGTCCTTCATCCCTGAGAACCGGAGAACAGGCGGGGCTGCCGTTATAGCTTACGTCACAGGTATCCTCAATATTTCCGTTCAGGTCGAATACCTTTATCTTGCCGTTGGCATATGAGGCAAGACAGAGGGCGGAGGTCCAGGGGAGTATTCTGCAGGTTACAAAATCGCCGAGGGCGCGCGCCACAGTATAGTTATCTTCGCCGTATTTTCTTTCGATATATGTATTGACCGGGATTTTTTTGAATTTGTCCGCGGCGATATCATATTCAAAGAAGGCCACAACTTCGTTCTGTTCCTGCCCGACAATATCCTTGCAGGCATAAACGAGACCGTTTTCGGTTGTGAAAAGATCAAGAATATCAGCGTTGAATAGTTTTTTCATATCTCACCGTAAAAAATGACCCCGCCTTGCCGGTTAACGGTCGCTTGTAACCTGCTCTTAAGCAGGTGGGTGCCTCTTAAAGGTTTCCGGCTCCCTTCGTCCGCAAAGCGGGAGGTCTGCACTCCGCCTTTAAAGCCCGGCTCCCTTGAATTGTTTGTTGGGTTACATCAGAACCGAAATTGTCGCACAAGGCAGGACCGGTATTTATTTGTCAGTCTTCGTCGTCTTCCGATGAATAGAGTTCGGCAAGGCGCTCAGTAAAGATTTTGCCTACTTCATCATATTCCTCATCGTCTTCAATGGGGTAGAGTGTCACATCATTGTCTTTTTCCGGTACTACCTTGAGCACGATGAATTCGTCATATTCCCCCTCGTCCTGAGCAGGGTCTTCCGACAGGGGGCAGAGCGCAACATAGAGACCCTTTTCCGTTTCTATTCTGTCAAGTTCTTCAAAAATATGTTCTTTTCCTTCGTCGTCAATAACGCTGACGATATCGGGAGTGTATTCTTCCTGGCTCATCTGTTACTGTTTCCTTTCGGTTTGCTTCACTTTTATTTTACATTTTTGCGTGTGATTAGTCAATATTAATTTTCGGGCTCTGTGCCGGAATAAATGAAGTCTTCAAGCCGTTTTATACAGCCTTCCATATCAGGTCTCTCAACCCACTGATTGCCCGCATAGCCGGTCGTCATAAGGTCGTCATCGGGTATTCTTATCTGTGAAATTTTAAACAGCAGAGCGCAGATACCGCCCCTGAAAGCGTTAAGGGTGATTTCAGGTGCGCTCATATCGGTTTCAAGCAGAGGAAGGACATTCCGCACCGCCCGCAGAGTTTCGACAGGGGAGGTGCTATTTACTTTGTTTATGATTGCCGATATGACCTTTCTCTGGCGGAATGACCTCATATAATCGGTGTCAAGTTTTCTTATACGGCAGTAAACGAGCGTCTCCTCACCGTTAAGATGAACACTGCTTCCGTAGTTTATGTTCTGCCTGGAAGTTCTGTTTATAAACTTTGCCTCTTTCTCGGTTACCTCGATGTCAATACCTCCGATTGAGTCAATGAGCTTTGTAAACATACCGAAATCAACCTTGATGTAATGGTCGATATCAACCTTGAAATTGTATTCTATCGTGTCGCAGAGCAGCTGTGCCCCGCCGTAGGAATAGGCGGCATTGAGCTTTGCGTTGTTTTTCCCCGGGATTTCAAGATAGCAGTCACGTAGCAGGGAAGTGAGTTTGATTTTTCCGTGGATAAAATCAAGAGAAACAAGAATCATTGAGTCCGAGCGTGATGTGCCTTCGCTGCTGTCATCGACCCCGATTAGAAGTATGTTCGTAATCAGAGCGTTGTTATTAAGCAAAGTTTTTGAAATATATCTGTTTGATTTAAGATTTTGCCTCGTGTAGCCGGACGCGGCGGCAAGCGCTGTAAATACAATAAAGATTATCAGGATAATCGCGGCTGCCGTTTTGAGAAAGGTCCGGAACCTGTGCTTTTTCTTCTTTCCCGGTGCAGGTTTGCGCTCCGGCGGCTGCTTACCGCCTTCTGCATATAACTCCTCAAGCGGTATTTCTCTTGGCCCACCTGAGACGTAGATATCTTCCATACCTCTGCTCCTTAGTTCAGGTAATAACATTTTTCTTCCGATAAAATTTTACATTATTTTCGGGAATTTTTCAATATAAAATGTTCTCAGACGGAATATATGTGAACCAAAGCGGGCAAAAATGCTCATTATAATGCAATAATACTATAAATAGTGCGTTTACTTGACATTAATTCAAGATGTGGTATAATAAATTGCTTTGAATAAGGCGGATTTTCCATGATGCAGACCGCTTGTGCGGTTTAACGGATTATCCTGCGTGCAGTTTAGCGGAGGACTTTTTAATGGCAAAAAAGAAAGCGTACAATAATGACAGCATTAGATTGCTGAAAGATGAGGAACGTGTTCGCGAAAAGCCGGCGGTTATATTCGGCTCCAATGGGATTGACGGCTGTGAACATGCGATTTTTGAAATAGTATCCAATTCCGTTGACGAGGCAAGAGAGGGTTACGGCAACAGAATAGCGGTAACTCGATTTGAAGATTACAGTGTCGAGGTTCAGGATTTCGGCAGAGGTCTTCCCGTTGACTATAACAACAAAGAGGGAAGATATAATTGGGAACTGCTTTTCTGCGAGCTTTACGCCGGCAGTAAGTATGACAATAATTCCGACAGCAATTACGAGTTTTCTCTCGGCACGAACGGCCTGGGCCTTTGTGCCACGCAATATGCTTCCGAATATATGGACGCCGAAATCCATGCGGGCGGTTTCAGATATCTCCTTCATTTTGAAAAAGGCAAACCCGTCGGTGAAATGATAAAGGAACCTTACGCAAAGAAAGATACCGGTACCCGTATAAAATGGAAGCCCGATCTTGACGTTTTCACGGAAATAAACGTTTCGGACGAATACTACAGAGATATGCTAAAGCATCAGTCGGTTGTCAATGCCGGCATCAGGTTCATCTATAACAATCAGGTCGGGAAATCCTTTGAAACAACCGAGTTTTACTATGCCAACGGCATTGAGGACTACATAAAGGAAAAAATCGGCGATGAAGGGCTCACCCCGGTTCAGTCCTGGAAATACGAAACCGAATGCAGGGACAGGGATGATCTCGATAAATACAAACTCAAAGTAAACATCGCTCTTGCGTTTTCAAACAAAATACAGTTTAAGGAATACTACCATAATTCAAGTTATCTTGCCAACGGCGGTTCCCCCGATAAAGCAACCCGCACCGCATTTGTTTATCAGATTGACGCTTTGCTTAAGGAGAAAGGGAAATATCAGAAGAGCGACGGCAAGATTATATTCCAGGATATAGACGATTGCCTTGACTTGATTATTTCTTCGTTTTCAACTGTTACTTCATATGAAAACCAGACCAAGAAGGCCATCAACAACAAGGGTATACAGGATGCGATGACGGCTTATATCAAGAACCAGCTTGCCGTCTATTTCCTTGAAAACCCTCTTGATGCGGACAAGATTGCGAATCAGGTTCTCATAAATATGCGTTCAAGAGTCAGGGCTGAAAAGACCAGACTTGATATAAAGGGTTCACTGACTCAGAATGTCAGTAACCTTACAAACCGTATTGAAAAGTTCGTCGACTGCAGAAGCAAAGACATTTCAAAGAGAGAACTCTTTATTGTTGAAGGTGATTCGGCAAAGGGCTCCTGTGTTCAGGCGAGGAACTCCGAATTTCAGGCAATTATGCCCATCAGAGGTAAAATTCTGAATTGCCTTAAGGTGGATTATGACCGCATTTTCAAAAGCGATATAATTACGGATTTGCTCAAGGTAATCGGCTGCGGAGTTGAGGTTGACCATAAACCCAAATCCGGCAAAGATATGATATCCTTTAATCTTGATTTGCTTAAATGGGATAAGATAATAATCTGCACCGATGCGGATGTTGACGGATTTCATATAAGAACGCTTGTGCTGACTATGATTTACAGACTTATGCCTACTCTCATAAGAGAAGGGAAAGTTTTCATCGCCGAGTCTCCTCTTTATGAGATAAACTGTAATGATGAGGTTTGGTTTGCCTATTCCGAGAAGGAAAAAAGCGATGTCCTTGAAAAAATAGGGGACAGGAAGTATACAATTCAAAGGTCAAAAGGACTCGGTGAAAACGACCCCGATATGATGTCACTCACCACAATGAATCCCGAAACAAGGCGGCTTATCAAAGTCGAGCCTTCACTGGCGCAGGAGACAGCTGAGAAATTTGACCTTCTGCTCGGTGACAATCTCGAGGGCAGAAAAGAATATATTACGGAAAACGGCTATCTTTACAGCGATCTGGTAGACGTTTCTTAAACGGAGACAGGTATGGCAAAGAAAAAGAAAGAAAGCAACCAACAGAATATTCAGCTTGACGATAAGACCCACATTTTCGGCGCGGGCGAAGTTGTCAATCAGGAAATCGTCGATACGATAGAAAACAACTTTATGCCCTATGCCATGAGTATTATTCTTTCGAGAGCCATTCCCGAGATAGACGGCTTCAAGCCTTCGCACAGGAAAATACTCTATATGATGTATAAGATGGGTCTGCTCAATTCTGCAAGGGCAAAGTCGGCCAAAATCGTCGGCCAGGTTATGCAGCTCAATCCTCACGGAGATGCCGCTATATATGACACCATGGTCCGTCTTTCCAAGGGATATGACGCTCTTCTTCATCCCTATGTTGATTCAAAGGGTAATTTCGGTAAGGCGTTTTCAAGAGATATGAAATGGGCGGCGTCCCGTTACACTGAGGCAAAGCTCGAAAAAATCTGTTCGGAGCTGTTCGGCGATATTGATAAAGATACTGTTGATATGGTTGACAACTTTGATAACACAATGAAAGAACCGGCTCTGCTTCCGGTTACATTTCCCACGGTGCTTGTCAACTCCAATTCGGGTATTGCCGCAGGTATGGCAAGTGAAATATGCTCATTTAATCTTACCGAAGTCTGCAACGCAACCATAGCCCTGCTAAAACATCCCAAAGCGGATATCACAGAGATTCTTCTTGCTCCGGATTTTTCGGGCGGCGGGATTCTGCTTTACGATAAAGAAGCAATTAATTCGATTTACACCACCGGCAAGGGCAGGCTCAAAATCAGGGCAAAGTATACTTATGATAAATCGAATTCGTGTATTGAAATTACTGAAATTCCTTACACCACGACTTCAGAGGCGATAATTGATAAGGTTATTGAGAAAGTCAAGGCGGGAGGTTTCAGAGAGATAAACGATATCAGGGATGAAACAGACCTTTCCGGCCTTAAAATAACCATTGATATCAAGCGCGGGACCGATGCGGATTCCCTTATGCAGTCACTATATGCGTCGACTCCCCTCGAAGATGCTTTTAATGCCAACTTCAACGTGCTTGTCAAGGGTAAGCCCAGAGTTATGGGCGTTTATGAGCTTCTCGACGAGTGGATAAAATTCCGTATGGAATGCGTGAGAAGAAGAACCTCGTTTGAACTCGGAAAGGCAAAGGCGCGTCTCAAACTTCTTAAGGGTCTGGAAAAAATCCTCCTTGATATTGACAAGGCGATATCAATTATCCGTCAGACTGAAGCTGAAGCAGAGGTTGTTCCCAATCTAATGATTGGTTTCGGTCTTGATAAAGACCAGGCGGAGTATATAGCCGAAATCAAACTGCGCCATCTCAACAGAGAATATATTCTGAAGAGATTGCAGGATATAGAAACTCTGACGAAGGGCATAGCAGACAGAGAGAAGGTTCTTGAGGAGCCGAAACTTATCAGGCAGATAATCATAACCGAACTCAAAGAAGTCATAAAAAAATACGGTAAGCCCAGACGCACCGAAATACTCTATGAGTATGAAGAAAGCAAGTCACCGGATGCTCCGGACATTCCGGACTACGCCGTAACCGTTTTCTTCACCAGAGAGGGCTATTTCAAAAAGGTTACGCCTCAGTCATTGAGGATGTCAACCACTCACAAACTAAAGGAAGAGGATGAGATTAAACAGACAGTCGAATGCAAAAATTCCGATGATCTCCTCTTTTTCACCAATATGCAATGTGTTTATAAAACATCAGTGTCAAATTTCCCCGACACCAAGATTTCGCTTCTCGGCGATTTTGTGCCTGCTAAGTTAGGTATGGAGCCGGATGAGTATCCTCTTTTTGCAGTCCCCATTGAGGACTACAAGGGACGCCTTTTGTATGTTTATGAAAACGGCAAAGCGGCAAAGGTTGAGCTTTCTGCTTTTGAAACCAAGACCAATAGGAAAAAACTCATAAAAGCAAGTTCCTCCAAATCTGCTCTTGCAGCGGTTATCCTTCTTAAATCGGAGACGGATGTCATAATGATCTCAAGTGACAATAAATATCTGATTTTCAACACATCACGTCTTGAGCCGACAACAAATAAATCGATTTCAGGCACACCTGTAATGAAGCTCAAAAAAGGTCGCACTCTCTCAGGCGCAAAGGTGTTTATCCCGGAAGAGCACTCAGAATCTGTCCGCTATAAGCCAAAGACCTTCCCTTCAACCGGTGAAGTATATGATTATACGCCTCAGGGTGAGCAGTTGACTTTTACCGGCGGGACAGAGTAAGAACAGAAACGGGAATCATTTCTTAAATTCCGGTTAGATTTCTGCAATAAATATGAGGATTTGCGGCTTGTTTTTAAATTGAAAATCAAGTTTTTTAAAAAAACACTTGTAATTGCCGCTTTTATGTGTTAAAATCCCATAGTAATTTACTTGTATGGAGGCAAAACCGTTATGCAATGGTATGAAATAGTTTTAGGAGCAGTCCTTATAGTTACTTCGATTATCCTTGTCGTAGTAGTTCTTATGCAGGAAGGCAGAGCAGACGGCCTTTCGGGCGCTATAGCCGGCGGTGCGGAGACATTTTTCGGTAAGAACAAGGGCAGAACCATCGAGCAGAAGCTCGTAAAGATAACAAAGGCACTTGCCGTTGTTTTCTTCGTTCTTTCTCTTCTCGCAACGCTTATTGTTCTGTTTATTGCAAAATAATTTCAAATCAGTTAAACCGGAGGCCTGCCATATACGGCAGGCCTTCAAAAAATAAATGGGAGAATTATTATGAATATTGTTTGCCTTGATATGGAAGGCGTGCTTGTGCCTGAAATTTGGATTGCGTTTTCGGAAGCAACAGGTATCCCCGAGCTTCGCCGCACCACCCGTGATGAGCCTGATTACGACAAACTGATGAAATACAGACTTGCAATTCTTAAAGAGCACGGCCTCGGTCTCAAAGAGATTCAGAATGTTATCGCTACGATTGACCTTATGCCCGGAGCAAAGGAATTCCTTGATGAGCTCCGTTCAATCACCCAGGTTGTGATTCTCAGCGATACCTTTGAGCAGTTTGCTTCTCCCCTTATGAAGAAGCTCGGCTGGCCAACCATTTTCTGCAATACCCTCGAAGTGGCGGACAACGGAGAAATAACCGGGTTTAAGATGCGCTGTGAAAAATCGAAACTCACAACGGTCAAGGCTCTTCAATCAATCGGCTTTGATACAATCGCTTCAGGCGACAGTTTCAATGATCTCGGCATGATTCAGGCCAGTAAGGCAGGATTCCTATTCAAATCCACAGAGCAAATTAAAAAGGATTATCCGCAGATTCCCGCTTTTGAAACCTATGAGGAACTTCTCAGCGCTATCAAAAAAGCGCTTTGATTGTGAACCGACAATCTTAGAATAGAAAACAGTCCCTTGCTTAGATGCTGGGGACTGTTGTTTTTTATTCTGTTTCGGACAATGTGTCATCTGAAAATACAAGTTCTTTTTCCTTTTCGGTAAGCTCACGTGATTCTCCTTCATTCAGAAGAGGATCAAGTTTGAGAGCTCCTATTTGTATCCTTCTGAGGCTGTCAACATTATTTCCGAGAGCGCCGAACATCCTCTTTACCTGGTGATATTTTCCTTCGCGGATTTTAATTGCTGCGGTATATACTCCGTTTTCTTCTGCATATTTCACTTTTGCCGGCAGGCATACCGTGCCGTCGCCGAGTGTTATGCCGCCCTCGAGTATTTCAATATCATTCGCCGAAAGAGGCTTTGAAAGTACAGCTTCATAAGTTTTAAAAACATGGTGTGAAGGGCTCATTATCCTGTGGCTGTAAGCTCCGTCATCGGTTATCAGCAGCAGCCCTGTAGTATCACGGTCAAGTCTTCCGCACGGGAAGAGGGAGCGCCTCATCAGTTCGTCCGGAATAAGATCTATTACAGTCGGTTTGCTGGGGTCACTTGTGGCGCTTATCACGCCCTGTGGCTTGTTGAGCATAATGTAAATATGCTCCTTGACTTTAAAGTCATATCCGTCAACATCAACCGTATCATTATCGGTGTCAACGGTGTATTCAGCTTTGAGGATAATCTGTCCGTTTATTCTGACTGTTCCGTCTTTTATCATCTGACGGGCTTCTTTTCTCGATACATTGCAGTTGAGAGCAAGTATCTTATCGAGTCTGTCCTTAGGCATAACATCACCGTCCGAATAATAATCCGTACCTAATATTAAATAAGGGGCCGGTTTTTTACCGGCCCCGGAATCTGAAATAATCAGGCAAGTTCAGCGAAGTATTTAATGGTGCGGACCATCTGGCTTGTGTAGCTGTTTTCGTTGTCATACCAAGAAACAACCTGTACTTCATAGAGATCGTCGGCAATCTTGCAGACCATAGTCTGAGTTGCATCGAAGAGTGAACCGTATCTCATACCGATAACATCGCTGGATACGATGGGATCTTCGTTGTAGCCGTAGGACTCGCTGGCGGCTGCCTTCATAGCGGCATTGATGCCTTCCTTGGTGATGTCATTACCTTTGACAACAGCGGTAAGGATTGTGGTTGAGCCGGTGGGAACGGGAACTCTCTGTGCGGAACCGATGAGTTTGCCGTTGAGCTCGGGAATAACAAGGCCGATTGCTTTTGCAGCGCCTGTTGAGTTGGGAACGATGTTTGCAGCGCCTGCACGGGCTCTTCTGAGGTCACCCTTTCTGTGAGGACCGTCAAGAATCATCTGATCGCCTGTATAAGCGTGAATGGTGCTCATGATACCGCTCTGAATGGGAGCATAGTCGTTAAGAGCCTTTGCCATGGGAGCAAGGCAGTTGGTTGTGCAGGAAGCGGCGGAAATAATCTGATCGTCTGCGGTAAGTGTGTTTTCGTTAACAGAGAAAACGATGGTTTTAAGATCGTTGCCTGCGGGAGCGGAGATAACGACTTTCTTAGCGCCTGCATTGATGTGAGCCATACTCTTTTCCTTTGAGCAGTAGAAACCGGTGCACTCAAGAACAACGTCAACGCCGATTTCGCCCCAGGGAAGTTCAGCCGCATTGGCCATTGCGTAAATTGTAAGAGTTTTACCGTCAACAGTGATTGTGCCGGCTTCGTCATCGGCGCTTACGGTGTGAAGACCTTCGCCGATCTTTCCGCAGTAACCGCCCTGAGCGGTGTCATACTTGAGAAGGTTTGCAAGCATTGAGGGCTTGGTAAGATCGTTGATGGCAACGACTTCATAACCTTCTGCTCCGAACATCTGACGGAAAGCAAGACGGCCGATACGACCGAATCCGTTAATAGCAACTTTAACTGACATAAAATAGTACCTCCAAATAATTTTTATCTTAATTATTTTATCATTTTTTCACAGATATGCAACTGTTTTTTTATTGATTTTGAAATATTAGGAATTGTTACCAAAAATAAAAAAACCACGTACTTAAAACATATAAAAGTTACAAATCACTTGTGGTATTTTCCGCCGTTAATAATTGAAAAAGCGCGGTAAATCTGTTCAAGAAGCATAACCCTGGCTATTCGGTGGGGGAAAGTCATACTGCTCATGGACATACGAACGGAAGCTTTTTTCTTGACCTCCTCTGAGAGGCCGAAGGAACTGCCTATAATGAAATCAACACTGCCCGTGCCCGAGATCATCAGTTCCTCCATCTTTTTTGAGAATTCTTCCGAAGAGAATTTTTCGCCTTCGATACACATGGCGACAATGCAGCCGTTCTTTCCCGTCTGTGAAAGAACTTTCTTTCCCTCTTCGGAGAGAGCTTTTTCTATAAGTGCGGGGCCGGGATTGTCGGGAAGTCTGTACGGCTCAATTTCCGTAATTCTGAGTTTACAAAAAGCAGAGAGCCTTTTTGCGTATTCATCGCAGGCTGCTCTCAGATAGTCCTCTTTGATTTTTCCCACGGATATGATGTTGATATTCAGCATTTTTTCTCCTCAGAATATCACCGGATCGTTCAGATCGGCGGCGACCTTCAATATATAGTCCTCATTTTCCTTTGCCCCCATGATATCGAGAGCGGATTTCGTTGTCTGATATGCAAGAGACGGAATGTTGTTTTCCTTGCTCAGGTGACCGAGTATCAGTTTTGATGTTCCGCCTGCAATAAGGTCGCAAGCTGCCTCTGAGCAGATTTCGTTTGACAGATGGCCGAAATCGGAAAGTATTCTCTGCTTGAGAGGATACGGATACGGTCCGTTCTGAAGCATGCCGACATCGTGATTTGATTCAAGCAGAACTATATCACTGCCGGAAATACTGCGGCGGATTTCTTCGGTTATGCATCCCGTGTCTGTTGCAACAGACGCTTTTTTTCCTTCGGGTGTGATAACCGTATATCCGCAAGGTTCGTTGCAGTCGTGTGAAGTGCGGAACGGCTTAACGAACATTCCCGCCGTTTCCATTCCTTCTTCGGGAATAACGTATGCGTTGACAGCCGATTTGAATACTCCGTAATCATCCATCCCGTCGAGTGTTCCCGCAGTTGCGTAAACCTTAATGCGGTTTTTTGAAGCGAAGACTCTGACACCGTTTATATGGTCGGAATGCTCATGAGTTATAAATACAGCGGCTATGTCCGAAGGAGAGACTCCGATATCTGCGAGCGCCTCTGTTATTCTTTTGGCGCTCACCCCGGCGTCAATGAGAACGCCTCCGGATGATGTACCTATGTATGTGCAGTTTCCGCTGCTTGAAGAATACAGGGAACAAAAAACGGCCATAAAGACTATCTGCCTTTCAAAAGATAAAGCCGGATAAACTGAATTATCCGGCAATTTGTTGTTTCATTATCCTACATCGCCTATGTTGAAGGGTTCAACGCAGTAAACTCTTCTGATATCGGCACCGAGGTTACCGAATTTCTCAACAACATTTTCATATCCTCTGTCAATGTGAAGGATATCTTCTATCTCGGTTCTGCCTGAGGCGGCGAGACCGGCTATGACAACAGCTGCTCCGGCTCTTAAATCATCCGCCTTTACCGGTGCTCCTTTAAGATGGTCAACCCCGTGAATCATCGCGAGCTGACCGTCAACATTTATGTCGGCTCCCATTCTCGCGAGCTGTTCGGTATAACGGAAACGGTTGGACCAGATGCTTTCTGAGATAATGCTTGTGCCCTCCGCCAGTGAAAGCAGCACCGCAAACTGCGGATGCATATCGGTCGGAAAACCGGGATGAGGCATGGTTTTTATATTGCATTTTTTCGGCCTTGAATCCATAGTGACTCTGACCGCTTCGTCAAATTCCTCAACGGTAGCGCCGCACTCAATAAGTTTTGTCGTTATTGAGTCCATATGCTTGGGAATAACATTTTTTATAAGCACATCGCCGCGAGTAGCAGCAGCGGCGACCATAAACGTGCCTGCTTCTATCTGATCGGGAATGATTGAATATGTGCAGCCGTGAAGATTTTCAACGCCTCTGATTTTGATTACGTCGGTACCTGCTCCGCGTACATCCGCACCCATTGAGTTGAGGAAGTTGGCAAGGTCAACGATGTGAGGCTCTTTTGCCGCGTTTTCGATAACCGTAAGTCCTTCCGCCCTTGAAGCGGCAAGCATGATATTTACCGTTGCGCCGACGGAAACCACATCAAGATAAACGGGAGACCCCGTAAGCTTATTTGCGCTGGTGTCTACAATGGCACTGTCATCTATCGTGACATTGGCGCCAAGGGCTTCGAAGCCCTTTATGTGCTGGTCAATAGGTCTAGGTCCGAGATAGCATCCTCCCGGCATTGCAACTCTCGCCCTGCCGAATCTGCCGAGTAAAGCACCTATAAAATAATAAGAAGCTCTCAGGTGCTTTGTCATATCATGGGATATCACATAAGAATTGACGTGGCGGGAATCTATCTCAATTGTGTTTTTATCTATCAGTTTAACTCCCGCACCTATATGCCTGAGTGTTTTCATCATAAAGCTTACATCGCTGATGGAAACAGGGAGATTTTCAATTCTGCAAACATCCCGTGAAAGTATGGCAGCCGGGATAATGGCCAGAGCAGCGTTCTTTGCGCCGCTGATTGTGACCTCACCGGTCAGGGGCGTACCGCCGTTTATGACGAACTTTTCCAAAAGTTTAGCCCTCTTTCATTAGTTTTGTTGATTGTCCAAACCCCTACTGGTTCATTTTATAATGAATTATATCACAATATTTTGTGTTTGAAAAGAGCAAATGTTGAAAAAATAACAAAAAGGGTGAGAAAATTATAAATGTTTTATACAAAAAATTATGTGTAACATTTGCACAAACAGATTTTGAGAAATCGGTGCAAAGCCTGTTTTACGTTCATTTTTCCACAGAGTGCTTTGTTGATTTCGTCAAATGAGATGCTGTTTTTTGGACAAAATAAACATAAAACCGGGTATTATTTGCCGGCGGAAAATGTTCGCTTTAATTGTGCAAAAATATTAATTGATTGTGAATTTTTGCGTAAAAAAGGCCTTTTCAGCCCCGAAAATTGAAAAAAATTACAAATAATTAACATATATCTATTGCAAAAGGGGTGGAAATTGTGTAATATATCCTTGTATATATAGGCAAAATCAACATATTATTTTTTGCTCCGTGCGGTGCGAAACTATATTACAATAAATGAGGGGTAATGTTTATGGCAAACAGAATTTTCCAGAGTCTTATTCATCAGATGCGCGATGCTGTGGGAAGGACTCTGGGTGTTATTGACGAAACCGGCACTATAATTGCGTGCAGTGAGTTGAGTAAAATCGGGGAGGTTTTTTCATCCGCTGTTGATGTTTTTTCCGATAATGAATCCCATATCATAAATGGTTACACTTTCTGCAATTTCGGCACCCACAGTCAGAATGACTATGCCGTCTTCGTTGAGGGTACAGATGAAACTGCCGCCAGATTTGCCTCTGTATGCTGTGTATCGCTTGATAATCTTAAACAGTATTATGAGGAGAAATATGACAGAGCTAACTTTATCAAGAATGTCATTCTTGATAACATTCTCCCCGGTGATATTTACCTCAAATCGAGAGAACTCCGTTTCAACACCGACGTTTCGAGAGCCGTGCTTCTTGTCAGGGTTGTCGATCACAACGATGTTTCGGTTTATTATGCGGTCCAAAACCTTTTCCCCGATAAGAATAAAGATTTTATAATCAATATCAGTGAAACCGATATAGTTATCGTCAAGGAAGTGCGCAGCAATACCGATTCAAAGGATCTTGAGAAACTTGCCAGATCCATTTCCGATTCCCTGAGCACCGAACTTTATACTCATGTGATCATCGGCATAGGCACCATTGTTGAAGGTATTAAAGATATAGCCCGTTCCTCCAAGGAGGCTCAGATTGCCCTTGAAGTCGGAAAGGTGTTTGATACTGAGAAGACCATTGTTTCTTATGACAACCTCGGTATAGCCAGGCTCATTTATCAGCTTCCCACAACCCTTTGCGAGATGTTCCTCAAAGAAGTGTTCAAGAAGGGCTCCATTGACAGCCTTGACCACGAAACCCTGTTCACAATTCAGCGCTTTTTTGAGAATAACCTCAACGTTTCCGAAACCTCGAGAAAGCTCTTTGTTCACAGAAATACGCTTGTTTACAGGCTTGAAAAAATCAAGAAACTCACCGGCCTCGATCTGAGAGAATTTGACGATGCCATCATATTCAAAGTTGCGCTTATGGTCAAAAAGTATCTTGACGCAAAGCCTGTCAAATATTGATAAAAACTTATTATTAGAATCAGTTAAAATCAGAGGAATAATATCGTGATTGAATTTAAAAATGTCACAAAAAAATACGATAATAAAACGACGGCTCTGAATGACGTCAGCCTATCTATCGACAAAGGCGAGTTCGTTTTCGTTGTCGGTTCATCCGGCGCCGGCAAAAGTACCTTCCTCAAGCTTATGATGAGGGAGGAGGTTCCCACGTCCGGCACAATTATCATAGACGGTATCAATCTGAATAAGATGAGAAAAAGAAATATCCCGAAACTCAGAAGAAAGCTCGGGATAGTGTTCCAGGATTTCAGACTTATTCCCACCATGACCGTCTTTAACAACGTGGCTTTTGCTATGAGAGTTATCGGCACAAAACAGAAAAAAATCAGACGCAGAGTGCCGTATCTTCTCAGCCTGATGGGCCTGAGCGAAAAGGCAAGAAATTATCCCAGAGAGCTTTCCGGCGGCGAGCAGCAGAGAGTTGCTCTTGCGAGAGCGCTGGCAAATGATGCCGATATAATCATTGCCGATGAGCCCACGGGAAATGTTGACCCGCAGATGAGTTATGAAATAGTTGATTTGCTCATGCGTCTCAACGAGGCGGGCACAACGGTCGTTATGGTTACCCACGAGCACGAGCTTGTCCGTCATTTTGACAAGCGTGTTATTATTCTCGATAAGGGTACGGTCATTTCCGACGGCGCAGTATTTGATCAGGACGCCGCTTCGGGCCACATCAATCCGGGCAGTGAGATTCCTTCTCAGAGTTCACAACCTGTTGACCCTGTTGCGGATGAAGAGAAGCCCGTTGAATCGTCGGTAGTTTATGAAGACATAGTTTCCGACAGCAGCTTTGAGTCCGGTGAAGCCGTGACAGAGACTCTTGAAGTAACGGAAGAGTATCAGTCTGATGAATCCAAGGCTCCAGAGGATGCCGAAACAGTCGAGGAAGTTATTGATAAGGATAACATTCCCGACCTTGAAGAGGTTATCGAGGAAACAGCCGTACCTATAGACAGTATACCCTCTGAGCTTCCCGATCCGGTCGAAGTTATCTCCGGGGACGCTCCCGAAGTTTCCGGATCAGAGGCTGTTGACGAACCTGCACCGGGAGGTGAGACGGATGACTAAACTCAGATATCTGACCAGAGAGGGCTTCCGTAACCTCAAAGTCAATAAATTGATGACCATGGCTTCCATAACCGTCCTGTTCAGTTGTCTTGTGCTTATCGGGGTTGCGTTTATGTTGCTTGTCAATATTGAGTCGTTTATTGCCGGTATTGAGCAGGAAAATGTGATTTTGGTTTACGCCAACACCGATATCAGCGATTATGATTACTCACGTATGGGCGCTGAAATAAAAGCGTTTGACTATGTGGAGAAAGTTGAAGAAGTAAGGAAAGGTCCTGCATACGATCAGATTCTCTCTGAGCTTGATGAAAATCTCAGGGAGTATCTTAAGAGCGTAAATGAGAACCCTCTTCCGGACGCATACAGAATAACCGTTTCGGATATGTCGCATTTTGAGGATGTTGTCAATAAAGTTAAACTGCTCGAAAACGTATTGAGAGTTCACGAAAACAGCAGCCTCGCACGTAAACTGACCACTGTCAGAAATGCTATTCAGTACACAAGTATAGGCATTATCGCCATGCTCCTCATTGTTTCACTGTTCATTATTTCCAATACAATCAGAGTGACAATGTTCAGCAGAAAGCTGGAAATCAACATTATGAAGAGCGTGGGAGCCACCAATTCATTTATCCGGTGGCCGTTTATGGTGGAGGGTGTAATAATCGGTATCATTGCCGGGATTCTCGCCACCGGAGCGGTCTGGGGACTTTATGAGCTGGTCTCAAAAGAGCTCCTTTATGTTTTCGAAACCTTCGGCGAGATAACCCGTATCGAGTTTATTGATTATGCGCCTTATCTCGGCACCGCATTTATATGCATAGGAGTTTTCACCGGCATATTCGGATCTTCAACTTCCATAAGAAAATATCTCAGAGAAAGGAAGTTTGTTGAGCTTGATGACTAAACGGAGAAAAATTTTTCGACTTGCAGCGGCTTTTCTGGCTGTTTGCTGCCTGATTGCTTCGGTTTGTTTTTCGGCTCCTCAGGTTTCGGCTGATGAAGAACTCGAAGACCTTCAGAAACAGTATGAAGAGCTCGAGAAAGAGATAGAGAAAAACCAGAGTGAACTTAATGAAGTTCAGGGTGATATAAAGGACAATAAGTCCAAACTCAAAACCCTGAATAACGAAATAGACAGTATCAATTCCCAGATAAGTATTCTTAACAGCAGAATTGATGCCCTGAATAATGATATTTCCGAAATTGAAGGCAAAATTGCTTCCACCAATGATGAAATATCCGAGATGAATGATAATATCGCCCTTGTAGAGAAGCAGATAGATGAAACCCATAATTATATGGAGGACACCAAAAACATGCTTCTCGGCAGAATAAGGGAGAATTATATGGCGGGCGAGTCCTCGACGGTTGAGATGCTTTTTACCAGCGATGACCTTTCGACTTACTTTGCCCGTGAAGAACTTATGATGAGAGTTTCGGAGAATGATGCCGCTCTCATTGAAGAGTTGTCAAAAAAGATAGATGAACTCAATCAGCTTGAGGACAAGCTTGATGCTCAGAAGGTTAAACTTGAAGAAAAAAAGGCGTCGCTCGAGTCCGAAAAGGCCGATCTGGATGCCCGTAAGGTTGACTTGAAAGACAGCAAGAGTACGGAACAGAGCAAGAAAAAGCAGGTCACCGGCAAGCAGCAGGAAGTTCAGGAAATCATAAATGATCTCGACAAGGACAGCGACGAGTACAAGGCAGCCATCAAGAAGGCGCAGGCTGAGAAGGAGATTCTTTCAAGGCAGATAGATGAATACATCAGAGAGCACGGCTCCACTGTCGGAGATACCCCCGATTCATCCTACGGTAATGACGGTAAAATGGCTTGGCCTGTCAAGTTTGAGAGCTATATAACTGCCGGTTATCCTTCGTATTCCGACGGATCTCCCCACTGGGGTATTGATATCTGCGCGGTCGGCGGAAACACCAGAGGCAGACCTTTCAACGCCGCACAGGGCGGTGAAGTGATTATTGCAGTCAACGACAGCAACTGGAATTACGGTTTCGGCAATTACTGCGTTATAGACCACGGTGACGGCACACAGACACTGTATGCTCACTCGGATAATATCAAGGTTTCCGTAGGCCAGGTGGTTCAGAAAGGTCAGGAAATCGGTATCATCGGAGCCACCGGTAATGTTACAGGGCCTCACCTTCATTTTGAAGTCAGAGTCAAGAACGCCGACGGTTCTGTCAGCCGCGTCCAGCCCCTTAACTATGTTTCCAATCCTTATAATTAATTCAGAGAGGTAACAGCTTGAATAAAAAAATCTCGGTCGGCCTGAGCCTTTCACTCATAATTCTTGCCGTCACTGCGACTTTTGCCCTGACAATGGTATTTTCAAGGCAGATTTATAACAGAATAATCAGCAATATCTCGCAGCGTTCGCACACTTATGAGGCCGCCGAAGAGATAAACAAGATTATTTCCAACAATTTTTACGGCGATTTGCGTGAATATAATAACAATCTCGGTTCGTATCTTGCCGAAGGCTACGTAAAAAGCCTTAACGACCCCAACAGTGTTTATATGAACGCTTCCGAATACGCTGAATATAACGCTCTGCTTGAGCAGGGTCAGACCGGTGTCGGTATTGATACAGCTTATGATTATACAGACGGCCGACTTAAAATTACGCGCGTTTATGCCGGCTCTCCTGCCGAGGCGGAGGGTTTGCAGGTTGGCGATGTGATTACAGCTGTCAATAATGAAGCGGTCAACAGGTCAAGCTTTGTTCTGCTTCAAAAGAGTTTTTACGGCTCCAAGCTGCAGACCGTAAAGATTGAGTATCTCAGAAATGATGAAACAAAAACTGCGGAGCCTATGCTCGGGTTTGTTATTCCTTCAGTTACCGGTTCGGTTGAAGGCACGGTCGGTTACGCAAGAATAACCCGCTTTTATAAAAACACCGCTGATGAACTCCGTTCCGTTCTTGAGAATTTCAAGTCGCTTGACGCCGAGGGTGTGGTAATTGATTTGCGCTCCACCTCGGAGGGTACGATAAAGTATGCCGCGGATGCGCTTGATGTTATTCTTCCCGGCAGTGCGGATTGTATTGCGCTGGCAAAATACAACAACGACGAGGTCACAACCTTCACCCCGGAGAGCAGCAGCTTTAATTTCAATTTTGCCGTTCTCATTGATTCGCAGACCTCCGGCCCCGCCGAACTGTTTGCCGCGGATATGAGGGCGCTGAAGCAGGCGCAGCTTATAGGTACCGTTACCGCGGGAGTGGGCACGATGCAAAGCGTCTATAACCTTGATAACGGCGGAGCTCTGCTCCTTACCGTTGCCCTGATTATTCCCGCAGGCGATGAGTCGTTTGTTTATGACGGGGTAGGCATCTCTCCCACTATTGAAGTTGAGTCTGACTATTCGCAGTCTGTTTTACTTGATTCAGCGCAGGATGCTCCTTTGCGCAAAGCGTTTTCATTACTCGCACAATGATTTTTATGCCGAAGGCAGCGGTCTTCGGCTTTTTTCTTGAACATCTTTTATAACGGAGACTTATGCTTGATTTTACTTTACCGGATTTAACATCCTGGGAATTACTTACGAAAGACCGCTTGCCGGTAGTTGTATACGGTATGGGCAACGGCGCCGATCTGGTTTTCGGAGAACTGGAAAAGCTGAATATTCCGGTTGCGGGTGTAACCGCATCGGACGGCTTTGTGCGCGGTCAGACTTTTAGGGGATATAAATTGAAAAAGCTCTCCGAATTTGACGGAGAGTTCAGGCTTGTTGTAGCTTTCGGTTCTTCAAGACCGGAGGTCGTTGACCATATTCGCAGTCTCGGTGAAACCCGTGAAATCGTTGTGCCTACCGTGCCCGTATGTGACTCCGAAGTTATTAACAGGGATTTCACCCTTAAATATGAAAAAGAAATAAATGCCGTTTATAATTACCTTGACGAAAAATCGAGAAAAATATACGCCGACTGTTTCCGCTTTATGTATTCGGGCGACCTCGCTTACCTCTTCGGTGCCGTGACAGACAAGGACGAAATATTCGGCGATTATCTGAAATTAGGCAGCAGTGATGCCTACCTCGATCTTGGCGCGTATAAAGGCGATACGGTTGAGGAGTTTCTGAAGTATACCGGCGGCAGATACAGTGAAATAACCGCTGTTGAGGCCGATAAGAAAAACTATGACAAGTTGCTGTCAAACACAAAAAAACTGACACATTTCAATGCGATTAACTGCGCCGTATCCTCCGCTGACGGGAAAATTGCTTTTTCCGCTGCGGCAGGTCGGCAGTCGTCTGTTTCGGTATCCGGCGCGGTGATGCAGTGCCGCAGCGTCGACAGTATCTGCCGCGGCAAAAGGGTAACTTATATCAAAGCGGATATTGAAGGCTCCGAGACAGCAATGCTCAAAGGCGCATTTAAAACAATTAAAGAGCAAATGCCCAAAATGAACATTGCTCTTTATCACAGAAGCACCGACTTTTTTGAGATTCCGATGTATTTTATAAAGAATTTTCCCGGTTATTCGCTTGCTGTCAGAAAGCACCCGGGCATTCCGTGCTGGGATATGAATCTTTACTGTGTACCGCGTAATTAAAACCTTATCATTTGTTTTTAAGCATTTCTTCAAAACTCACTATGTTGAATTTTGAGTATTTTTTATACACCTCTTCAAATCCGCATTCAAGCATTTCTTTATTGTGGCAGTCTGAAGTGACAATAAAATATCCGCCGTTATCGTGAATATACTGAGCAATTTCAATTGACGGATAAGGTGTCAGACGCACTTGCCTTGCGATTGCTCCCGTATTTATTTCAAGTGGTTTTTTGAAGGGAATAAGTCTGTCAACCGCATCCGTCCATGCCTTTCTGTAACGCCTGTCGCTTGTGTCGAACATCTTGTCCGCTTCGTTGAATTTGGTTACAAGGTCAAAATGCCCGATGAAATCCGCGCCGGTTTTATTGAGCACATTCCCGACGGTCTCATAGTATTTTTCCGCATAGCCGTAAATTGAGCCGCCGAAATACTTCTCCGCGCACTGTATCTGCTCACGGGCGGAACTGTCAACAGGGCAGTATTCTCCGGAGCATAAAACATAATGCACAGACCCGATTGTGAAGTCATAGAGCGACGGGTCAAACTCGCTGTAGTAGTCAAGTTCTGTTCCGCAGTATATGTTCAGCCTGTCGCGGTACTTTTCCTTAAGTCCGTTTATTTCTTTGATATAGGCGGCTGTGCCTTCCTTTGTCATGCACCAGTCGCAGTCATAATCAACATATGCGTGGCCGGAAAAACCGAGAGCTTTGAACCCGCGTGCCGCCGCCTCTTTGACCATATCCTCAGGCGGATTCTTTCCGTCGCAATATGTTGAGTGGGTATGGAAATTCTCCTTAAACATTTTCTGTGCCTCCGGTAAACGTATCTATCATTTTTTTGCTGTCATTTATTATTTCGGTAACCGAGAGTATAAAATCTCTGCATTCCTCGTTTTTAACGAGAATTTCAGCCGCTCTTCTTACTGCGTTTAGATACCGCTTGCTGAATTCTATTTCGTCAGCGTGTCTCACAAGCGGGCACAGTCCGTACCCTCTGAAATCCGGTACCGTTTTTATTTTATTGTTTTTGTCAAGCGTGGGAAACAGGGGAAAGAACATACACGAAATCGGTCTTTCATCTCTGTTGCATTTTCCGTTGCACACGGCAAGGCGGAAACCTCCCTCATTCTTGATATTGAGGTCTGTTGTTTCGCCCGGGAAAAGAAGCATTCCCGTTTCGCTGTCGCCCTTGCAGCACGCTTTGCCGCACAGGGTTCCGCAGTCCTTTTTCAGCGGGGTTCTGTCGTTCAGTATCTTTTTGACTTTCCGGCATACTTTGGATGTATTGCTGAGATTCATTTTTAATCACCTTTCGGGAGATGAATGTTTTGAAAATTTGTATTCAGACCGGCGATATTGTTGACCGCCTCGGTATAAGAAAAGGGTATTCTATTATAAAAAGAGCCGGTTTTGAGGCAGTCGACTGGAACCTCGACCACGCCTGGAACGGTTCCGATATAAGAAAAGGAACATATAAAGGCAAATGCATTTTTGAAAAAAGCCTCGAAGAGGTCAAAGACCGTTATGCCTGTGAGCTGTCCGTAATACGTGAAAACGGTTTGATTATAACCCAGGCCCATGCTCCCTTTCCCGCCTATTCGGTGAATTGTCCCGAAGTGTTGGATTATGCAATAGAGATTTATAAAAGAAATATTGAATATTGCGATGCGATAGGCTGTAAGAACCTTGTTATTCACGGTATTCCGCTTTCAATGGCAGATGAAATCAATACGGTTGAATCGATACGGCAGCTCAATCTGAAACTCTACACCTCGCTTATACCCGTGCTTCTCAGATGCAATGTGACTGTCTGCCTTGAAAACCTGTTCACAAACTACAGGGGCGTGATGTACAGAGGCCATTGCGGAGATGCCTATCAGGCCGCTGCCTTTATTGATGAACTTAATGCTCTCGCAGGCAAAGAAGTGTTCGGCCTTTGCCTTGATACGGGGCATCAGAACCTTTTGAAAATGGATTTCAGGGAATCGATACCCGTGCTCAATAAAAGAATAAAAGCATTGCATATTCACGATAACGACGCGGTTACGGATTTGCATATGGCTCCGCTGACAGGAACAGTCAGGTGGGATTATTTCTGCGCTTCCCTTAAAAGCATCGGTTATGACGGAGACCTTGACTTTGAAACATTTAACCAGACAAATAAAGTCCTTGATTTTGATGAGGAGCTTCTGCTTCCCTGGATGAAACTTATTTGCAAAACAGGTAAGGTCTTCAAAAAGAGAATAGAAGGTTAGTTTTCGCCTTCGTTCATTACTGATTTAATTACATTCTCCGCAAGGCGCCTCAGGTCATCTGTTGACTCAAGAGAGCCTATTTCCCTTCTGAAAGACGCGGCGCCGCGAATTCCCTTTATATACCATCCGGCGTGTTTTCTGGCTTCCCTTATTCCGACATAATCGCCTTTGTATTCGCAAAGCTGAACGATGTGATTTATCATCACAGTCATTCTTTCCTCAATACCCGGAGGGGCGGGAATTTCACCGGTCTCGAAGAACGAATTAATCCGGCTGAAAATCCAGGGATTTCCCAGAGCGCCACGGCCTATGGCTGCAAAATCGCATTTTGTTTTTTCATACATTTCCAGAGCGCTTCTGCAGTCAAATATATCTCCGTTGCCTATGACGGGTATATTCACCGCTTCTTTAACACGGCGGATAATATCGAGATTGACAGGCGGGGCATACATCTGCCTGCGTGTTCTCCCGTGGACGGTTATTGCGCTTGCTCCCGCTTTTTCGAGTATCTTTGCCGTTTCAACGGCATTTATACTGTCCTCATCCCAGCCCGAGCGTATTTTGCAGGTCACGGGGATACCGACGGCGTTTACGCAGGCGTTTGTTATTTCACCCGCAAGTTCCGGATTTTTCATCAGAGCGCTGCCGCTGCCGTGTGCAGCGACCTTAGGAGCGGGGCAGCCCATATTGATATCAACCGCAAAGCAGCCCGTCTGCTCGGCTTTTTTTGCCGCCAGGGCCATCTCTGCGGGGTCGTTACCGAAAATCTGCACCTCACAGGGCCGTTCTTTTTCACTCATGTTTATTAATAATTCGGATTTACGGTCGTGCACAATCAGCCCTTTTGAACTTACCATTTCGCTTGTGCAGTAGGCGGAGCCGAACTCCATACAGAGTTCCCTGAATGCTCTGTCGGTTACCCCTGCCATAGGTGCAAGAGCGGCATAACCGTTTAATTCAAAATTACCTATATTCATATTCTCACCGAGACGATTTTATCATTTATTACCGTACATTTCAATTTATTTATTAATATTTTTCGAGGTGTTCCCAATGAAACTTCTTGCCATCGACGGAAACAGCATTATCAACCGTGCCTTTTACGGTATCAAACTGCTTACCACCAAGGATGGGGCCTACTATACCAACGCAATTTACGGTTTTATGAATATCCTTCTCAAACTCATTTCGGAGGTTAAGCCGGACTGTGTTGCCGTTGCCTTTGATGTCAAAGAAAAAACGTTCAGGCATAAGATGTATGACGGTTACAAGGCAAACAGAAAAGGTATGCCGGATGAGCTTGCGAGCCAGGTGCCTGCTCTTAAAGAGCTTCTCACTTACCTCGGTTATAAAATCATTGAATGCCCGGGCTTTGAGGCCGATGATATTCTCGGCACTCTCGCCGCAAACTGCGGTGAAAACGATTTTTGCTATATCGCAACCGGTGACAGGGATTCCCTTCAGCTTGTGCGCAATAATGTGAATGTTCTCCTTGCCTCAACAAAGATGGGTGCGCCGGTTTCAACCAGATACGATACCGAAAAAATCAGGGAGGATTATCTTGTTGATACTCCCGAACTGCTTATTGATATAAAAGCGCTTCAGGGCGATTCATCCGACTGCATACCGGGTGTTGCGGGTATTGGCGAAAAGACCGCCAAGGAGCTTATATCAAAGTTCGGCACAATTGACGATATTTACGCAAAGCTTGATGAGCTTGATATCAAGCAGGGTGTGCGCGATAAACTTGTCAAAGATAAGGATATGGCATACCTCAGCCGTACCCTCGGCACAATCAGCGACAAAGCGCCGATAGACGCCGACTATGCCTCCTATATTCCCGCTCAGCCCGACGCGTATAATGTTTCCGTGCTGCTTTCAAAGCTTGAAATGTTCAAGCTTCTTGAACGCCTCAATTTGAAGCCCGCTCAGGTAAGGCCCGTTCAGGCCGCGGCTGAAAAGGTCATCACCGATACCTATGAAGTGACCGACACAGAGCTTTTCATAAACACTCTCAAAAAGACCGCAAGCGCATATTTCACCTTTGATAACGGTATATTTTACTTCGCAATCGATAAGGGCGTTGCTGTGATAAGCCCAAATAACGATGAGTATGTAAAATTCTGCGAGAACTTCCTTTTTGAGAAAGATATTGAAAAATACACCTATAACTGCAAAAATCTCTATTCGTTTTTCTATAAATACAGGGTTGATATCGCTATAAACTCGATTTGTTCCGATGCAATGCTTCTCGCCTATGTTGCCAATCCCTCGTCGTCCTATGATTTGCGCAGGATAATTGAGGAGTACGCGAATTACCTGCCCGGCGAAGATGCAGAAACAGCCGTTCTCACAGCTTACCTGCCTGTTGCCTTTAAAAACCTCAAAAAAATAATCAGCGATAACAACCAGGAAAGTCTTATTAAAGATATAGAGCTTCCTCTTTCGGAGGTGCTGGCCTCGATGGAAAACGAGGGCTTCCTTGTTGACTCGGACGGAATAAAAGAATTTGAAAATATGCTCACGGATAAGATAAACGCCGCTGTTGACGGAATATATTCTGAAGTCGGTTATGAATTCAATCTCAATTCTCCCAAGCAGCTCGGCGAGGCACTGTTTGATAAAATGGGTCTGCCCGCAAAAAAGAAAACAAAGAGCGGCTATTCAACGAATGCCGCCGTGCTCGAAAGCCTTGCGGACGATTTCCCGGTTGTGGGCAAAATCCTTGAATACAGAACTCTCGCAAAGCTGAAATCGACTTACTGCGAAGGCCTGCTGTCAGTCATCGGTGAGGATGGAAGAATTCATTCCTCGTTCAATCAGACAGAAACGAGGACGGGCAGGATATCCTCCTCCGAGCCGAATTTGCAGAATATTCCCGTAAGGTCCCCGCTCGGCAGAGAGATGAGAAAGTTTTTCAAGGCAAGAGAAGGCTGCGTCCTTGTCGACGCCGACTATTCCCAGATTGAGCTTCGTGTCCTCGCTCATATGGCAAACGATAAAAATATGATTGACGCCTTCAATGACGGCGATGATATTCACGCAATAACGGCATCCCAGGTTTTCGGCCTGCCGCTGATGATGGTGACCCCCGCTCTCAGAAGCAGGGCAAAGGCGGTCAACTTCGGCATTGTTTACGGCATAGGCGCTTTCTCCCTGTCAAAAAACATAGGCGTAAGTGTCAGAGAGGCGGACAGTTACATCAAGGATTATCTCAATAATTTCAGCGGTGTGCGCGATTTTATGAAAAAAACCGTTGAAGACGCAAAGAAGAACGGTTACACCGAAACCCTTTTCCGCAGACGCAGATATCTGCCCGAAATCCAGTCCTCAAACGGAAACCTCAGAGCCGCAGGTGAGAGAATGGCTATGAATATGCCCATCCAGGGTACGGCGGCGGATATCATTAAAATTGCGATGATTCGCGTCTGGAATACCTTTGAGCAGATGCATCTTGAATCGAAGCTGATTCTCCAGGTGCACGATGAACTCATTGTTGAAGCCCCCGAAAACGAGGCAGCGGCTGTGTCTGCCATTCTGAAAAGAGAGATGGAAAATGCTGTCAGGATGAAGGTATGCCTTGAAGCCGATGTCGGTATGGGCAAAACCTGGTATGAGGCAAAAGGATAATGGATATAACAATAAACAAAATGACGGAGGATGATGTTCCCGCCGTTGCGGATATTGAGAAAGCCTGCTTTGCTTCCCCCTGGACCTATGAGGGAATACTTGAAGAGGTTGACAATCCTTCTTCTTATTTTCTGGTTGCCCGGAGTGATCGCGTTGCCGGTTATATCGGAGTTCAGGAAATAGCAGGCGAGGCGTATATAACAAATATCGCCGTGCTGCCCGCTTACAGAGGGCAGGGTATCGGCGGAAAACTGCTCAGAGCGGCGGCTGAGGGCGCAAAGAAACGCGGGTGCGCTTTTATCACGCTGGAAGTGCGCGAAAGCAATAAAGCCGCAATCAGACTCTATGAAAAAAACGGCTTTTCGGTTGCCGGAATGAGAAAGAATTTTTATTCTTCTCCGGCTGAGAACGCAGTTTTGTATACTCTGTTTTTTAATTCAAGCGAAAGGAAAGATACCGACGGTATTGATTGAACTATGAAAATTCTTGCTGTTGAATCCTCCTGTGACGACACAGGCGCGGCTGTTGTTGAGGACGGTAGAAAGATTCTCTCAAATGTCGTTGCGTCTCAGATAAAGGACCATATTGTTTACGGCGGGGTTGTGCCGGAAATCGCGTCAAGGATGCACGTTGAGGCGATCAGCTCCGTTGTCGGAAAGGCGCTTGACGATGCCGGTATTACCGCCAAAGAAACAGATGCCATAGCCGTAACATACGCACCCGGTCTTATAGGTTCCCTGCTTGTGGGCGTGAATTTTGCAAAAGGGCTGGCGTTCAGTACCGGCAAACCGCTTATTCCCGTTCATCACCTCAGGGGCCATATCGCGTCGGATTATCTCACTTATCCGGACCTTGAGCCGCCGTTTCTCTGCCTTGTCGTCTCGGGCGGTCACAGTCATCTTGTCCGTGTCAGCGGATACACCGATTTTGAAATTATCGGCAGGACGAGGGACGACGCCGCAGGCGAGTGTATGGATAAATCCGCCAGAGCCCTCGGGCTTGATTATCCGGGCGGTGTCAATCTTGACAGAGTCAGTAAAGGCGGCAATCCGAAGGCGTATTCATTTCCTCATCCGAAGGTAGACGCAAGCAAATACGATTTCAGCTTTTCCGGGCTTAAAACCGCGGTTGTCAATGCCGTTCACAACGCCTCGCAAAGAGGGGAAGAGATAAATATTGCCGATATGGGAGCGTCCTGCATAGATGCCGTGACTGACTGCCTCGTCAATAATCTGTTTGCGGCGGCCGATGAATTCGGTTATAAAAAGATTGCCCTTGCCGGCGGAGTTTCCGCAAACTCGGTGCTGAGGGCGAAGTGCGAAAAAATCTGTAAAGAGAAGAAACTCAGTCTTTATATGCCGGATTTGAAACTCTGCGGTGACAATGCCGCAATGATAGGCTCTCAGGGATATTACGAATACCTCAGCGGCAATACGGCGGATGAAACTCTGAACGCCTATGCCACTATGCCGCTTGATAAACCGATAAAATAAAACGGAGGGATAATTATGTTTTTGAAATTCACTTGTGCATTCGGCAAACCCGTATGTGTTCTGCTTTACGCCTGCTTTTCCGTTCTTGCATTCAAATATACCGTTATTCCGCTTCTTGCCCTCGTTGTGATGCACCTGACGGAATACATAATCATCGGTTACAAAGTCGCAAAGCAGAACGGTATAGGCATAATCGAAGGCTTTATAAACTGCCTATGCTTCGGCTTCACCTGGTGGCTCCCGGTTAAATCCGGCAAAAAGAATTGATAAAGAAGAATACCGGCTTCATCCTGCTGAGCCGGTATCTGCTGAAGCTGTGCAAGTCAATACTCCTCAAAACGGCGTGATTTATTTCACGTCGTTTTTTTATTACAAAAAGCAAAAACTCCGTCAGACGGAACTGACGGAGTAAAAACCGTTACTGTTTTATTTTCTGAAGTGCGCCGAAGAGGCTGAGGAAGAAAGCGATGAATTTTGCAAGGAAATTCTGATTGACTCTGACGGTCTCAACCTCGGTCTCGCCGATGACATTTCCGTTTGCGTCAATAACCTTGACCTGCACTGTGTAATCGTCAGTTGCCTCTTTGTTTGTGTAGGTATTTCCCTGTGCTTCATATTTGCCGTTTACATACCAGAGAACGGTTGATCCTTCGGGAATGCTGTCGGAAGCTGTAAAGGTGACTGTCGCTTTATAGTTAACCGGCTTTGATGCGGTGAAATTGTTTATGAGTGCGTTGTTATTGGGAACGTTGGGGTCGTCGCCGCCCGCGGGAATTGAAGGATTGGCGGTATTTGACGGGCTGTCCTGATTGTCTGTATTTGAGGGCGTATTATTGATTTGCCAGACGGCATAAAGAGTTATATTACTGTCAAGGTTTATCAGACTGCCTGCATCGTATTGAGCGGATGTTGCAGTGCTGCTTGTCGCCCAGCCGAGGAAGATATATCCCTGTCTCGTCGGTGCGGAATAAGAAAGATTGACGCTTCCTTTTCCCGTCTGATTTGCAGGAGCGCCGTTTCCGCCGTTGGCGTCATAGGTAAGAGTAAAACCCGGGTCAACAGGTACTTCGGGCGGCGCATTGAAGTTTATCTCAGCATCTGTAATTGCCTCATTACTTGCACCTATTAAAACAGCGTCCCATTCCGATTTTGTGCCCGTATAATTGACTTCTTTGAGGCTGGTGCAGTTTTGAAATGCACCTATGTTTATTTCTTTCACGCTTCTGGGTATGGTAATCTTTCTCAGAGCGCAATCCCGGAATGAATTGCTGCCTATAACTGAAACACTGTTTCCGATAATTACATTTGCAAGCTTTGTGCAACTGTTAAATGCAGAATTACCTATGCTTGTTACACTGTCGGGAATGGTTACTTCTGTAAGACCTTGGCACCAGTAAAATGCATCATCACCTATGCTTGTGACGCCGTTACCTATGGTTACACTTGAAAGACCGATGCAATGGGAAAATGCCCAATCGCCTATACTTGTGACACTGCTGGGGACGGTAATACTTGTAAGTCCGTTACAACCGTAAAATGCACGATAACCTATGCTTGTGACACTGCTGTCATCGGGAATAACACTATTTTTACAGCCCAGAATAAGTGTTTTGCTTTCTGTTTCTATAAGACAGTTTCCCGAACTGTGATATACTGTATTTCCTTCATCAACCTCTATACTTGTAAGCCCGACGCAACCGGCAAATGCATACTCTTCTATACTTGTGACACCGTTGCCGATGGTTACTTCTGTAAGACCGGTGCATCCGTAAAATGCATATTCACCTATGCTTGTTACACTGTCGGGGATGGTTACTTCTGTAAGACCGTCGCAATAGTAAAATGCATTATCGCCTATGCTTGTTACACTGTCGGGTATGGTTACTTCTGTAAGACCGTTGCAAGAGGAAAATGCACAATCGCCTATGCTTGTGATGCCCTGTTCAATAATAACCGCTTTTATAGATTTATGTTCCCAATTCCAAGGTACTCTTGAAGAACTTAAATAATTCATCATCTCTCCTGTACCGGAAACAGTCAGCGTTCCTTCATC
The DNA here is from genome assembly GCA_024692685.1 of Clostridia bacterium. Lineage (GTDB taxonomy): Bacteria > Bacillota > Clostridia > Oscillospirales > Acutalibacteraceae > CAG-177. The sequence goes on from JAILMJ010000010.1 coordinate 68,684, forward strand.
GTTAAGACTAAATGTAACATTTTCCCCGCATTTGCCGCTTGATGCTGCGGATGCTTCAGTCGCAAAAAGTGCGCCGATATCAGGTAAATCAATATCTGCAGTGTGTGTGAGTATCACCGCGCCGAAAAGCATAACGGCGCAAACCGGTATCGCAATTACCGTGTTTAAAACCTTTTTCATGATTTCCCTCGCACTTTCATTTTTATTCGGTGAATGCATATTCCCCGCCGTCAAGGTCGAGGATGTATTTGCCGTCTTTTATTACCGCTTCGGCTTCCCTGCCGTTCATCGTCAGGCTGTCCGACAGCACAGGGAGCGAGAGACGCGCCTTTGCGCCTGAGGGAACGGAGCATTTGTAAACAAAGCCGTTTTCCGTGTTCCATTCGCTCTTTATAAGGCCGGCCGCGGATTTGAATTCCGCCTTGACGAAAGTGATGTTTTTCTGCCCTGCTGGCAGCTCGTTTTCTGTTCTCAGGTCGATTCTCGGGTCGAGACGGATTTTCGAGAAGCCCGGTTCATCCGGCTCTATGCCCGCCATATAGCGGTACATCCATTCGCAGACCGAGCCGTACGCGTAGTGGTTGAATGAGTTCATTCCCACGTCTCCGAAACCGTCTTTGACGGTGTAGGAGTTCCATCTTTCCCAGATTGTGGTTGCGCCCTGATCTATGCTGTAAAGCCAGGACGGTTCGTTTCTCTGAAGCAAAAGGTTGTAGGCGGTCTTATCCTTGCCGTATTTTGAGAGGGTGGGGCAGAGGTTGTAGGTCCCGAGGAAGCCGCAGGAGAGGCGGTCTCCGTTCTCCTTTATCTGCTCTTCAAGTTCGTCGGCAACTTCCTTTGCGTAGTTCTCATCAAGCAAATCGAATGCGAGCGAAATTATCTTGTCGCACTGCGTCTGACCGATGAGCTTGCCGTCCTTCATGAAGTTATCCTCAAAGTATTTGTGTGCCTTGACTTTGAGCTCCCTGTAATAGGGGAGTCTGTCTTCTCTGCCGGCGATTTTGCTCATATAAATCATCAGGTCAATGTCGTGATTGAAGTACGCGCTCGAGATGAATTCGTTTGAGCACCAGTCGTAGGCGAGCCAGTCGCCGTAACGGGGTATCGGGCCCGAATAGCCGTATTTCTTTTCAAGACCCGTTATATATTTATCCATTGAGTCAAAGTGCTCTTTTATCATCGTGTCATCCCCGTATATCATATAGAGATTATACGGTATGATAACTCCGGCGTCGCCCCAAGCGCACGCGTCTTCGCTGTGGCAGCAGCCGACTCTCGGGTTAACGTCGGCGTACCCGCCGCTTTCGCTCTGAGAGTCTCTCATATCCTGCATCCATTTTCTGAAGAAACCGTAAACATCGGCGTTGTATGCCGCTGTGATGCTGAAGGCCTGCGCGTCGCCCGTCCAGCCGAGTCTCTCGTCTCTCTGGGGGCAGTCCGTCGGCACGCTGACATAGTTTCCTCTTTGACCCCAGAGTGCGTTTGATATGAGCCTGTTGACAAGGGGATCGGAGGTTTCAATCTTTCCCGTTTCCTCGGTGTCATTGCCTATCGGTTCAGCCTTAAGGTCATATATTGTCATATCGTTTTCAGCGCTTATTTCAACATATCTGTAGCCGAAGAAGGTGAAAACGGGTCTGTATTCCTCGGTTTCGTCCGAGCCGAAAACATAGTACGCTTTTCCGAGTGCAGAGCGCAGATTAACGGTGTAAACGCTTCCTTTCGGTCCGTCGTTTCCTCTTTCCGGTTCGCCGCTGTCGTTGAGGAACTCGGCGTATCTCATTTTAAGCTCGGTTCCTTTTTTGCTCTTTGCTTTTATGTAAAGGTGACCGACGGTTTCCTGACCGAAATCAACAATAACCTTCTGCCCCTTTTTGACCTCAAGCGGAAGAGCCGCGTCGCCGTTGCACACATTGATGCAGCCGAAATATGTTCCGTTATAGTTTATGCCGTCGTAAACCTTTATGTTTGCGGGGCTGAGGATGAGTTCTTTTCTTATCCTGATTTCGGGGCCTATGAATTCGGTGACCTTCCCTTTGTATTCAAAAATCTGCGCGCTGTCCCAGCCGCTGATGTCGAAGTCGGTTCTGCTCATCTCATCATAGCCCGCTTCTGTAGCGTCGCAGTATTCTCCGTCCCATATATCGGCGGTTCTTATTCTGCCGCCGACGGTGCATTTCCAGCCCGCGTCAGTATTGACAATGTCTTTTCCGTTTGCCTTGATGCTTATCATAACGCTCGGAGTGCCGTCGCCGTAATATCCACCGGCGATTCTGCCCGAGTACCAGCCCGGGGCGGCAACGGCAAGTATTCTGTTTCTGCCGTTTTTGAGTAAAGCCGATATGTCATAATCCGTATAAAATGCGCGGGTGTTATAGTCCGACCAGCCCGGCTTCATTTCTCCCGTGCCTGCGCGTTCCCCGTTGATATAGATATCAACGCAGCCGAGAGCGGAAAAGTAAATGCGTGCATTGTCCGTTTTTTCCGCCTCAAAATCGCACGCGAACATGGGCAGACCCTCCCAGCTTATGAGATCGGTGTGCTGATAGAGCTTGCTTCTGCCCATTCCCCACGGCAAATTTTTGGGGTTGCAGTAATTCTGAAACTCGGTTGTTATGAACTTTGCACCTGAAAAAATGTCAGCCATAGTCATTATCCTTTCAGTTTTTCAATTATAATATCGGCAACTCTCTGTGACGATTTGCCGTCAAGATGCGTGAAAAATTTATGCCTGAACGGTTCAATCTTTTCTTCTTCATAATCACCCTTGACAACGCTCTCACACACTTCGTCAAAGGTGAAGGCAATTCTGCCGGGCACGAAGCTCTCATATTCGCAGTAGAAGTCTCTCTCAGATATATACTGATACAGATCGTATGGATAAAACAGCATCGGTATATTGAGCAGCGAGGCCTCGAATACGGCGCTTGAGTAGTCGGTTATAAGAAGGTCCGTGACAAACAGCAGGTCATTCAGCTCATCCTCATCCGAGAGATCAATTATGTAATCGGAGTATTTCTTTTCGATTTCAAATCTCTCCGTACAGAAGGGATGAAGCTTGATTATCACGGCGTATTCGTCGCCGATTGCTTCATAAAACCTGTTCGGGTCAAAAACGCTCAGCGGATAGTAAGCGCTTTTCTGACCTGCGCCCCTGAATGTCGGAGCAAACATTATTATTTTTTTGCCTTTGAGTTTCGGATAGCGTGTGAAAAAACCGTTCTTTATATTTTCGGCATACTCTTTATCGCAGAATATATCCGTTCTGGGTATGCCCGTGGGAAGTATGTGACTGTCGCTCACGCCGAAGCCCTCGGCATAATACTTTACGATTTCATCCGAGCTTACCGTTGCGCAGTCATACATCCTGTGACTCGGAGAGGTCTGTTTCGGGCCTCCGGACTTTCCCAGCCGCGAAAAGCCGAATGTCTTGAATGCTCCGCAGGCGTGCCAGAGCTGAAAAAGAGTAACCCCTTCGCGTTTTTCAACGGAATTGAGCAGATTGTAATAGTCATCTACTATGACCACCTTTGAGGTAGCGTAAAGCTCATAAAACTTTTTCTTTGCCTTGTTCTTTGTTCCTCTGTCGAGTTCCGAGTTCATAAGGAACTGGAAATCTATGTCGTCCCTGTCTTTGAGCAGGTCATAGACGTATTTTTCGTTTCCTCCGATTTCATCCCGTCTGCCGGAGATAAACGATACTCTGTTTTCAACAACCGGTTTTTTGCACAGCCTTTTGTAATATCTCGCGTAGCGGCCCTCTTCAACCCTGATGAGTTTTTCGGCGGTATTCTGATTTTTAAATGCGAAGCGAAGATAACTTGCGATGTTGGCCTTTATCTGGGAAATGAATATTCTTATAAATTTTGTTTCCTCGGGCGCCCTGTGCCTCGGGATTATATCCAGCGCGGCAAGAAAAGCGTCAAATACAAAATACGGCACAAGCAGAGCGCAGATAAAAACATTGACTGCGCACATGAATTCTGTGATAAAACGGACAGCGGCCACCTTGCATCTGCTTGTTTTGAGAGCGTAGTTTTCTTTTACTCTGAGTATTATTTCGCCCGATTGGGGGCAGGGAATGCAGATGTAACTTTTAAGAGGCACGTCCTCCGTTTCCTCAATGGCGGCGGGATTGCTGTAAACCGTTGCGCCGCTGAAATCTTCTCCGCCTGCGTACTTTTCGTCAATATTTGCTTCCGGGAATTTTGAAATAATTCCCTTGGAAACATAGAAATCAAGGCTGCGGCTTTGTTCGTATTCCTCTTCAATTTCAAAGCTCAGAGTGATATCGTCATCCGACACTTCGTCTGTGAAAATATAGTCCAGGAGATAGTTGTAGGAGTAGATTGAAACATAATCCGAGCTTCTCATTCTCTTGAAACTGCCGCTCTTTATCAGCGGAAGCCGTCTTATATCCTCGCCGCGCCTGAATATCACTCTGATTTTGGGAACAGGGTAATCGGTTTCGGTTACAAGTGCGGCGTCGATTTTCAGCTGGTTTTTCTTGATATTTAAATCGTTGACTATGAATTTACAAGCGGACATTCAATGACCTCCGGGCAAAGATAGTTTGCTGATTGTTTCATAAATGAGTTTGTTTGATATCAAAAAGCCTTCGGGTGTAAAATGAAATCCGTTTTCATTTGCCTGAGCAAGCCCTTTTTCCGCGAGCAAAGCGGCAAAGCTTTTGATTTCATCCGGAATTTCACAGCCGAATTTTGCTTTGAAAGAATTATAATCAAGCCCTTTTTTAAGCCTTAGTATCAGCATGATGTATTCCTCGGCAGTTCCTCCAATGCCGTCGCTGACCGGCTTTGCGCCGCCGAGATAGTCTTCAAGATTTCTCTCAAAGTAAAAGCGCTTTCCGCCGAGAAAGGAGTGGGCGGCGGGGCCTGTGCCGAGATATTCTTCATCGTTCCAGTATTTGAGATTGTGCCTGCTTTCGTAACCCGGCAGAGCAAAGTTTGATATTTCGTATTGCTCAAATCCCGCGTTTCCGAGAGTTTCGACGGTTTGCAGATAGAAGTCCGCCGTTCTGTCCTCATCAGGCAGACTGAGTTTTTCGGCGTTTCTTCCGAAGAAGGTGTTTTCTTCGATTTTAAGGATGTAGGCGCTGATATGCTTAACGCCGGATTCAATGCAAAATCCGAGGGTGGCGGCAAGTGAATCCTCTGTCTGACCCGGAATTCCGAGCATAATATCGAGGGAAATATTGTTTATTCCCGCTGCCTTAACCGTCCTGATTGCTCTTTCGATTCCGTTTCTTCCGGTCCTTCTTCCCAGCGACCTTCTTTCTCCGTCATCTGCGCTCTGAAGCCCCATGGATATTCTGTTTACGCCGCAGGAACGGAGTTTCCCGAATGAGAGCTCCGTGTTTTCCCGGCATATATCGGATGGATTGCATTCAACCGTAATCTCACAGTCATTCGTAACGTAAACACTGCCGAGTATTTTGGCTATTCTGTCTGACCCGAGCAGGGAAGGAGTGCCGCCGCCGAAATACACCGTGTCATAAATAAGATTGTATTCCCGTATTCTTCTTATGACTTCCTTCACATAACATTCGGCTGTATCGGGCTTCATTGCGACCGAATAAAAATCGCAGTACGGGCATTTGCTTTTGCAGAAGGGGACGTGAATGTACAGCCCGACGGGCTTTGAATCAGTCATTGTCATCAAGCTTGAGGACGGCCATAAACGCCTCCTGCGGCACCTCTACCGTTCCGAAGTGGCGCATTCTCTTCTTTCCTTCTTTTTGTTTTTCGAGAAGTTTCTTCTTTCTGGTGATATCACCGCCGTAGCACTTTGCGAGCACGTCTTTTCTCATTGCTTTGACGGTTTCGCGCGCAATTATCTTTCCGCCGATACCTATCTGAATGGGTATCTCAAACATCTGACGCGGTATGTTGTCCTTGAGCCTTTCGGCAATTTTTCTTGCCTTGGCGTACGCTTTGTCAGAATGTATAATGAACGAAAGCGCATCTATGACATCGCCGTTCAGCATTACGTCAAGTTTAACGAGCTTGGATTCACGGTAATCCTTTATTTCATAATCGAATGAAGCATAGCCCTTTGTTCTCGATTTGAGAGAGTCAAAGAAGTCATAGATTATCTCGTTAAGGGGCATCTCATAGTGAATATCCACTCTTTCGGGTGTGATATAATCCATATTCTTGAATATGCCGCGCCTTTCCTGGCAGAGTTCCATTATTGTTCCCACATAGTCCGCGGGTGAATAAATATGAGAATCGGTGAACGGCTCTTCGCAGGAAGAGATAAGACCGGGATCGGGATAATGAGTGGGGTTGTCTATCTCAATTGTAGAGCCGTCTGTCAGATTGATTCTGTAAATGACGCTCGGTATGGTTGTAACAAGATCGAGGTCATATTCTCTTTCCAGCCTTTCCTGAATGATTTCAAGGTGCAGCAGTCCGAGAAAACCGCAGCGGAAGCCGAAGCCGAGAGCGCCGGATGATTCAGGTTCATAACTTAATGCGGCATCGTTGAGCTGCAATTTTTCAAGCGCGTCGCGCAGATTTTCATAGTCGGCTCCGTCTGCGGGATAAATGCCGCAGAAGACCATAGGATTAACCTTCCTGTAGCCCGGAAGCGGTTTAGAGGCGGGGTTGTCAACGGTGGTTATTGTATCGCCGACCCTGGCGTTGCTGACAGTCTTAATTGAAGCCGTGATGTATCCTACCTCGCCGGCAGTCAGTTCGCTGCACGGCTCCGGCTCGCGTGCGCGCATATATCCCGTTTCAACAACGGTGAATTCCGCTCCTGTGGCCATCATCCTGAGAGTGTCGCCGGGTCTGATTCTTCCTTCTTTAATTCTCACATAAACGATAACGCCCTTGTAACTGTCATAAACGGAGTCGAAAATCAAAGCCCTGCAAGGCAGATTGTCGTTTGCCTGCGGAGCCGGTATCCCTTTTACAATCTGTTCAAGTACCGCTTCTATGTTTATGCCTGTTTTTGCGGATATTCTCGGTGCTTCCGAGCAGTCAAGACCTATGACATCTTCAATTTCTTTTGCAACTCTGTCCGGGTCCGCAGATGCCAGGTCGATTTTATTTATTACGGGTATAATTTCAAGGTCGTGGTCAAGCGCGAGATAGGTGTTGGCAAGCGTCTGAGCCTCAACGCCCTGGGTTGCGTCAACCACAAGTATAGCTCCCTCGCAGGCGGCAAGAGACCTGGATACCTCATAGTTAAAGTCAACGTGACCCGGAGTGTCAATGAGATTGAGCGCGTATTCTTTTCCGTCATCTGCGAGATAATTTAGCTTGACGGGATGGGCCTTTATGGTTATTCCTCTTTCTCTTTCAAGGTCCATTTTGTCAAGAAGCTGGGCGGTCATGTCTCTTATGGCCACCGAATTCGTCTTTTCGAGCAGACGGTCGGCAAGTGTGGACTTACCGTGATCTATATGGGCAATTATGCAAAAATTTCTGATTAAATCTTTATTTACCGCCAATTTTTTAACCTCTCATCACAATGTTTCAACGGAGTTTCTGACTTGATTCTGCTGGCCTATCCACATCTTCTCCCAGGGACGGCCGGCAATTTTTTCAAGCCGCTTCTTTTCTTCCGCAGTTATTTCGCATTCCCCGGTTTCATGCTTTTCTTTGATAATTCTCTTTATTGTTTCATGGTCGGTTTTCGTCATGGAATATCTGAAAATGGACAGCACGCAGAAGAAAGCGAGCACGGAAGGAATAACTGCATAGTTGAGTCTCAGGCCGAGCAGGGTTCTCTTTGACTGTTCAAGCGGGTGCTTGATATTCGGATCATAGCCGAACCATTCAAGCGAGGTGCCGACAGCGTAGCCCATAAGGCTGCTGATGGTTTTGCTGAACAGCGTCTTGAAAGTCGCTATAACGCCTTCACGCCGTCTGCCTGTTATCATTTCATCAACGTCCGTTATATCCGGCTGGATGTTTTCGGCAACAAATCCCGGGCCTGAAAAGCCTATGTTATAAAGAATTGCCGACACAATAACCACAGCGTATTTAATGAATTTCGGTGTGGTGTAAGAGATGAAACTGTTTATGGCTATACCGATAACCATAAGCGGGCCGAGAATTTTTCCGCACGCAGTTTTGCCTTTGTAACGGGTAATCAGGTAATTGATAGGTGAGCCGGAGAACTCCGCTATGCCCGAAATGATATTCATCGAAATGAAAATATTGTATGTATCGGTAACGCTGACCATGAAATACTGGTCTGCATAGTTGCAGAAATACCTCGACATAGAGAAGAAGAGCGAGATTACAAAATACTGCCTGAAAGAGCGGTTTGCAAATACAAGCGCATACTCCCTAAGCAGTGATTTTACGTCGAGCGGGGGATTGACCTGGTCTTTGCTTGACGGCTCCTTGACTTTGAAAAAGCACAAAATAGGCGACCACGAGAACCACAGCATCAGCACCAGGCCCACCATTGCGTAATGCGGTCTGTCTCCGGGAGACGGGGTGGGCAGTGCGGTCAGTGCGGTTTTGATATTGAAACCGCTGAGCGCCAGTGCGGTAAAGACATAGGAAGTGACCTGGCCTACGGAATTAAACGCATACTCAATTATCTTGTACTGCGTTCTCTCAAAATAGCCGGGCGCAACAGTCGGGAGCATAGCGGTGTGCGGAATGCTCATTATCGTCATAAAAGTTGCATACAGCAGTCCGGCGAAAAGATACCACCACCAGGTGGCATTTGCGTCTCCTCTGCCCGAAATGCCGAATGAAGTCCACTTGAATAAGTAAGCAATTGCAAACGGAATTGCAGAGAAGAGAAGGTACGGCCTGTGCCTTCCGAGTCTTGACTTTGTGCGGTCAGTGATTATTCCCATAACAGGGTCGCTGACTGCGTCCCACAGGCCTGTTATCAGAGTGATTTTGCCGGCCGCTCCGGTTTTCATTCCTTCTACGTAAGCGAGAAACTGCTGGTGAAACTGATTTAACGGATATCCTGCGCCGCCCAAAGTGATATTTGCGCAGTCATAAGCTATCATAGGTCTTATGACTTCCCCGGTTTTTCCTTCAATGCCCAGGACATCTTTTACCTTTGCGCCGAGACCCATTCTGTCACCTCCGGGATAATAATACTATTCTTTTCAATTATAACATTATATTAATTATATTTCAAGCGTTACTTGACACATCAGAGCGGCGGTGATATATTTTTCGTGTGACTGATTTGGAGGAAAAAACTATGAAATTTTCGGTTATTCCGGCTTCAATAACGGGATTTGCCGCCGCCTTTGCCCTGGCTTATATGCCGTTTGTTGTTTCCGCATCAAAGAAAAAATATGAAGATGACTGTGACTGGCTCCTGATTCTGGGCAGCAATGTGATCGGCGCAGATACCCCGTCTGCTCAGCTTACTGAAAGAATGAAGAGCGCCCTGAGTTACCTTAAAAGCCATCCCGATACGAAGGCGGTGCCCTGCGGCGGCTGTTTCAGAAAGGGTCAGAAAAAGAGTGAAGCGCAGATTGTTGCGGATTACCTTACGGAGAACGGGATTTCACCCGACAGACTTTTTCTTGAAGACAAATCAACAACAACGTTTGAGAATTTCAGATTCGCATTCGGAATAATTGAAAAGCAGACCGGAAAGCCGGTTGAGGAAAACAGCGTCGCCTATCTGACAAGCCCTTATCATATTTTCAGGTCCGGGATAATTGCGAAAAAATACGGCTGCCGCTTTCCCGGTAGAGTCACCGCCGGTGTTTCAACAAACGAACCCGGCAGATTTATCAGAGAATACTTTGTGGGATACGACCTGATTATCAGGTATTTTTTCGGGAAGTGATATTATGAACGGATACAATTCAAAAAAACTTGCGGGTGTTTTCCTGCTTATAGTTTCGACTTTTGCCCTGCTTGTTATTTTTCACAGAATCGGGTGCTATTTTTACGAGTATGATCCGGAGTTCGCGCCCTATGATTACGGAAGACTCAACTTTTTCTCGTACTTTACGATTCAGTCAAATGTGTTTGTCATTTTTTATCTGGCCGTAAAGTCTTTTGCGCTTCTGGGCAGCAAAAGGTGTGAAAAAATGATTTACAACTCTGCATTAGGCGCCTTTGCAACAACGTATATCATTGTTACCGGTGTGGTTTTTTCCGGCGGTGTTGTTATTAAACTTACCCCGCCGTTCTTATGGGATACCCCGGTGCACTCTATGTCGGCGTTTACCCAGATTTTCCATCATATGATTATCCCTCCTTTTGTGCTGCTTCTGTGGCTGCTTCAGAAAGACGGCAAATATTTATCATACAGAAAGCTCCCGCTTTTCGGTATTTATCCGGCTGTTTACAGTTTGTTTTCAGTTTTGCGCGGCAAACTGAGCAACCCGCATTTTTATGCCTATCCGTTTTACAATCCCGAATTTGTATACGGTATCTTTCATAAAGATAAAGCCTATGGCGGCGAAATCAGCGGCTACCTTCTGATGATTCCTCTTTTCTTTGCGGGAATAGGTTTTTTTATCGGCGTTGCCGCTCTGGTTCTGCTGGTTCATAACAAAAGAGTTGAAAGGAAGAACTGAAATGAAAGGTATTTTTACCGCTCTTCTGACTCCGTTTAACAGCGATTATTCCATCAATGAAAAAGCTCTCGCGGAGCTTGTCAGATTCAATATTGACAGCAGTATAAACGGGTTTTATGTCGGCGGCAGCACCGGCGAATGTATGCTCATGGACGCTGAAGAGAGAAAGACTGTCTTCAGAACGGTTGCTTCTGCCTGCGACAGGGCGGTGGATATGATAGCTCATGTGGGTTCAATTTCAACAGATGAAGCAATTGAACTGGGCATTGAAGCGAAAAAACTCGGATATGACGCAATATCCGCGGTGGCTCCGTTTTATTATGGTTTTTCCGCCGAAGCGATAAAAAAATACTACTATGATATAGCCGAAGCGGTTGATATGCCGCTTTTCATCTATAACTTTCCCGCAGGCAACGGCTTCGGTCTTACTGCGGATATGGCTTGCGAAATGTTTTCAAAAGAGAAAAGACTTGCCGGTATAAAGCATACCTCAAACGACCTCTTTGCCCTTAAACAGTTCAAGCAGAGAATTGACGGTGTTACGGTCTTTAACGGTTATGATGAAATTTGCCTTGCGGGGCTGTCAATGGGGGCGGACGGTGCCATAGGCAGCACATATAATTTTATGGGGAAAAAATTTGCGGAACTCTATCAGGCGTTCAGAAGCGGAAACCTTGAACTTGCGCAAAGGCTTCAGGATGAAGCGTGCGAAATCATTTCCGTGATGTGCAAATACGGTGTTTTCCAGTGTGAGAAAGAGATTTTAACCCTTATGGGTATTGACATGGGCCCCTGCCGCAGACCTTTTCTGCCGCTCGTAGAAGAAGGCAGAAAAGCAATGGCCGGATTGATTAATTTAATTTGACAAATCAACAATGATGTGATACTATTTCGATAGTAGGCGCGTCAGGCCTCCCAAGGTGAAAACGCTTTCGTCAACGTACCTACTGATGAGCACTCTGCCTACGCCCAAGGCGGAGTGCTCGATGTATTCACAGAAAAGAAAGTGAGTCCTATGTCCGAAAAGAGCAGAGAAAACAGGATATTATTTATTTGCTGGCTCGTTTATGCCGCTGCATATGTTGGCAGGCTGAATTACAGCGCCTCTATAGTCGCCGTAATCAATGACCTGGGTGTCACAAAGGCCGAGGCGGGACTTGTCAGCTCTTTTTTCTTTTTTGCCTATGGCGTCGGGCAGCTTGTCAACGGAATTCTGACAAGAAAATATAACAGCAGAATTATGGTTTTCCTTTCCCTGATTGTGTCTTCGCTCATCAATCTTATTATGCCTCTCAGCGGGGATATAACCCTGATGAAATATATTTGGCTTATCAACGGTGCGGTTCAATCCGTGCTATGGTGCACTCTTATAAAGACCATATCGGAAAATGTGTCCGAAGAGAATATGCCGAAAGCGGTATTTGTGATGAGTACTCCTACCGCAGCAGGGACCTTCATTGTTTATGGTATGTCGGCTTTGTTCGTGAAGTTTTTCACCTGGAAAATAACATTTTATACCGCTTCATTTGTGCTTTTCATTTCCGCGATGGTATGGTTTACCGTTTACGGAAAATCAAAAAGGCCTGCTGTTGCCGGTTCGGATGACGTTGATATTGCCGTGAGTGAAAAGATTCGCATCACGGGGCCTATGCTTATAGTTGTCATAACAATTGCCGTTGCCGGTATTGCAAACGGTTTTATCAAAGACGGTATCAACACTTGGGTTCCCAATGTGCTTTATGAGGAATTCGGAGTATCGGAATCCCTTTCGATTTTCCTCACGCTGTTCCTGCCGCTTATTGCTATGGCGGGTGCGGGAATTGTCAAGAAAATACACGAGAAAATCAAGTCACTTTCAATGCTTGATCTCATCTTCTATATTCTGTCGGCTGTAATGTGCGGCGCGGTTCTGCTTGCTCTCAGATTAAAAGCCGTTGTGTTCATTATGGCGGCGTTTATTGCCGTTGCCTGTCTTATGGCTATGGTCAATAATGTTATCACAAGCATATTTGCTCTCGAAAACAGGAAGCATCTTAATTCCGGCTTTTCCGCAGGGCTTTTGAATACTTTTTGTTATGTCGGGAGCACAATCACGTCCTACTCTCTCGGAGCGGTTTCGCAGGCCAGAGGCTGGAATTCTGCCTTTTTGATTATGGTAGCGGTCAGCGCGGTTGCCGCTGTTTCATCTGCTCTTGGTTCATACTTTGAAAGGAAATTGAAAATATGACGGGAATAATCGATGTCGGAGGCGGAGAACGCGGCGTTTACGGCGCCGGAGTTTTTGACAGATGCCTCGATGACGGTGTCACTTTTGACTGTATAATAGGTGTTTCGGCGGGGAGCGCCAACGGAGTAACCTTTGCCGCGGGTCAGAGAAGCAGGACCTTCTCTTTCTACTATGATTATTCATTCCGCAGGGAATATATGAGTCTTTCAAATTACGTAAAGAACAAATCCTTCGTTGATCTTGACTATATTTATTCGGACCTTTCAAACAGCGGCGGAGAAAATCCTCTTGATTTTGAAGCCATAAAGAAATACAACGGAATTATCAATATTACCGCAACCGATGCTAAAAGCGGCAATCCGGTGTATTTCAGTGTTGAGGATATGAAGCAGGATGATTACTCTGTTGTCAAAGCTTCATGCAGCGTTCCGATAGCCTGTAAACCCGTAAATGTTAACGGCAAATACTATTTCGACGGCGGTGTCGCCGATCCCGTTCCGATTAACAGAGCAATAGAATTAGGCTGTGACAAAATTGTGGTTATCCTTACAAAACCCGTTGATTACAGAAAGTCCGGCGTACTTGAAAAAAACGCGGGTCTTGCTATGAGAGCGCTGTACGGCAATGTTGCCGACAGGCTCGAATGCAGAGGCCTTATGTACAATACGGCCGTCAGAAAAGCAGTCAGGATGCAGGAGCAAGGCAGATGCCTCGTGGTTTCGCCGGATGACTGCTGTAAGGTTACCACTTTCAGGAAAACAAAAAAAGGCATAAAAGAGCTCTATGAAAAGGGTTACAAAGATGCAGGAGAGATAGCGGATTTTATCGGCAGATGATTCTGCGCAGCGGTAAAGGTTGTGCTGTCTTTTGTTTAAAATTATTGACTTTTAAATTAATTTATGATAATATTTTCGCGTTAAAGGCCTTGACCGGGAGTGCGGCGGTGTTTGGATTTCCAGAGAGCCTGCGTTTGGTGTGAGCAGGTATTCGGAGCCGTTGCTGTAGCCCGTTAGCCGGAAGGAAGAAAACTTTTCAGTCGTAGAGCCTTCCCGCTTTGCAGCGTTAAAAGCATCAAGCGGCTTCGTTTATCGGAGCAATTTGAGTGGTACCGCGGGTAGTTTACTCGTCTCATGATTCTCATGAGGCGTTATTTTTTTTACGAAAGGATTGGTCAAATGGCTAAGGAACTTGCAAAACAGTATGATCCTAAAAATGTTGAGGACAGAATATATGATTTCTGGCTCAAGGGAAAATATTTTCATGCCAAACTTGAAGAAGGTAAAAAGACTTATACAATAGTCATTCCGCCGCCGAATATCACCGGTCAGCTTCATATGGGGCACGCGCTGGACAATACCCTTCAGGATATTCTTATCCGCTGGAAGAGGATGCAGGGCTATGATACCCTGTGGCTTCCCGGTACCGACCACGCCTCCATTGCCACGGAGGCAAAGATTGTTTCAACTCTTAAATCCGAGGGTACTTCCAAGGAGGAACTCGGAAGGGAAAAATTCCTTGAAAGAGCCTGGGAATGGAAGAAAGAGTACGGCGGCACAATCATTAAACAGCTTAAAAAACTCGGCTCATCCTGCGACTGGGACAGAGAAAGGTTTACCCTCGACGAAGGCTGCAGCAAGGCCGTCAGAGAAGTGTTTGTACGCCTATACAACAAGGGGCTGATTTACCGCGGCAACCGTATGGTTAACTGGTGCCCGTACTGCAATACCTCAATTTCCGACGCGGAAGTTGAGTATGAAGAAAAGGACAGTAATTTCTGGCATCTTCTCTATACGGTTAAGGAAACCGGTGAAAAACTCGAACTTGCAACAACCAGACCCGAAACAATGCTCGGCGATACCGCTGTTGCAATCAACCCCGATGATCCCCGCTATGCCCACCTTCACGGCTGCCACGCAATTCTTCCTCTCCTGAATAAGGAGATTCCCATTGTATGTGATGAGCACGCCGATATGACAAAGGGAACGGGCGTTGTTAAGATTACGCCCGCCCATGACCCTAACGACTTTGAGGTCGGTAAGCGCCATAATTTGCCCGTTGTTCGCACTTTCACCTACGACGGTCATCTGACCGGAGCAAAGGAAAAACAGGAAGCGGACGAATATATTGCGAGCGGCAAAGCGGCTGCAGATGAACCTGAGGTTCTCGACTGCGGAAAGTATGCCGGTATGACAACTCTCGAAGCAAGAAAGGCAATTCTTGCAGACCTTGAGGCAGGAGGATATATCAAGTATATTGAGCCTATCAAGCATGAGGTAGGCACCTGCTACCGTTGTCACACAAGCATTGAGCCTATGGTTTCCAAGCAGTGGTTTGTAAAAATGAAGCCCCTTGCCGATCCCGCCATTGATGCGGTTGAAAGGAAAGAAACTGTTTTTGTTCCCGAAAGATTTACTAAGAACTATCTGAACTGGATGCGCGGCACAAGGGATTGGTGTATTTCCCGTCAGCTCTGGTGGGGCCACAGAATTCCCGCCTGGTACTGTAATGAGTGCGGTGAAACCACGGTTTCCCTCAACGATATTGACTGCTGTCCGAAGTGCGCGGGCAAGGTTGAGCAGGATTCCGACACCCTCGATACCTGGTTCTCATCGGCCCTCTGGCCGTTCTCAACACTCGGATGGCCGGATAAAACCCCTGAACTTGAGCACTATTATCCCACAAATACTCTTGTTACTGGTTATGACATAATCGGATTCTGGGTCAGCCGTATGATTTTCTCGGCACTCGAATATACAGGCCGGGTGCCCTTTGATACCGTTTTGATTCACGGCCTTGTCAGAGACGCGCTCGGCAGGAAGATGTCAAAATCACTGAATAACGGCATTGACCCTCTAAAAATAATCGATGAATACGGTGCCGATGCTCTCAGACTCACTCTTGCCACCGGTAACAGCCCCGGTAACGATATGAGATTTTCTGATGAAAAAGTCAGTGCGAGCCGTAATTTTGCCAATAAAATCTGGAATGCGGCAAGATTTATACTGATGAACATAGGCGATGAAGAGGTTGAACTTGACCTGCCCTCCGAACTTGAACTTGAGGATAAATGGGTCGTCAGTCTCTACAACCGCCTTGTCAGGGATGTTACCGAAAACCTGGAAAAGTTTGAGCTTGGTATGGCCGTTGCAAAACTTTATGATTTTATCTGGGATATTTTCTGCGACTGGTATATTGAACTTGCCAAAATCAGACTTCAGAAAGGCGGAGAGGACGCTCACAACGCAAAGCGTGTGCTTGTTTATGTAATGAGCAACACCCTCAAACTCCTTCATCCCTTTATGCCTTTCATCACCGAGGAAATCTGGCTCACACTGCCTCACTGCGGCGAATCCATTATGATTTCGTCCTGGCCTGTCTATGACGCTTCTTTCGACTTCTCAAACGAAGAAACCGAGATGGAAAGAATAATGACCTGCGTCAAGGCAATCAGAAACAGAAGGGCAGAAATGAACGTTGCCCCGTCAAAGAAGGCAAAGGTCTATATAGCCACTGCATATAAGGACACCTTTGAGAAAGCCGTTGTGTTTATGCAGAGATTGGCCGGTGCTTCCGAAGTTGCGGTTGCCGACTCGTTTGATATTGAAGGCGCAGTTTCGGTTGTCACCGCAGACGCCAAGGTTTATATTCCCATGGGCGAACTCGTTGATTTTGAAGCTGAAAGGGCAAGGCTCACCAAAGAACTTGAAGCGGTTCAGAAGGATCTTGATTTTGCAAACAGCAAACTTTCAAATGATAACTTTGTCTCCAAGGCGCCCGCAAATGTTGTTCAGGCGCAGAGAGACGCCGCCGCAAGATGCGCGGAAAAAATAGCCATGCTCAAGGAGAGCATTGAAAAACTCGGCTGAACGCCGCATTGATTAAAGAAAGCCCGGTTTATCCGGGCTTTTTAAACGGAGAAATATGACATACAAACAAGCTGTGGATTATATTCATTCACTTGAAAAATTCGGCATAAAGCCCGGGCTTGACAGGATAAGAACACTCTGTGAAGCTCTGGGTAATCCCCAAGATGATCTCAGATTTATTCATATCGCCGGTACCAACGGCAAGGGCTCCACATCGACTTTCTGTTCTGAGATTCTTGTCAAAGCCGGCTTCAAGACCGGTCTTTTCACGTCTCCGTACGTGACCGATTTCAGAGAAAGAATATGCCTGAACGGCGAAATGATTCCTGAAAATGACCTTGCCCGTTATACCGGAGAAGTGAAGGACGCAATAGAAAAAACAGGCCTGCTGATTACGGAATTTGAAGCAATTACTGCGGTTGCCTTTCTGTATTTCAGCGCCGTTAAATGC
The DNA here is from genome assembly GCA_024692685.1 of Clostridia bacterium. Classification (GTDB taxonomy): domain Bacteria; phylum Bacillota; class Clostridia; order Oscillospirales; family Acutalibacteraceae; genus CAG-177. Next base: position 85,777 of record JAILMJ010000010.1, read on the forward strand.
GATATTGCAGTGCTGGAAGTCGGTCTCGGCGGGAGGTTTGATGCAACAAACATAATCAAGCCTCCGCTTGTTGCGGGAATAGTCAGCATTTCCCTTGACCATATGAATGTTCTCGGTAATACAGTAAGCGAAATCGCCTTTGAAAAATGCGGAATCATAAAGCCCGGTTCGAAGGTTGTCTCATATCCCATGCAGACGGATGAAGCATACGGAGTAATTGCCGCCCAAAGCGAAAAGAACGGTTGCCGTTTGATTGTTCCCGATATACGCAGTCTTAGTATAGATGAGATTAATTCATCTTTCTCCCGTTTTACTTACAAGGGTGAGGAGTACAGGATAAATCTTCCCGGTGAACACATGATTTATAATGCCGTTACCGCTGTCGAGATTATCGGCGCTCTCGGTGAAAAAATAAAAGAAGACTCTGTCCGCGAAGGGCTGGCTTCAACCGCTATGCCTGCAAGGATGGAAAAAATATCGGAAAATCCCGATATCATAATTGACGGCGGTCACAACGCCGCCTGCGCCGTTGCTCTTAAACGCTGTCTGGACGGAAACTACCGCGGCAGGGATATTATTATGGTCTCATCGATAATGGAGGATAAGGACTACAACACATATCTCAAAACGGTTGCTCCCGCCGCGAAGATTTTTATTGCGACAAAGGCGAATATCAGCAGAGCGCTTAGCAGCGATAAACTGTGCAGAGCGGCAGAAAAGTTTTGCGGTAAATGCTTTGATGTTCCTTCACCTTCGGTTGCTGTGAAAAAAGCTCTTTCCCTTGCGGGCAAAGAGGATGTTATAGTCATTTGCGGCTCTTTCTATCTCGCCGGAGATATCAGAGCAGAGCTTACAGAAAGAGGTGAAAAAAATGATTAAAGACATAAAAAGCGGTGTCTATCCGACTATGTTAACTCCGTTTACCGAGGATAAAAAGATTGATTACGACGCCGTTTTAAGACTTTTGCAGTGGTATGCGGAGAAAAAAGTTGACGGCGTTTTTGCAATCTGTCAGTCGAGCGAAATTTTTTATCTTTCTTTTGAAGAAAGATTGGAACTGCTGAAATTTGTAATGAAAAACCTGCCTGACGGTATTGATGTAGTCGCTTCGGGTCATACAGCCGATTCAGTCGACAGACAGATTTACGAAGCGAGCGCATTTATTGAAACCGGCATCGACGCCTATGTTTTCATTTCCAACAGATTTGCCGCGGAAACCGATGACGACACTGTGTTTTTGAGGAACTATGAAAAAGCGGTGAAGAGTATACCCGAAACAGGGCTCGGAATTTACGAGTGCCCCTATCCGTACAAACGGATTATGATGCCGGACACTCTGAAAAAATGCTGTGAGATAAGCAACCTGAAATTCATCAAGGATACCTGCTGCGATATAGACCTGATTAAGAAAAAACTTGAAGCGACAAAGGGGACCGGGCTGAAAATCTTCAATGCAAACGCCGCAACTCTCTATGAGTCGTTAATTGCGGGATGCGCGGGCTATTCCGGAGTTATGGCGAATTTCCATCCCGAGTTTTATTCCTGTTTGTGTAAAAACTATCTTACCGAGCCTGAAAAGGCGGAGCAGCTTGCGAACTGTCTCTCGCTGATGTCAACAATCGAGTTGCAGCAGTATCCTGTCAATGCCAAATATCATCTTAACCTCATCGGCTGTGAAATGACATCCGTTTGCAGGGTTAGGGATAATTCTACATTTACGCAAGGCAATATGAAAGAAATCAAAGCCATGGTTGAGGTTGAAAAAATGATTAAAAATCGGTTCGGTATAGATTGATATATTAATTTCAGATTTGATTTTCCATTATGGGAAAATAAGCTGAAAATCAGCGATATTATTGTCCTCTTTTAATAATTTTATACAAATGGCATTGACTATCGATGCAAATTTATGATAAAATAATAAAAATTTTTGGGTTCACGGAGGTTTTACAATGGTACAGAAAAAAACAGTGTTTTTAACCGGCGCCTCGGGAAATATGGGTCATCACAGTTTTCTCGAATTCATGAAGCATAAGGATCAGTACAATATTGTAGTTCTTATCAGAGACAGCGAGAAAAACAGAAAATTGTTCGCAGACTATCTCAATGATCCCTCGGTAAGAATTGTCTGGGGCGATCTCAAAAACTACGCAGATGTTGAAAAGTGCGTAGCCGGTTCAGATTACGTTCTTCATGTCGGCGGTATGGTTTCTCCCTCTGCCGATTATTATCCGACAAAGACCGTTGTTACCAATACAACTGCTGCCAGAAACATCGTTAACGCAGTCAAAGCTCAGCCCAATCCCGATGCGATTAAGGTTGTCTATATCGGTACGGTTGCCGAAACCGGTGACAGAAACGCTCCTATACATTGGGCGCGCACGGGCGACCCCATAAAGATTTCCATTTACGATCACTATGCCTGCTCTAAAGTAATAGCTGAGGAGATTTTTGCCGACAGCGGTCTCAAATACTGGGTATCCCTGCGTCAGTCCGGTATACTTTATGCCGATATTCTCAAAAACATCGATCCCATTATGTTCCATGTTCCGATTAACGGAGTGCTTGAATGGGCTACCGTTGATGATTCCGCCCGTCTGATGGTAAATGTCTGCGGCGATGATATTCCTGAGGAATTCTGGAGAAGGTTCTACAATATCGGTTCCGGTGAAGAATACAGACTTACCAACTATGAATTTGAAGAACTTCTTCTCAATACCACTCTGCGTATGGGTTCAAGCAAGAAGCTGTTCAAGCCCAACTGGTTCATTACCAGAAACTTCCACGGTCAATGGTACTATGACGGCGATGAGCTCGAGAAGTACTGCCACTTCAGAGCGAATATTCCCGTTGAGGATTATTTCAGAGGAATGCTTGACCAGGTTGCTCCGTTCTACAAACTTGCGTTTTTGGCAAAGCCCATCTCCGGCATTCTCAGAGATACATTTATGAAAAAACTCGCCAACACCGAGATTTACGGTACTCAGTGGTGGATAAAAAACAATATTCCCGAGAGAATTTCCGCTTATTTCGGCTCCCTCGAGGAGTATAAGGCTATCCCCGACACTTGGGAGAATTATAAGATTGTCATTCCTTCAAAGAAGACAACCGCTTCTGATGTCGTGATTCTCAATCACGGTTATGATGAGAGCAAGGCAGTGAGCGATATCACTCTTGATGACCTTAAAGAAGCCGCTAAATTCAGAGGCGGCGAATGCCTTGCAACTGCTGATGAATATGTTGATTTCTATACTCCTATCAAGTGGAAATCAGCAAGAGGCAACGAATTCATGATGAGCGCTAATCTTGTGCTCAAAGGCGGTCATTGGTGTCCCGCGGAGTTCCCGACCGATTGTGAAGGCAAAAAGTTCTACTGGGATTATGACTATGAAGCCTCCATCAACCCGTTCTTTGCTCAGGTTTGGTATCCGCTTCACGATAAGAGCGAAAACAATGTTTATACCGAAGCGATATTCAAGGGCTTTGAGGGTTTCAAAGACTGATTGACCTTGCCCCGTAAAAGTTGAATTAACATTAAAGGCAGAGATATCTCTGCCTTTAATTGATAGCGGAGAAATGAGAGCTATGTCTGGATTTATCAAACGAATAATATGTTTATCCCTGTGTGCTGTGCTGTTGTCTGCGCTTTGCTCCTGCAATAAGGCCGGCAATACCGAGAGCGTCGCCCTCAAAGTCGGGGTGAGCGGTATGACAGGTAATTTCAATCCGTTTTATGCTACCGAAAGCGGCGATGTAACTGTCAATTCTCTTTTGTTTGACAGTTTGCAGTCCGTCAGGGGAGAAACTCACAAAAACAATGCGGGTTCGATAACATACAAAGTGATGGCCGACGGTACCGTCAGTTACACCGTAACCGTTGAACCCGGTCTTGTTTTTTCGGACGGAACACCCGTCACAATTGATGATGTCATCTTTTTCTATTATTTCATCAGCGATGCCACCTATAAAGGCGTGTATTCGGATTTTTATCTCAATGATATAGCCGGACTGAAAGAATATTATTATGATGATCCTGACTATTCGTCCTCAGGCATTACTCCCGGCTCGGAGGGTGAGAAGGCATACATTAATGCCAATTATTCGGATGAAATAAAAGTTAAAGAGATATCGGGTATCAAACGTGTTGATGATTATACATGTACGGTTCTCTACAACACTCCTTCATTATCTGCTCTGTCAGAACTCAATGCAGTTATTGTTTCCTCTGCGCGTTACGGCGCAAATTATATTAAAGGCGGCGCTCAGGCTGTTGAGAGTATCAGGACGCCCGTGGGCAGCGGAGCCTATTTCATTGATGATTACAAGTCAGGCAAAGCGAATCTGCGCGTCAACAATTACATAGAGCCCCGTCCTTATTTTAAAGAACTCGATATGATTGAAACGCCGGATGAGGATCAGCCTTCCGCGCTTGCAAACGGCAAACTCGATGTAATTTCCGTCAGAGCTACTGCGGCCGCAATGAGTGTTCTGAAAAATGATAATATCTTTGTTTCGCTTTCGGACGAAACCCGGTATTATACAGTGTTTTTTAATACGGCAACATTGCCCGATGAGGAAATCAGGCGGTCGCTGATGGCGGATTTTTCCGATTATTCGGCTCTTGATGAATATGCGGGTGAATACTATACAAAGCTTTATCTGCCTTTGAGTCTGAATTATACTTTGGCAGACAGACGTTCTGCTCCATATTATCTTTCGGAGGTATTTTCGGTCGATATGACTGCGCTCGGTCTTACTCTGAATGCTGTTTATCCGCAGGAAGACTATGCCGGCGAGCTGATATTGAAGTCGTATTCCGCCCAGCTTTCTTCTTACGGAGTCAATCTGCAGATTATACCCGCTGCCCTGAGTGACATTTATTCCGGGTCTGCAAGCGCCGGAGCCGACCTTATTCTTGTCCCGACTGAGGACGGTGGATCAATCTCAAAGTACGATTATTATAATTCGGCGGGCAATAAAAACTATTTTCACTTCTCATCTCCGCTTGCCGATGCTTTGACTCTTTCCATCAGTTCCGCAATAGGTTACGGAGATTACCGTACACCGAGCGCCGAACTGCTCGACCATATTATGAAATCCTGCGTTGAATTGCCGATCTGCCAATTTCAGACGGTTATCGCCGTAAATCTTTCGGCTGTTTCGGAAAATGCGGTCGATTCTCTGCCTTCTGCCTATTCGTTAAGCGAGATTATAACCGCACTTTACTGAAAGTAAATAATAATTAATTCCGCCGCTGACAGTACAGTCAATCTCAGCGGCGTTTTTTCTTTTTTTCCGGGAAATAAACGGATAAAAGCCGTCAATGATTTGCCTGTGCTTGACATTTTTATTAATTAATATTATTATATACTGGTATCATAGGGTATCATATCCATAAACGATACCGGTTTATCTGCGCCGCACAAGGCGTATACCGGCGCTTAATCATATACTTAGGAGAAAACATGCAAAAAAACAAAAACAACGAAAACAGGAAAAAGAATGATAAGAAATCTGTACCTGCGGAAAAGGCGGGTAATCAGAACAGAAAGCCCAAAACAAACAGAAATCAAACTAAGGGTACTGCGGGTGCTGAATCAGAAAAATCCAAAAACAGTTTAAGACAAAGCGCACGCAGGGATGCCGCCGCTTCCGGAGTTCAGGGTAAGAAGAGAACCAACCGTGCTCCGAGAAACGGCTCAAGAAAAAAGCAGAAAACGAAGTCGCTCAGCCCGGTGAGGATTGCTTTTCTCGGCGGAATAAATGAAGTCGGCAAAAATATGACGCTCTATGAATACGAAAACGATATGTTTATCGTTGACTGCGGCCTGTCATTTCCCGAGCCCGATATGCCGGGAGTTGATATGGTTATTCCGGACTTCACTTTCGTTGAGAGAAATGCCGATAAAATCAAGGGTATTGTCATTACTCACGGCCATGAGGATCACATAGGCGGTCTTGCCTATCTGCTTAAAACTGTTAATATTCCCGTTTATGCAACCCGTCTTACCATCGGCCTTATTGAGGGAAAGCTTAAAGAACATAACATTCTTTCATCAGCAAAGCTCAATGAGGTTAAGCCCGGTGATGTTGTTACCCTGGGCAATTTCAGCATTGAGATGATTCATGTCAATCACTCAATTCCCGATTCAATAGGTCTTGCAATTACCTGCGGAGCGGGCACCGTTGTTCAGACCGGCGACTTTAAAATCGATGCCACGCCCATTGACGGCGGAATGATTGACCTGGCAAGATTTGCGGAGCTCGGCAACAAGGGTGTTCTTGCCCTTCTGTCAGACTCTACCAACGCCGAAAGGCCGGGATTTACTGAGAGTGAGCGCAGAGTGGGAGAATCCTTTGAGGTGTTATTCAGGAAGGCGGGCAAAAACAGGATTATTGTCGCAACTTTTGCCTCAAATATTCACAGGGTTCAGCAGATAATCAATGTTGCCCATTCTCTCGGCAGAAAGGTTGCTCTTGTGGGGCGTTCACTTGAAAACGTTGTTCAGGTATCAACCCAGCTCGGTTATCTGAATATTCCGGATAACACAATGATAAACTCCGATCTTATAAATACTCAGCCGTCCGATAAACTTGTTATTATCACAACCGGGAGCCAGGGCGAGCCTATGTCGGCTTTAACAAGAATGGCTTTTTCGGATCACCGCAAGGTTGAAATAAAACCGAATGACTATGTTATTATTTCCGCTACTCCCATTCCCGGCAACGAGAAGACAGTCGGAAACGTTGTCAACGAGCTTATGAAACTCGGCGCGCAGGTCATATATGAGAAAATGTATGATGTTCATGTTTCGGGTCACGCCTGCCAGGAAGAGCTTAAGCTTATTATGGGACTGACAAAGCCGAAGTATTTCATTCCGGTTCACGGCGAGCAGAAGCACCTGAGAAAACATGCGGGTCTCGCTGAGATTATGGGTATTTCTGCCGATAAAGTATTTATCGGCGATAACGGTATGGTCGCGGAAATTACCGCAGATTCCATTAAACAGGGGAGTCCGGTTCCCGCAGGCAGAGTCTTTGTCGACGGCTACGGTGTCGGTGATGTCGGCTCTGTCGTGCTCAGAGACAGGAAGCGTCTCGGCGAGGACGGTATCATTGTCGTTACCGCCTCAGTTGATTATGAAACAGGTCAGTTAATTGCAGGGCCCGAGGTTATATCAAGAGGCTTCGTCTATGTCAAAGAGGCGGAGGAACTCATATCGAGCGCCCGTTCTGTTGCCGAAAAAACACTTGAAAACTGTTATTACTCCGATATTACGGATATCAACGCAATCAAAGGCAAACTCAGAGACGCAGTTTCCCGTTTTGTCTATGAGCAGACAAAAAGAGAGCCTATGATTTTGCCGATTATTATGGAGGTCTGAATGAAATTCAAGGGTTTCAGATACGATACTTTGCTTATCGCCGTGTCGCTTGCCGTCGCGGTGGTATTCACTACCCTTACGGTACGTGATAATAAGCAGCTTGCTCTCTATGAGTGCATAGCGATTATTGCAATTTTTATCTTTGCCCTTGTAAGAATCCTTATGAGCAGGCGGAGATATATCCGCTTCCTCCGTAAATCCGCGGAGTCGCTGGACATCACCAACAGAAATGTGCTTTCTGAACTTGATTATCCGGTTGCCGTTTGCAGTGAAGACGGAACGATAGTCTGGTGCAACGGGATATTTATCGATGATATAGCCGGGGGAGAGCTTACAGAGACCGTATCTGTTGATGCTTTTTTCGAAAAATTCGATGAAGAAAACGGCGGTACTGTTGTCAGATGCGCAGGCAAATACTATATCGAATATGAGCGCAGATTTACACAGGACGGTTCCTCTTTCCGCGTGCTTACATTTTTTGATATTACCGACCTTAAAGAAATTGAAGACGAATATAACGCGACCAGGCCATACGGCATATTGATTGAAATAGACAATATCGGCGAGGCACGTTCCGGTTACAGGGACAGTGAAAGAACCGAAATAAAAGGCCACATTGAAACTATGATTGATGAGTGGTGTGATAAATTCGGCTCCGCAGTCAAGGGAATAGGCGATGAACGGTATGTGGTCTATACCGAAAAAAGAAATATCGACCTTATGATTGCCGATAAGTTCTCCATTCTCGATAAAGTCAGAAAGTATGAATACAGAAACAAAAACGCAGGTCTTACTCTTTCAATGGGCATAGCCTCCGGCAATGACCTGAGGGCCTGTGAAAAAGAGTCCAGAAAAACGCTTGAAATCGCCCTGGGCAGAGGCGGTGACCAGGCTGCCGTAAAAACAGACGATTCCTATGAATTCTTCGGCGGTGTCAGCAAGAGCGCAGAGAAGAAATACCGTTCGCGAATCCGTGTTTGGGGGCGTAAACTTGCCTCCGATATTTCCGAGAGCGGAAATGTCATTATCTGCGGACATAAAAACTCTGACTTTGACGCTGTCGGTGCTGCGGCGGGCGTTGCCTACATTGCCCGTTGTCTGAATGTTGAAACACACATTGCCGTGGACAGGTCAACATCCCTTGCGGGAAAGCTTATTGACGAACTCGGTAACGAATACAAAAATCTGTTTATTGACGAAGACGAAGCCTTTGGCCGCATTAACAGACGAACCCTTCTTGTTATAGTTGATACCCATAATCCGTCGTTCATCGAATATCCGGATTTGTTTTATAAAACCGAAAAAAGAATAATAATCGATCATCACAGACTTGCTCCCGGAATTGATACGGCTATTGCTTACTTTATGCATAATTCCGGCGCTTCGTCAACCTGTGAAATGATAACAGAGATAATTCAGTATGCCGTTCCGGATTCGCCGGTTCCCGTCAATACAGCGGAGGCTCTTATGTCCGGCCTTATGCTCGACACAAAGAATTTTTCCGTCAGGACAGGAGTGAGAACCTTTGAGGCCGCCGCATACCTCAAAGACAGGGGAGCGGATACGATTAATGTCAGAAAGCTTTTTGCCGACACTCTTGAAGTTGCCAAGGCCAAGAACAGCGTTTTGCTCAGGGCCGAAAAGACATATAACATCGCAATATCAAGGCTGGAAGAAGAATATGAGGATTCAAGGCTCATAGCGGCTCAGGCAGCCGATGAACTTCTGAATGTTGAAGGCGTATCAGCATCATTTATTATTTTTGCCGAAAACAATAAAATCTGTGTTTCGGCGAGAAGTATGGGTGAAATCAATGTTCAGTTGATAATGGAGGAAATGGGCGGCGGCGGTCATCAGACCATGGCTGCCTGCCAGATTGAAAATTCGGATATGGATACCGTTGAGAAAACAATAATTGAAATCTCAGAAACAATCTCGGAAAAGGAGAATTAATGATATGAAAGTCGTACTTATTCAGGATGTAAAAGGCCTCGGAAAGAAGGGTGAACTGGTCAATGTTTCCGACGGTTACGCAAGAAATTTCCTTTTGCCCCGCAAACTTGCTACAGGCGCCGATTCCCAGGCGATGAGCGAACTCAAAAACAAAGAGGCGGCGGAGAAGCACCGTATTGAAACCGAGATTGCATATGCAAAGGAGCTTGCCGGAAAGCTTGACGGCAAAACCGTAAAACTGTCCGCTAAGGCAGGCGCAAACGGGAAGCTTTTCGGTTCGGTAACTGCTAAGGATGTGGCGCAGGCTGTTTCCGAATCCTTCGGTATTGAAGTTGATAAAAAGAAAATTAATGTCGAGGATATTAAATCCTTCGGCACCTTCCCATTTGAATTTAAACTTTACAACGGTATTTCCGCCGCGATGTTTGTTCTTGTCGGCGAATAAGGATGATCGGAGAATCTCACTATGGCAGAAAGTGATTATATGCCCCTTGAAGGAGTACAGATGCCCTGGAGTCTTGAAGCCGAGCAGGCGGTTCTCGGAAGTGTTCTCGTTGATCCGTCATGCCTTTCCCAGGTCACGATATACATAAATGCCGAGTCTTTCTTCAACCCAAAGCATAAGGCAATTTTCAGCACTATGCTTACCCTTGACGGTATGGGCACAAAGATTGATCCCCTTGTAGTGCTTAATCACCTTGTTGAGAAAGGCGAGTTTGACAGCGCAGGGGGTAAAAAGTATCTCTTTGATCTGGCTCAGGCAGTGCCCTCGACAGAGAATGTTGAGATGTATGCCAAAATAGTCAGGGAAAAATATTATATCAGAACTCTTATAGCTCTTTCGGGTGACACCATCAATAAGGCGGCTGCTCAGGAGTATACTGCCGATGAACTCCTCGATGAGACTGAGCAGAGAATATATAATATAAGGCAGGGCAAGACAAATAAAGCCCCGTCGAAACTCAGCGATATCATAGTCAATAACGTCTTCGATACCCTGAAAAAACTCTCAGGCGAAGACCGCGAACTGTATAAGGGTTATTCAACGGGTTTCAGGGAACTTGACACAATACTTACCGGGCTTAATAAATCCGACCTTATCATTGTCGGCGCAAGACCGGCTATGGGTAAGACAAGTTTTGCTCTGAACATAGCCAGAAATGTTTCTGTTGTTGGTAAAAAGAAAGTTTTGATGTTCTCTCTTGAGATGACGAAGGAACAGCTTGCAATGAGAGTCCTTGGTACCGAGTCAAGAGTGTCCAGCAACAAGATGAGAAGCGGCCTTATATCCACGGAAGAGTGGAAACAAATCGGTATCGCAACATCCGTTCTCAACTCCTGTGAGCTTTATTTTGACGATTCGTCCGCTATCACCGTTCCTGAAATGAAAGCAAAAATCAGACGCCTGGGCGGTGTTGATCTCGTTATTATCGACTACCTCGGTCTTATTTCTTCCACCTCGTCCTCCATGGCTGAGAACAGGGTTAATCAGGTCAGTGAAATAACCAGGAGTCTCAAAGGTATGGCAAAGGATCTCAATATTCCCGTGCTCTGCCTGGCCCAGCTATCCAGAGGTACCGAAGCAAGAGGCAGGTCTCATAAGCCTCAGCTTGCCGACCTTCGAGAATCCGGCTCTATTGAGCAGGACGCCGATATTGTTCTTATGCTTTACCGCGAGGATTACTACAAGGGCGAAAAAGAGGATGAGCCGGATGACAGCGAAGCGGGTAACGGCGAGGTTTCAACGGTATCCGTTATAATTGCCAAGAACAGGCACGGTTCCACGGGCACCGTGGACTTCGCCTGGGATTCCGAACACACACTCTTTGTTCCAATTGAGAAAATACACGATGAAAGATAAAGTTCTTAATACTTTGAGGAAGTATTCCATGCTTGACGGCGCGGATAAAGTTATTGTGGCGCTGTCCGGCGGAAGCGATTCAATGGCACTTCTCGGTATTCTTTGCTCACTCAGAGAGAAACTGAATATTGAAATAGAGGCTGCGCATGTGAATCACTGCCTCAGGGGAGCAGACTCAGACAATGATGAGTCTTTTGTGCGGCAATGGTGCCGCGAAAACGGAATTAAACTTCACACTTTCAGGGCACAGGTTGCCGCTGTTGCAGAGGAAACAGGTGAATCCGTCGAAGAGGCTGGGAGAAGAATCAGATATGATTTTTTTTCGGAAATTGCGGGTGACGGAAAAATCGCCACAGCTCATAACCTGAGTGACAGAATCGAGACCTTTATTTTCAATTTCACGAGGGGAGCGGGATTAAAGGGCCTTTGCTCTATCCCTCCCGTCAGAGGAAATATAATAAGGCCTTTAATTGAATGTTCCAAAGAGGATATTGAATACTATTGCAAATCCAATGAAATACCTTATGTTACCGATAAAACCAATGCCGATGTTACTTATTCGAGAAACAGAATCAGACATAATGTGGTTTCGGAGTTAAAAATAATAAACCCATCTTTCGAGGAGTGCGCTTTAAGGTGCATAGATATCCTGAATGAGGATGAGGCTTGCCTCAACGAGCTTGCGGTTGAGCAATTAAAGAAATTAAAGCGCCCGGAGGGCTATGACGCTGCCGGTATTGCCGCTCTGCCAATGTCCCTTTCAAACCGTGTTATTTCTCTGATTATAGAGAAAGAAGCGGGCATAAATGCTGAAGGAAGTCTTATCCGTCAAATAAAAAACGCGGCGGACAGCTTTGCTCTTTCGGGTTTGGGTAAAACAATCCAGCTGCCGCAAAACCGCTTTATGAGAATCAGACGCGGATTTATTGAGTTCCCGCAAGACGTAACTCCGCTTGATAAGGAACTGCAGCTTGAGACCGGGCTCAATGAATTCGGTCTGTTTACCATTGAATTATCATTTTCAAATAATAACATAGATTGTTCACAGAATATTTCAAATGATTTTGCAGTTTATAATATCGACTGTGATAAAATCATTGGGAATCTGACAGCCAGGAGCCGCAACGCTTCCGACGCTTTGAGAATCCCGAAAAGGAATGTGACAAAATCCCTGAGAAAACTGCAAAATGAAAAGGGTATCAGCCCTGAGCTCCGTCTCATTGCTCCTGTCATAGCCGACGACGAAGGTATTGTTGCTGCCTATCTATGCGGAGTTGACAAGAGAGTTGCAGTGACCTCTCAGACGGAAAACATACTCAGAATTATTATCACGGAAGGTCGGAAAGCGGATAATGATTAACGATATCAAAGGCGTATATTACAGTCAGGAGTTTCTTGCAGATAAAGTCAAAGAACTCGGCAGGCGGATCAGTTCCGATTATGAGGGCAAAAATCTTCTGCTGGTGAGTATTCTCAAAGGTTCGGTTGTCTTTATGGCCGATCTTATGCGCGCAATTACTGTGCCGTGCAAAATTGATTTTATGTGTGTTTCATCCTACGGCTCGGGCACGGACAACAGCAGCGGTATAGTCAAAATTGAAAAAGATTTGGATATAAATCTTGAGGGATATGATGTCCTTGTTGTAGAGGACATTCTCGATTCGGGCAGAACCCTTAATTATGTGGTGTCAATTCTTAAGGGCAGGAATCCTAACAGCGTCAGAGTCTGTACCTTGCTTGACAAACCCGAAAGGCGGGTTGTAGATCTTTCCGCCGATTATGTCGGAGCGGAAGTGCCCGATGAATTTGTTGTCGGTTACGGGCTGGATTACGATCAATATTACAGAAACCTTCCGTATATCGGCATACTGAAAAAAGAAGTTTATGAAAACAAAGAAGATAAGGAGTGATATGAGCAGTGGAACCGAAAAATCAAAACAACAAAAATCAGCCCGCTAACCGCGGAAGAAGGCTGCTCTCTCTGCTGCCGTACATTCTTATTCCGATTTTGATTATTGCCGGTATAACTTACTATGCAGAGCATCAGAACAAAGAAAAACTTGAGTATTATGAAGTCATTGCTCTCTTTGAGGACGGCAAGGTCACAAGTTACCGCCTGAATATGAACAGCGGAGCTCTTGAGTATTCTCTCAAGGGCGAAGCCGAAAACGTCATTCATACCTACACCGTGCCCAGTGTTGAGCTCTTTATTGCGGATGTTCACGAAAATGTAATGAACTACAATGCGGAGCATCCCGATAAAATGATTGAAGCAAAATATATATCCGGTTCATCAGGTACATTCATTTACAGTATTCTTCCGACTCTCCTGTTTATGATTGCAATGGCTGCGATGATGATTTTCCTTGTCCGCAGAATGAACCAGACAATAGGCAGTGAGAACAACAGGACAATGTCTTTCGGCAAAGCGAGGGTTAAAAAGGCCGGAGACGAAAAGAGGAAGACTACCTTTGACGATGTTGCCGGTGCCGACGAAGAAAAAGAGGAACTCACGGAGATTGTCGAGTTCCTGAAAGCTCCCGATAAATTTGACGCTCTCGGCGCAAGAATTCCAAAGGGTGTCCTTCTTGTAGGCCCTCCGGGTACGGGTAAAACCCTGCTTGCAAGAGCGGTAGCAGGAGAAGCGAATGTTCCCTTCTTCTCAATATCCGGTTCCGATTTTGTTGAAATGTATGTCGGTGTCGGTGCGTCCAGAGTCCGCGACCTGTTTGACCAGGCAAAGAAGAATTCTCCTTCAATCATTTTCATAGATGAAATCGATGCCGTCGGCCGCCACAGAGGCGCAGGTATGGGCGGCGGTCACGATGAAAGAGAGCAGACACTCAACCAACTGCTTGTTGAAATGGACGGCTTCGGAGCCAACGAAGGCGTTATAGTAATAGCAGCTACAAACAGACCCGATATACTTGATCCCGCTCTTTTAAGACCCGGAAGATTTGACCGTCAGGTTACCGTCAATTATCCCGACCAGAAGGGCAGGGTAGCAATTCTTAAAGTTCACGCAAAGTCGAAGCTGCTTGCCCCGGATGTCGACCTCGAGAGTGTTGCTCACGCTACTGTCGGTTTTACCGGAGCTGACCTTGAAAACCTGCTTAATGAAGCAGCTCTTCTTGCCGCAAGAAACGGTAAGAAGGCAATAACTATGACGGAAGTCGATGAGGCCGCTCTCAAAGTCGAAGTCGGATCCGAAAAGAAGTCCCACAAGATGACCGAAAAGGCGAAGAGGCTCACGGCTTATCACGAGGCAGGTCACGCTGTTTCCTCGTATTATCTCAACAACGTGGATCCGGTTCACCAGATTTCAATCATTCCCAGGGGCCTTGCAGGCGGATACACGCTTTACAGGCCTACCGAAGATAAGAGCTATACATCCAAAAACGAGATGCTCGATAACCTTGTCAGTCTTTTGGGTGGCCGTGTTGCCGAGGAACTTATCATAGGCGATGTTTCCACCGGCGCATCAAATGACATCCAGAGAGCAACTCAGATTGCCCGCGAGATGATTACAAAATACGGAATGAGCGATAAACTCGGACCCATTGCTTTCGGAAGTGAAAACAATGAAGTTTTTCTCGGTAAGGATTTCAGTCACGTGCGCAACTATTCCGAAAAAGTTGCCGCTCAGATAGATGAAGAGGTCGAAAGACTTATCACCGAGGCTTACACCCACACAAAATCAATTCTTACCGAGCATATAGATAAGCTTCACGCTCTTGCCGGTTTGCTTCTTTCCAAGGACAAAGTTGACGGTGAAGAATTCCTGGCAATAATGAGCGGTAAAACCGACGGAGCCGCTTCCGCAGACTCCGTTCAGGCGGATGAATCCGGGGAGACCTTTACCCCTGTTACAGAACAGGAATCATAAACGATTAATATCGGCGACTTCTTGTTGCCGATATTTTTTGGCAGAATAAGTGACAGAAAGAGCCGGTGATGACAATGACAAAGGAAGAATTGCTTCTGCCCGGATACCGTTTTAAATGCCTTACTGACGTCACTCCGGAAGATTTAAGGAAAATGGGCGCAAAAGGTGTCGGGCTGGATATTGATAATACGGTTGCTCCCGATGGTACATTCAGATATGCCGAAGGTGTGAGAGAATGGGTAAAAACAATATCCGCTTCCGGTTTTCCGATTGTCATTATTTCAAACGGCAGTATTTTCAGAGTTAAGCCTGTTTCGAAATATCTCGGAGGTCTTCCCTTTGTTCACCTTTCCGGAAAACCTTCAGCGCGAGGTCTGATTAAAGCTGCACGTATGATGAATATTGATATATCATCCCTTGCGATGCTCGGAGATCAGCTTTTCTCCGATATTAAGGCCGCCAACAGATGCGGCGCAATTCCCGTGAGAATTGACCCCTTACCGGCGAAGAGTCTGTACCCGCACTATTATAAGTGGAAAAGTAAAAGAGAACGGCCGTATCTTGAGATTTTTGAAAGCAGACAAGGTTACGGAACCTGATATGAAAGGCCTGTCGTAAAATGGCTGAAATCATTAAAACCGATAATCTTCATATTCCCGAGCTGATTGCTTACTCGGAGTGTTCCGAGAGAACGCTTCTGAATAAAGATAAACCGTCTGACGGACTTTTTATAGCTGAGAGTCCCAAGGTTATAAGGCGGGCGCTTGATGCCGGATATGAGCCTGTTTCCATGCTTGCGGATGTCAGGGAAATTGACAAAGAGGCGGGCAAAATTATATCCGATATCGGTGATATAAAGGTATATGCGGCAGAGGAAAGCCTGCTTACCGAACTAACCGGGTTCAAACTTACCCGCGGAGTTCTCTGCGCCATGAAACGAAAACCGCTCCCGGATATTGCTCAGGTGTGTAAGGAAGCAAATCAAATAGCCGTAATTGAGAATGTAATGAATCCCACCAATGTCGGTGCAATTATAAGAAGCGCTGCCGCCCTTCATTCGGATGCAGTGCTTTTAACTCCCGAATGCAGTGACCCTCTTTACCGCAGAGCCATCAGGGTGAGTATGGGCACGGTTTTTCAGATTCCCTGGACTATTACCGACGAAAACTGGAAGGAATATCTGCGCTCTGCCGGTTATACCCTTATTGCTCTTGCCCTTACGGACAAGTCGGTTGATATTTCTGACCCAAGAATTAAAAACTGCGAAAAAGTTGCAGTGATACTCGGCTCGGAAGGGGAAGGGCTGAAACCTGAAACACTGGATTTTGCCGATTTTAACGTTAAAATCCCGATGTCTCACGGAGTCGATTCCCTCAATGTTGCCGCAGCGTCTGCTGTTGCATTCTGGGAAATTTACGAAAACAGAAAAAAATAATTATTTTCACTTTTCAAAAATATTATTGTGTGCTAAAATACAGTAAAAGTTATTTTTCGGAGGTCCTTTTAATGAAAACGGCAAAGAAACTTTCAGCAATCTTTATGGTAATTGTTATTATCGCCTGCTCAGCGTCCGTAATGGCAAGCGCCAAAAAACTCAATTATCTCCTGCTGGGCGACTCAATAGCCTTCGGTCAGGGAATACTTAACAGCGGTGAGGCCTGTTACGGCAGAATCGTCGCAAATTCAAATGGTTACGGATATGATAATGATGCCATCAGCGGAATGTCAAGTGCGGCTTTCCTCACTCAGCTTTCCTCCGGCAATATTGATGCAGACATAAAGAAGGCTGATATCATCAGTATTTCAATCGGAGGCAATGACTATCTAACAAGAAACTGGGTTCTCATGGGCTTAAAAGGAATGTTCTTTAACAATTACGCTGATTTTGATGAAGTAATGAACGGCTTCGCAAACAATTTCAGTTCCATTATCGGCAAAATACGTTCCCTCAATCCAAAAGCTACAATACTGATGCAAACGGTTTATAATCCCCACAGCGATAATCTGGCTGAAATGTTCCAGCAGGGAGTTGACCGTCTTAATAAGGTTATCAGAGATTATCTCAAAGCTCATAGCGGCGCTTATATAATTGCTGATGTCGGTTCGGTTATTTCCGGCCACAGCGAGTATATAGCCATCGATACAATTCACCCCAACGGAGCGGGTAATATAGCCATAGCGACCTACCTTCTCAAGCTCCTTAAAGGCCTCGGCCTCGGATCGGCTTCCACTCCCGTTATATCTGTTGAACCTGTTGATACTGTCGGCTTCGGAGCTGATTACTTTACCAGGCTTTATTCTTTCATTTTAAGATTTGCCGCCAGAGTGGCAGAAGTGTTCTGACAGAATTCCAAAACAATAAGGGAAAGGATATGATTATATGAAAAGAGCGTTCGGCGTTAATCCTGATTTTGTAGTTGAATACATCAGCGCAGGCATAACCAGGCATTCCACTTCACGTGAAAATTCAGATTATTCTCTTGAATATGAAGTCAGTGACGGGGCAATCAAATGCAGCATAATTCCCAAAACAGCCATTTCCCTTGTTAAAGTCAGTGTTATCGGCAGATTTGATTTCAAAGCCGGAGATGTGTTCTTCGGGAACGGTTATCAGTCCTGGACGACCACAAGTGAGTATAACCGCAACGACAAAATGCTCGATATCACACCAATGGCCGCAATCAGCCCGCTCAGAAACCTTGCAGGCATTTCGTCGGACTGCCGCTTTGTGGATGCTCCTAAAACAGCGGGCGTATTTATCAGCCATTGCTATACCTATGTGCGTAACGGTGAGGAAGTAACTCTTATCGGCTCTCTGACTGAAAAGCAGGGATTTACGGTGTTCACGGGAAACATGGCGGGTAATTTCATTTCTGTTTCCAAGGATGTTGAAGGTGTGACAATCAAGGATAAATACGAACTCTTTGATTTGTTTATAACCGAGGGTACATACGATGAAGTTTTTGACGCCTATTTCAGTGCCATGAAGGTATCAAAGCCCGCAGTTGACCACCTCTCAGGTTACACCAGTTGGTATAACTATTTTCAGAAGATTGACGAAAACATTATTCTGCGTGACCTTGATGCCCTTGACAGAGTCAGGGACAGTGTGTCAATATTCCAGGTTGATGACGGATACGAAACCTTCGTAGGCGACTGGGAGGATCCCAATCCCGAGAAATTCCCTCACGGTATGGGTTATATAGCGCAGAAAATACACGAAAAAGGATATAAGGCAGGTATCTGGCTTGCTCCTTTCAGTGTTCAGATTAAATCCAGAACGTACAAAGAGCATCCCGACTGGATTATCAGGAAAAAAGGCAAACCTGTTTTGGGCTGTCCCGGCTGGGGCGGTGCTTACACCCTTGATATATACAATGAGGGAGCAAGAAACTATATAAAGCAGTTCTTTGATACCGTTCTCAATAAATGGGGATACGACCTTGTTAAACTTGATTTCCTGTATTCCCAGTGTCTCTGGCCCCGTAACGGTAAATCACGCGGGACTATTATGTGCGAGGCAATGGACTTCCTCAGAGAGTGCTGCGGTGACAAACTCATCCTCGGCTGCGGTGTTCCTCTGGGCGCCGCATTCGGCAGAGTTGATGCCTGTAGGATAAGCTGCGATGTAGACCTTGCTTATACAGGCAAGTTCTATAATGCGCTCAATGTCAACAATGAAATTCCTTCGGCGCAGAACGCCATCAGGAACTCAATTTTCAGGCGTCATCTCAACGGCAGGGTATTCTGCAACGATCCCGATGTTTTCTTCCTCAGATATTCAAACCTCAAGTTCAATATGGAGCAGAAGAAAGTACTTGCATTCATCAATCACATCTTCGGCGATGTTCTCTTCGTTTCCGACTGCGCAAACGAGTATACGGCAAACGATGTTGAACTTTGCAAGAAGGCATTTGCTCCCTCTGACGGTGTAAAAGTTATTTCCGCCGGTTATGAGAGCGCCGATAACATTCTCATAAAGTACAGTCTCGACGGTGCAGAGAAACAACTCAGGTTCAACCTGAAAACCGGCGTAGGAAATATTGACGAATGCTTCTGATTTAATTAAATATAAAACCGGCCTGTTTTAAACAGGCCGGTTTTTCGTATGCTGTTTTTATACGGTCTCGGCACATTAGGGAAGTCCATACGGTTGTTTATTATGTAAGACGGAGCAGTCCGGTGAACCGCATTGAATATTATTTTCTGAACTACCCGATTCAGGAAGGCCGGATAAGTTTCGTTACCGAGCGCGTTGTTGCCGGCTGATAGTTTTCAGCCTGTGCATAATGTTCCCGTATTATACCCGGTTTATCACACCGGGTCTGAAAAAAAGGAGGTCTTGGGCGGGAACATCCTGAAGAAATCCGATTGCGGATTGTTTATCGTAAGGCCCGGCAGATATTCGCCGGGGGTAAATCCGCATAAAAGAATTTTTGAGGCGGTACAGGTATCCATTATAACATCCGGCTTCAGGGCGGGGTTTTTCTCCGCCGCGGCACTGCCGGATGATACCGTTACACCGAATATATCATCGCCGGCTTTAAGCGTGAAGCTGCCCTGCCGCAGAGGATACTTATGTGCCTGAAGTATCTTTTCCGTATTCAGTATTCTCACAGCCCCTGCGCTATGCATCCTGATTTCGCAGTTTTTCATTTCGCGGATTATACCGGTCAGGGGAGTATCCGCAGGAAGCTTATGGAAATACAACTGTTTCTGGTTGCTTTCAAAATTGCGCAGAAATCCCAGCATTTTCATCATTGATTCCGTTGAATCATAATATATTTCATTTACAAATACCGTGCTTTTGGCTCTGTCAATCTCTATAGTTGCGTAAGCGCCGTTTTCAATTACATAGGTGTATTTTTGCGAAAAATAAGGCTTATCCGAAAAGAATTCCCCGCTCTCTCTTACAAAACAGAGGTTGTAATTCCGGGCACATTTGTTATATATTTCAAGCAGCCAGTCTTTGTTTTTTCCCTCATAGAGCACAGCGGCATTATTTCTTTTTATGCCGGATAATTCCGTAAACGGTATGCCTGCGCCCACGGTAAACCCGGCCCGCTCATAACCCAGCCGTCTGTAATACTCTTCTGAAAAAGGATAAAGAATACTTATATCATATTCGGTCTCATTAAACAGATGGCGGAAAAGCTCCGTTACGGCGCCCTTGCCCCTGTGCTCCGGTTTTGCGGCAACGCCGCCTATGGCTGCGCAGGTGAGTATTCCGCCGTCATAATTGCACTTTTTTTCAATCAGTTCAAAATCCGCAAAAAGGGTTTTGTTATCATCGTCAAAAGCACCGAGTACCTTTTCACAGGGCAAAGCTGAGTCCGGGTCTTCAATATCGCAGGAATAGGAAAAAGCCTGCGAGGTTATCTTGTTGTGCTCGGTAACATCTTCCCGACTGAGAAATCTAATTATCATTTTTTCCTCCTCAGTATGTTTTCGCAGGCCGCCGGTCTCAGGCTGATCCGGTTGTTTCCTGCTCGTAAAGTTATACTGTATATTTTGATTATATCAATTATTTCCGGTCTGTTCAATACGGTTTTTTTGTTTAACCTGTTTATAAAAGGTTATTTCACTTGGGAATGTAAACATTTTTTCATCAAAGCCGATTACACGCAAAAGCCGCCCTTTAAGGGCGGGTGTCCGTAAAACAGTAATGCCTCAAAAAGCGGACTTTGGCATCTTATGCAGGCATTCCTCCTCAGAATACACCCAAGTATTCCTCGTCGTCATAACCTGCAAATATGCTCAAATTTCATCTTTTTGAGGTGCGAAGTAGTTTTCTCGTGAAAAATAAGCCGCAGAGCAAGGAATAATTGCGAAATCATACTTTGTGTATGGTAAGCAAATCTGACGAAGCTCTGCGGTTTCAGTTTTCCGCGAAAACCAATACTGTTTTATGGTCACCCGCCCAAAAACCGGGAGTTTTTTTGTTAAGTACGAAGTAAAAAATCCGTAACAGGAGCACTTTATGTCTTTATGACGCGCGGTATATTTTTTTCGGCATAAAATATAATCGGAAAGGCTAAATTATATCTTGATAATGAATCGTTATATGTTGTATAATTATTATAATTAATATGTGAGAGTAAAGGAGAATGGTCAATGAAAAAAGTTGTAAGCATATTACTCAGTATTGCGGTATTCTGCGGAATTTGCGGCGGATTTACAGCATCGGCCGCATCGGATTATTATACCATAGTTTCCCCCTATGAAAATGTTGTATGGAGCGGAGACGGAGCGTGGGGCGCTTACAGAGGCAATCTTCATTCACATACCACCTGGAGCGACGCCAATGAGGATTTACGGA
>JAILMJ010000055.1 GCA_024692685.1 Clostridia bacterium
TATACAAGGTAATAACTCCATTCCCTGTTTCCGGATATCATTCCCGAAATGACCTTTGCTGCGGAAACAAAGGGAACGATACCGGCTGCGACGCCGAGTACAGCCAGCACGACGGACAGCAGGAGTCTGCCGTGCTCAGGCTTCGCAATCTCCCAGATCCTTGCCATGGGGTTTGACTTTTGTTCTTTCAAGTTAAATGCACCTCCCTTAGGTTAGCTACTGCTAACCATCGTCTGATAAAAAAGCGCCTTCTCTTAGAGTTGTTTGGGGAAGGCGTTAATATCCTAATATCCAAAGAATTCTTTCCATGCTTTAGCGAAGAACCTGTCCAAGGTATTTGCGTAATGTATGGCTTCCTCACGTGTTAAGTCATGCTCTACAGTTTGGAAAATCGCATTAACATTAGTTGTGGTCAGAAGATGAAGCTCCTTCTCACTGAACTCATTAAGCTTCACGCCCTGTTCTTTCAGCATCTCCATGAACGAAAGCGTCATTTTTTCTTCCAGCACCGCCAAATCATGCAGGAAACTTTCATACTTCGTGCCTTGAGACTTGCAAATGATCAGGCGAAAAGCATCCAGATGATCATAGATGTAGGAGACCGCGAGTCTTGCATCCTTGCTGGTTTCCCAGACGCTTAGATCACCCGTTCCGATGAACTGCTCCTGATCACTCGCTTCCTGACTGAATAATGCCAGCAGCCCCTGATAGGCAGGATCAACCAGGGCAGAGAACATTTCTTCTTTGCCGGCAAAATGCTTATACAGTCCGGAAGCGCTCATCCCTGCTGCAGCTGCGATACGGCGCATGGAGGCATCCGTAAAACCGTATGTCAGGAATTCCTTTTTTGCTGCCGTGACGATCTTTTCATGGTTTGCTGTTTTATCAATTGGCATTCGTTTCACCTCGCCTAAAGAGAGAACGCTGTTCGCTCTTGTTTAAGAGAATACACCGTTCGCTCTCGTTTGTCAAGCCCTGTTTGCAAAAAAAGACCCCAGATTTTGATAATCATGTTCAAAGTCTGGGGTCTCTCCTAACTCAGCATAGAGTATTGGGAATTATTTCAGATGAAATGTCCTGTCACATACCATTTGTATAAATTCTGCATCATGAGTAACCACGATTATGGAATAAAAAGTATTTGAAAGTTTATTCCGATGTGTTATAATTAGTATATAAAACCGGGGATTGCACAGGTGACTGATTGCATTAAAATTCCCTCGGCAAGAGATTTATAAGGCAAAGGAGAGCTGTCTATGAAAAAGGTTTTATGCGTAGTTATCAGTATTGTTATGGTGCTTGGTATATGCGGCGGCTTCACAGCTTCTGCAGATTCGGATTATACCATAGTCTCACCTTATGATGATGTTGTATGGAACGGAGAAAACGCCTGGGGCGCATACAGAGGAGTCCTTCATTCGCATACCACCTGGAGCGATGCAGACGTGGATCTGCCGGAAATGGTCAAGGAATATTATAATCTCGGCTATGATTTTCTTGCCAACAGCGATCACGCTGTCACGGGCGTTGAGTGGAATAAAAAGCCCAAACTTGTTACCCCTTACTGGTATCAGTATATTATTGGCAACAAGATGAGCGTCCTCACCGATGAGGAATATGAGGCCATCACTACCGGCACCTACAATAACAGGGGTTACGGAATGACCTGCATCACCGGCGCAAACGAGCTTAACCATCTTACGCTTTCCAAAAACCATGTGAACGGGTATTTCCTCCCTGCCGATGTCGGTAACGGATTTGCCGGATATTATCCGGGCGGCAACGCGTTTGATCCGTCAAGCTATGTCGGAGAGAATGAGGTCGGTATTGAGAACGCTCTGAGATTTGTCGAAGATAACGGCGCGCTCTCTCATATTAATCATCCCGGAGATGTGCTTGATTCCAATGAACATCCAGAGGTTGTAAAAGACCCGAAAACAGTCAGCTTTTTCGGCAATCTTCTGCTTAAATACAAGAGTTGTCTCGGAATAGAAGCGCTCAATGAGGTCAACTCCGTAACCCGCTATGACAGAATACTGTGGGATCAGCTTCTTATGTATTGCCTGCCTTACGGAAAAACTGTTATCGGTTTCAGCAACACGGATGCTCATTCTCTTCTGAACTGCGACAGCTCATTCAGCGTGTTCATGATGAAAGAGAATACACAGGAAGAGGTCAAAAAGACCATGCAGTCGGGAGCATTCTTCTGCGTGTCAAAGTGCCTTCCCGGCAACGATGTGTATGAGATAGGTCCTAAAGAAGATATTGATGTCAGGGGCAAGGGCTTACCATATCCAATGTTTAACAGCGTTGAAGTTAATGGGCACAAAGTTACTGTTACCGTTGAGAACGCCGATGAAATACAGTGGATAGCAAACGGTAATGTTATCATGAAGAGCGAAGCCGGTTCCGACCCCATTGTGCTTGACCTTGACGCCGTTGAAGGCAGTAAAGATTTCAAATATATCAGAGCTGAGATTCTCGGCGAAGGCGGAATCTGCCTCACGCAGGCGCTTATCATTGATGACGGATCTGAGCCGCTTACATTCCACCCCGAAGAGCACACACCGAGCCTTGCTGAAAGATTCATTATGTTCCTGCGCGGCACAAAGCTTTACAACATCATTGTTGAAATCTACCGCGCTGTAAGATAAGTAAAAGCAAAATCCGGTCTGACGGATAAATAATAATAAACAACCTGCCGCTCTTTTATTCCGGGCGGCAGGTTTTGCTGTTAAAGGGTAATGTATATTTACTTAATATATCAGGAATCCGCACCGGTAATTCCGGTGCGGGCGTTTTTTATTTATGAATTGTAATTAATCTGATATTTGGCATCTCTTTTTTGTTTTGATATATTAGCCATATTAACTCCTTTATATATAAGTTAATCTAATACTTGTTTTCAATAAAAATATAAAACAACTCTCCGCATAAATCCCTCGCATTTTTGGAAAGAGTTGTGATTATTTCGGCGAGGTTTTGCCAGCATTTTCACAACAGTTTCACAACTATTTTCGCCTGGGCAGTGACACATATTGTCTCAGAATATGCAATCCTATCGGGAACTGTCCGGGTGATGGGTAATCCAAAAGGGAAGTGAACTTCCCTGTGGCACACGATTTTGCTTTTGCAAAGTCTAGTGTGTTAGACTTTTGCGAAAAGAACGGAAGAAACAACGGCTTTGGCTGTGGGAACAAACACCGGTTCATCCCGGATGCATTGCGGTTTGTAATTATGCATCCGCATCATAATCTGTTTCATATTGTTTCAGATTATGATGAAAACAATAACGCAAAAGTCGTAACACACTCACCTTCCGCAGAAGGAAAACAATTATTCAATCATCACCGTCATCGTAACGATTAAAATCATTATCCTCGAAGCTTTCGAAGATTTTATCAATGTCTGACATTTCAAGTTCACCGTCTTCATTTAGAATCACATCGGGAAGAGGCATGATGGAATCGGTATATCTTTCGGGAAAAACTTTGACGGTTTCATCAATTTTTTCTTTATTATCGTTTACGATATAGGCGAGTCGTTTGTGACAATACTTGCGCATTTTCCTGAGAGTTTTCTTTTGCAATTCGATAACATCTCTTTTTGTGATTCCGTAATGTTCAGAGGTTTCTTCGATTGTGTGAGGAAAAAAGTATTCTTCGTCACCGCCGAGACCGAAACGATATGAAATCAATTTCTGCTGCCTTGGGCTTAATAAATCCAGGGCATTTTTTATTGTTTCGAAAAAATAATCAATGAAAAAAGCTTCTTCTGCGGAACGGGAAAACACATTGAACCTTTTCTGCCAATAGTCCTGAAGAAGAACATTTTCTGTAATATTCTTTCTTGCCTCCGGAGTATGGTCATAGGAAGTTGTGGTTCTTGTGGCAATTCTGCATTCGGTGTTTGATGTTTTAATCTCCTTGACGATGTAATCAATCATATGATTGAACACACATGTTCCGATAAAAGTTGAAAATTTATAACCGAGATCGGGATTGAATTTTGGAGCAGACATCATAAAAGACAGGGCCGCTTCCTGATTAAGATCGTCAAAATCAGCGTCCGCCGGAGAGCCGCAATAGCCGAAAGCTTCTTTACATTTATCGGTTATCAGACCTACATTTTGATCGTAAAGCAAATGCAAAGCTTCTTTGTCTCCGTTGATTACTCTGAGAGCAAGTTCCTCATTTGTGTAGCTTTGTTCGCTCATTTTTTGGCACCGCGCCAGTCAGCTTTAAAAATCGGAACAAGAGCAGCGTGAAGGTTTTCTGTCAATTCTTCGGGGAGAGGAATCCTTGCGGTAATCAGTTTTACAACATCGGACGCGAATTCTTCGGCATTGATTCTTCTGATAGCGGCATTTGTTCTCATCTTATCTTTTACAAGCTGAGAGATTGTCGCTTTCATTTCTTTATGAAATCCTTTGCTGTTGTTGCCGAGATTTGTTTTGGTATCTTTGAGAATAGTATTCAGACAGTTTTGAATTTTAGAAATGTCGGATGAATATAACGGCTGCTTCATTGCGGTTAAAACATCAGCGTCTTCATCGTCACCGTATTTTCTGAGAAACTCAGCTATCTCACTGTTAACTGTATTATTCATTCTGACAACATCAGCCGAATAATCCTTCAGATAAAATGTAATCAGCCGCAAAAATTCTCCGAACTTTTCATGCTCGATAAGGAGATTAAGAACGCCGGCATCGACCTGACCGGTATAAAGCTTATCAGCTGATTCCTGCGTAAGCCCCAGCACCTTAAGGTCATAATTAATTACTTTCGGGTTATCCGTTTTAGCCAGAACAAAGTCAACGGACACATTGAAATACTTCGCAATCTCCAGGGCGGTTGCTGATGATATGGACCTTTTATCCAATTCAATATCGCCGAGTGTACTTCTGCTGATACCTATAATCTCAGCAAATTCCTCCTGATTCAGCTTCGCTTCTTTTCTCAAATCTCTTATTCTTTCTCCGATTGTACCGGGGAGATATTCTTCTGCCATAGCTTACGCCTCCTTTTTAAATTATTTCGACCCTGCTTCATTATAATTATAGCATAAAATAATGTTCAAAAAAACGGACTTAAAATAAAATGCCGCAGAAGGCGTAAAAGTGCCGCCCACAATAAGTGAGCGGCACATTGCTTATTAAATTGTTTTTGCCCCGCAAACCGGAATCCGGTTAATTGGTTAAGTCTGCGATAACCTGCCGTATATCCCCGTCAATGCATATTGAGCGTTCTTTAATCTCTGAAGGCGCATCTGCATCATTCTTGTTAATACATACATAGGTTGCATTTTCATTCTGATATGTCCACCGCCAGAAGGGGTATTTGATAATAACAGGAGTGTTGTAACCGACACCGAGTTCAAGGTATAGCGTCTTTTTGCCGAGTGCCTTTTTTGCAAATTCTTCATAACGGCTATTGGCGGCATACCAGCCGTCATCCTGAACAAATTTATCATCCGCGCGGAGATTGGTTGTCATCGGCTTACCGCAGACCGGGCATTTTGGGATAAGTTCTGTCGGGATTTTCATATTCCGCTGTGACTCATACATTTTTGTGATTGCTTCTTCATTGTCATAGGTCTTTTGATGGCACGGCACGGAGCATTGCAGTAAACCGTAATCGCCCTGCGTGTAAAACAGACGCTCCTTGTCAAACCCTGCCCGCTGGAAGCAGTGGTCAACATTTGTTGTCAGCACGAAATAGTCTTTATCCTTAATCGGCCCGAGCAGTTTTTCATAGGTGTCGTTCGGAATGGGCATATAGCGGTTAACATAAATGTGTCTGCTCCACCAGGCCCAGTATTCCTCCTGCGTTTCAAACGGATAAAACCCTCCCGAATAAATATCTGTAATACCGTATTTCTCCTTGAAATCGGGAAAGTATCTATCAAATCGTTCATCCGAATAAGTCAGACCCGCAGCGGTCGAAAGCCCCGCGCCTGCACCGATAAAAACACAGTCCGCTTCGGCGATTGCCTGTTTTAATTCTTTGATTTTATCCAAGTAGGTTTTCATAAATAATTCTGTCCTCGTCTTTAAATACATTGAATATTACTTTAATATCGCTTTGCTTTATATACTCTCTGACGGTATTGACCGCTATTTCCGCCGCATCTCTCTGCGGATAGCCGAACACGCCCGTTGAGATACAGCAAAAGGCAATGCTTATGAGTCCGTTTTCTTCGGCACATTTGAGGCAGGAAAAATAACAGGACTTAAGCAGATTCCTGTGTTCATCAGTAAGATTAGCGTTCACTATCGGTCCGACGGTATGAATAACGAACTTACACGGCAGATTATATGCGGGGGTGATTTTCGCCTGACCTGTCGGTTCTTCATAACCTTGTTTCAGCATCAGTTCGTTGCAGTTATTACGGAGCTGAATGCCCGAATAAGTGTGAATACAGTTATCAATGCAGTTGTGAAGCGGATGAAAACAGCCGAGCAGCTGAGAATTGGCCGCGTTTACAATCGCATCGCATTTCAGCGTAGTTATATCACCCTGCCAAAGATATATACCTTTCTCAATGGGAGTAAGGCTTTCAATGCCGGTTATGCCTTTGTCTGAAAGCTCGGTTTTTAAATATTCATCCTGAATGCGAATAAACTCATCACTGACCGGTGCGGGCATACGGATATTCATAAGCGAACGCAGTAAGTCCTTTTGCTCCTGATTGCTCATCGTTTCAGGCTCATAATGTCTTAATCTGCTGCTTTCGGCAAGTAATTCTTTGATTAAATATAATCTTCTTTCCGACTGTGTCATAGTATCACCGCCCATATTATATCACAAATGCGCAACAGGCGGTACCCGTTACGCATTTTTTATGATTTATTTATTCCTTAACAACGGATATTCTCTGCTGAATGTGGTTGCCTTTTTCAATTTCATCGACCATTGCGATTGCATAGTCGGCATAGCTGATTACGCTTTCGCCCGCCGCATTGAGCGTTAATTCCTCGCCCGCAAGAATATATCTGCCTGTTTTTTCGCCGTCCGCCTGAAAATCTCCGGCAGGGCTTATATAGGTCCACTTAACATCGGCTCTTTCACGAAGCTCTCCGAGAGCCTTTGCCATTGCGTTTGCAAGCGGCTTGAAGATGTCGGGAAAATCGGGAGTGTCGGCTACGCATACTGTATGCTCCGGGTTTACATACAAACTGCCTGCACCGCCGACTACCAGAAGTCTTGTATCTGTTCCCGAAAGAACATCACAAAGATGAGCGAGTGTTGTGCTGTGCTGAGGAAGCACATTCTTTGTCCATGCGCCGAAAGCGTCAACTACTGCGTCAAATCCTGCCAGATCTTCTTTGGTGATTTCAAAGATATCGCGGACAACGGTTTTATCCGCTCCGTCAATTTCCGCTTCTTTTCTGATAAATGCGGTTACCTCAAGGCCTCTGTCCTTTGCCTCTTTAACGATTCTTCTGCCGGCTTTTCCTGCGGCTGCTACTACTGCAATTTTCATTTTAATGACCTCCGAAATAAAATTTGTTTTCGAGGTGAATTTGTTCTCACCTCTTGACTAAATTGTATCGCAGTTGGTATACTATGTAAAGTAAGCACAATAAAGTGCCGTAGTTACCAAAAAGTAACTATTGTGTATTTATGCGGCTTTTCGGCTGAAAATTTTTTGGAGGAAAATAAAATGGACGCAAAAAATGGCATCAATTCTCTCCCTGCTTGCCCTGTTGAAACAACCTTAACGCTCATCGGCAGCAAGTGGAAAGTGTTGATTTTAAGGGATTTAATTGACGGCAAAAAGCGCTTCGGCGAACTCAAACGCTCTGTCGGCTCAGTATCGCAAAAGGTATTAACCGCACAGCTTCGCGAAATGGAAGCGGACGGCTTAGTTATCCGTACTGTTTATGCAGAGGTGCCGCCGAGGGTTGAGTACGAATTATCGGAGCTTGGAATGACCTTAAAACCGATTTTGGACAGTCTGTGGACTTGGGGAGAGGAATACAAAGCGAGATATGCAAAATAATCGCCATCAAAACGAAGGCGATTATTTATACAATCCCGACAAATCCCGATTTGTCGGGTTCATTATATCACATTTTTACAGAGAAAAAAATAACCAAATATAAAATGATATTCATTCATCATATGCGAAGCATATTTCATCACGAAGTGATTTCATATTCCGAAGAAATTTTTCACTCATTCCGAAGGAATGAATTTCATTGAAAGAACCTCGCTTGTTTCACAAGCGAGGTTCTTTCTTGGCGGAGAGCAAGGGATTCGAACCCTCGGAACGTTTATGGCGTTCACACGATTTCCAATCGTGCTCCTTCGACCAGCTCGGACAACTCTCCAAACAGATCAAAGTTTTATCAACTTGATGCGAATGTATTATAAACAATCACAGTGAAAAAATCAAGTGTTATTTTTCCTTTTTTTGCAGAGCGGGTTTTCTCAGGTTTTTATTGAAAAAATCGCGTGAGCCGTGCTATAATCCGGGTTAAGAGAAAAAAGACAGAGCTGCATCAGACACGCAGAGGAGAATATGAAAAAGATTATCGGATTGATTATAAAAACTGCGGCCCTGATTATTGCCGCTGTTATAATATGGGCAGTTGCCGTCAACTTCACCGTTATCGGGTTTTCTTACGGGAAAATCGTTGAAGCTGAAGAAGCAGGAAGCGGATATGATTGCATTTTGGTGCTCGGATGCTCGGTCAGAGGCAACAGACCCGGAGTTATGCTCAAGGACCGTCTTGACCGCGCAATCGGTCTGTATTTTTCCGGCGTTTCGGATACCTTATTCATGAGCGGGGACGGTATTTCGGATTACTACGACGAAGTGAGCGTAATGAAAAATTATGCCGTGGAAAACGGAGTGCCTGAGAAAGACATAGCCTTTGATGAAGAGGGCCTTTCAACTTATGAGAGCATTTACCGGGTCAGGAACGTTTTCAAGTTGAATAAAGTGCTTATTGTGACCTCGGACTATCATCTTTACCGGGCGGTTTTCCTGGCGAAAAGTTTCGGTCTTGATGCAGTCGGAGTTAAGGCAATGCCGAATGAATACGATTCTCAGCTTTATGACAGCGCGCGTGAATTCTTTGCCCGAAACAAGGATTTTATTTTTGCTCTGTTTAAGCCGGATTCAGTCAGCGATACATTTTTTGACAAGATCGGGATGACGTGAAGTAATATTATCAACACCGCAAGCAAGCATTTTCTTTATATTTTTTTCATCATTGACTGTCCAGACAGAGACAAGCAGACCTTCTTCGTGAAATATTTTTACCGCGTCGCCCTTGATATTTGGATAATGGGTATTTAAACCTATCGCTCCGCAGTCTTTGGTTTCCTTTGCGCATTTTCTTACTGACTTGCCGTAATTTCTGAGGAAAGTGGGGATATCGGCGTTGATATAATAGGGCAGTGAAGAGTTGGCTCTGACCGTTTCGGCCCATTCTTTTCCGACACCGGTGAAAAAGGCCCGGTCGCTGAGCCCGTATTTTTTCAGGAGTTCATCGACAGCCGGAAGGTTGGCGGTTGACTTAAGGTCAAGATTCAACTGTATACTACCGTTCTCACATAAGAGAGAGAATGCGTCTTCAAGAAGTATGCCCTCATTACTGCCGGGACTGCCCTTGTGAATGATAACGGGTGTGCCTTCCGGGCGGAAGGTCACGTCTATCTCAAAAATCTCACAGTTTTCATCAAGAACTTTTCTGACGAATTCAAGAGAATTGTCCGGGGTATCAAACGCTCCGGAATGCGCAGTAATTGTCATAATAATCTGCTCCGTTCCGAAAGCACCGTCACAGGTGCTTTCTGTATTTTTTTGTCAGTTTAAAACTGTTTTTCTTATAGTCTATCAGACCGTCCTTTTTCATTTTGGACAGTTCATTAGAGAGAGCGCTCCTGTCAATTCCGAGGTATTCCGCCAGCTGTTGGCGGTCATAGGGAATCAGGAAACTGTCGCCGTGCTCGTTTCTTTTCCGGGAGAGGAAAGACATAACGCGGCCTCTTATTGTCTTTGCCGAGGTATCCGCTATTTTGTCGGCAAGCAGTGAGTTGTTTTTTGCGCTCAGGCGGAAAAGATTACTTATAAAAACATATGAAACGGCGGGTTTGACTCCCGAGATACCAGAAAAATCCGGAAAGCCGATAAAGATTATTTCGCAGTCCTCTGCCGCCACAATATCGGCGGTAATAGGCATATGCGTGCCGAAACAGATTTCACCGAAAAACCCGTTTTTTTCTGTCAGGCAGTAGATTGTCTTTTTACCGTAAGTATCGGTTGACTCCGTCAGTACGCTTCCTTTAAGCACAATGCCGATTTCGTTTGTTTCTGACCCGCTGCTGAGGATGAATTCGTCCTTGTTGAACCGTCTCGAATTTGCTCCGAGGCGGTGGGCCAGTTCGTCAATATCCCTGTGAGAGATTCCGCTGAAGACTTCGAGGCCGTATAAATCCGCATTATTCACAAAATTTCCCTTCCGTTGTTAAAACAACATACTTATTAACCTAATGATATTATAATACTTGTAACTTGTCAAGCCCGCTCAGCGGTTTTTCAGGGAAAAAATGAGGAATAAATATTGCGATTATGAAAATACTGCTTAATCCCGATAAAGAAACTGCGGCCGCCGTCAAGGAAGGCCTTAAACAAACGGGCGGTTACTGCCCTTGCAGAAGAGAGCGCACACCCGAAACAAAATGTATGTGCGAAGAATTCAGAAATCAGATAAAAGACCCGGATTTTGAGGGCTTTTGTCATTGTATGCTTTACTATAAATCCAAGGAGGATTAAACCGTGGCTGAGATAAAAATCACAACTGCCGCTTTTGAAAAGGAAGTTCTTGAATCGGATATACCGGTACTTCTTGATTTCTGGGCACAGTGGTGCGGGCCATGCCGTATGCTTTCCCCGATAATTTCAGAAATAGCGGATGAATACGACGGCAGAATTAAAGTCGGAAAAATAAACGTTGATGAAGAACCTGTTCTTGCAAATATGTTCAATATTTCGGCGATCCCGATGGTTGCCGTAATCAAGAACGGCAAAATGACCGCTTCGGATGTAGGTTACAAATCAAAAGAACAAATTGAAGAATTACTCAGGCATGGATGAAAAGATGAAGATTACAAACGATATTATTTATGTAGGTGTTAATGACCGCATTATTGACCTTTTCGAGGGGCAGTATATTGTTCCCAACGGGATGGCTTACAACTCGTATGTTATCCTTGACGAAAAAACAGCGGTTATGGATTCAGTTGACAAAAAGTTTACGCACGAGTGGCTTGATAATGTTGCCGATGCTCTTGCAGGGCGCTCGCCGGACTATCTTATCGTTCAGCATATGGAACCCGATCATTCCGCGAACATTGTCAACTTTCTCAAAGCCTATCCTTCCGCAACCGTCGTTTCCTCGGCAAAAGCATTCACGATGATGAAGAACTTTTTCGGCGACGAATTTGAGGACAGACGCTTGGTTATTGCGGACGGCAGCACACTTTCTCTCGGAAAGCACACATTAAACTTTGTAGCTGCTCCGATGGTTCACTGGCCGGAGGTTATGATGACCTATGACAGCACTGATAAGGTCTTCTTCTCCGCGGATGCTTTCGGTAAATTCGGCGCGCTTGACGCCGACGAGGATTGGGCCTGCGAGGCAAGAAGGTATTATATCGGCATCGTAGGTAAATACGGAGTTCAGGTCCAGGCGCTGCTCAAAAAGGCAGCCTCGCTTGATATACAAACCATCTGCCCTCTTCACGGACCCATTCTGACCGAGAACCTGGGTTATTATCTCGGCCTCTATGACACCTGGTCATCCTACGGTGTTGAGAGCGAGGGGATAGTGATAGCCTATACCTCTGTTTACGGCAACACTCAGAGAGCGGCAGAACTGCTTGCGGAAAAGCTCAAGGCCAAGGGCTGCCCCAAGGTGGTGCTCAATGATCTTGCCCGAAGCGATATGGCCGAATGTGTTGAGGACGCTTTCAGATACGGCAAAATAGTTCTCGCCACAACAACTTATAACGCAGATATTTTCCCCTTTATGCGTGAATTTATCAATCATCTCACTGAGCGCGGATTTAAGAACAAAACCGTCGCTCTGATTGAGAATGGCTCCTGGGCGCCTCTTGCCGCAAAGGTTATGAGAGGAATGCTTGAAAACTGCAAAAACCTGACCTTTACCGAAACCACTGTAAGAATTACCTCGGCGCTCAATGACAGCAGTAAGGAGCAGATTGAGAATCTTGCCGGTGAGCTTTGCAGGGACTATATCGCGCAGAGCAGTGAGACAGCAAACAAAAATGACCTTACCGCTTTATTTAAGATAGGTTACGGACTCTATGTCGTGACCTCGAATGACGGCAAAAAAGATAACGGGTTGATTGTCAACACTGTTTCGCAGGTGACCAACGCTCCCAACAGAGTGGCGGTTTGTATCAATAAAGACAACTATTCACACCATGTGATAAAGCAGACAGGGATAATGAATGTCAACTGCCTGTCGGTTGAAGCTCCGTTCAAGGTGTTTGAATCGTTCGGCTTCAGAAGCGGCAGAAATGTTGACAAATTTGAGAATTGCGAGCCTCTCAGATCAGATAACGGTTTGGTTTTCCTGCCGAAATACATCAACGCATTTATGTCTCTGAAAGTTGAGCAGTATGTCGATCTCGGTACCCACGGTATGTTTATCTGCTCAGTTACGGAGGCAAGGGTTATTTCCGATAAGGAAACCATGACATATACCTACTATCAGGATAACGTTAAACCCAAGCCCGAAATAAAAGGCAAAAAGGGCTGGGTATGTAAGATTTGCGGCTATGTTTATGAAGGTGATGAATTGCCGGATGATTTTGTCTGTCCGCTTTGCAAACACGGAGCCGCCGATTTTGAACCTATCGGTTAAATAAGGGCAGCCGTTTACGGTCAGAGCCCTAATCTGATATAGAAAAGGAGAAATCATAATGAAGTACATTTGCGATGCCTGCGGCTGGGAATATGACGAAGCTGTCGGTGATCCCGACAACGGTATAGCTCCCGGCACAAAATTTGAAGACCTTCCGGACGACTTTGTCTGCCCCGTTTGCGGAGTAGGTAAAGATATGTTCTCGGAAGAATAAGGGGGGCAGAACTATGGAAATGAAGTTTTACAGATGCGCCCATTGCGGTAAGATTATCGCCGTTGTTAAGGAAACCGGAGTTCCGGTTATATGCTGCGGTGAAAAGATGCAGGAAATCATTCCCGGAACAACAGACGCTGCTGTTGAGAAGCATGTTCCCGTTTATGAGGTCAAAGACGGGATCGTTACCGTCACTGTCGGTTCGGTTCCCCATCCTATGCTCGAGGAGCATTACATTGAATGGATATCCCTTCAGACAACATCAGGAAATCAGCGTAAGGCGCTCAAACCCGGCTCCGAGCCAAAGGTATGCTTTGCCATTTGCGAAGGCGATGAGGTAGAGGCGGTTTATGCTTATTGCAATCTTCATTCACTGTGGAAATCTTAACGGAGGATAAGAATTATGAAAACTTACAAATGTCTTGTTTGCGGAAAAATTTTTGAAGTCGAAGACGGCGCTGAACCCGTATGCCCCGTTTGCAAAGCAACAGGTGACAAACTTGTGCTTATGAGCAACCCTTACGCAGGCACCAAGACCGAAAAAAATCTTGAAGCTGCCTTTGCAGGTGAGTCTCAGGCAAGAAATAAATATACATACTTTGCTTCAAAGGCAAAGAAGGAAGGTTTCGAGCAGATAGCAGCTCTCTTCCTTAAAACCGCCGACAACGAAAAAGAGCACGCCAAAATGTGGTTCAAGGAGCTCAACGGTATAGGCAGCACAGCCGATAATCTCGGCGCCGCCGCCGCGGGTGAAAACTTCGAGTGGACCGATATGTACGAAGGCTTTGCTGTAACAGCCGAAGAAGAAGGCTTCCCCGAGCTCGCAAAGAAATTCCGCATGGTCGCCGCTATTGAGAAGCATCACGAAGAGCGTTACCGTGCACTTCTTAAAAACGTTGAAACCGCTCAGGTATTTGAGAAGAGCGAAGTCAAAATCTGGGAATGCAGAAACTGCGGTCACATTGTTATCGGTGAGAAAGCTCCTGAAATCTGCCCCGTATGCGCTCATCCTCAGAGCTATTTTGAGATTAACGCAGAAAACTATTGATTCAGAGACAAAGTCTGTTTCGTTTCGGAAAGTAATCCGATAGTGTTTCATCCGACTGCTGCCGGGATTAACCGGCAGCAGTTTTTTCTTTCATACAGCAGTTTGGATTTGTTAATAATTTTAAAAA
Organism: Clostridia bacterium; assembly: GCA_024692685.1. Classification (GTDB taxonomy): domain Bacteria; phylum Bacillota; class Clostridia; order Oscillospirales; family Acutalibacteraceae; genus CAG-177. Next base: position 14,294 of record JAILMJ010000055.1, read on the forward strand.
AAATATTGACATAACAGTTTCAATATGATAACATACAAAGTAGTTAGTATATCCTAACGGAATTGATTACAGAAAGGAGTTCGCGCACTATGGGATTTCTCGACACTATCGTAGCTTTGCTTAATCTTGTTGCCGGCGGCTTCGGCACATCTGCTGACTTTGCTGTCGCATACGGCGATCTTACATCTCTTATCGCCGCTATTCTCGAATTCCTCGGCTCATTTGCGGGCTGATAAATTCGATAACAATTGGTTTATAACCACAAACGGCAGCCGTAAGGCTGCCGTTATTTTTTATATTCAGATTTTTATTGTAAGAGAATTGAACAGGTCATTAAACAGTTTCTTAATAAACAGTTTAGGTATTTCCGAGAACCCGTTGCTTCCGAATTTGTCATAGAGCAGATTGCTGATCTTTTGAAGGGTTGTCGGATCCTTTTCTTTCTCTGCCTTTTTTATTCCCGTTTTATCGAGAATGGAATTCAGCTTCTGAGCGCACGCGTCATATTCTCCTTGTGCGACAACGGTTTTTTTGAGCAGTTCCTCTGCTTCTGCGATTGCCGCATCAAGTTCCTCCGCTTCGCTTTCGGAAAGTGAGGAGCGTTTTGCCTGTTTTGCCGCTTCAAGGGGAACTTCAATAACTCTCACGTCTCTGCCCACATTGAACTGCGGGAACCTCGGATCGGAATAGACATCCTTGATATCATCATGCGCTATAACTTCCATCGCAAGCATAAGGATGGCGTTGTTGTGCTGTGTAAGGTCATGCCGCTGATTGTCAAAGTAGAAGGCTGTGTCGGCAAGAAGTCCGGTTGAAGCGTCCACAACTCTGTCCGGTGAAATGTGATTGTGAGACGGATCGTTGCAATAGGTGTTTTTCTGGGCATATCCCTCGGGAAGAGTTTCACCGCAGTTTGCAAGTTCGGCGCCTATGGATGTCGATTTGACATGAATTATAAAATCGGCGTTCTGAGTGTTCCAGGTTTTACCGACATTAATCATCGGATAGTCGTATTCAACAACTTCCAGAACCGGAATGTCTGCGTCAAGCATTTTTTGAATATTATCTTTTGCGTGAAGCTGTGCCTGATAGTATCTGTCGGTCTGCCTGCGTATCTCCGCCATTTCGGGCGAAGAAAGGTATTTCTCCGCGGCACTCGGATAATCGCCGGACGGGCAGAGTGCCCACATACTTGTTGAACGGATAAGCACCTCTTCAACCAGCCGCTTGACTCCTTTTTCAAGGCTGCTCATGATTATTTCATCCGGGAGGATCCTCAAGAGGATTTCAATCAGGGCGGCGGTATGCTCGTCGAGCAAGGTCAGCTCTTCCAGGAAACCATGATAAAGATAGTCGCTGTCAAGGAAGTTTACACGGTCATTGAAGACATCGCCGATTATCGTTGAACCGTCAAGCGCCGGAACAATAAACAGAACCTTGTGCAGATCGTCAATAACCTCGGGATGATATTCAAACATTGCGCTTGCAATCGAGCCGCCCTGGCTGATAGGCACGATGGTAACCTTGTCGTGCCCCGTCTGAGCCTTGACCATCTGAATGTAATCGTAGAGCTGATCCACAAGGTCAATGTGATTGCCGAATGAATTATATGTGAAGTAGTAGATGTGGTCATTCGGCAGGTCAGTCGGGTATTTGTTAAACGGAATATGATGATTTATTACATCAAGTTCGCTTTCAGAGCATTCGGCAAGCGAATAGGGATAAAACTCTGTTTTGACGTTTTTTGATGTCTGTGCATTAAGGTCGCAGGCGTTTATCGAAAATGCATCGTATATAGCATCTGCAACCGCGCCTGAAAGCCCAAGGTCGTGCTGGGAAAAAAGGCTGAAAACGGCGGGCAAAAGAACTCGCCTGATTATTTTGTTGACCTGTACGTATGCCGGAAAGGCAGATACCTTTTCTCCGTCCTTATTGATTAAGGGTTCGCCGTTGTCGTTTGTAACCACAACGCTTGACTGCCCGAGACCGGGGATGATGATTGTGGGATAAAAAGGACAGTCATCACCGCAGGATGTTCTTTTTGTGTCAGCGGCAGAAACGCCGACACAGCATACAGACAGCACCATTATCAGGCAGACGGCAAAGCTGATTGCTCTTTTAAGCTGCTTTTTCATTTTCAAGCTCCTTTGAAATCATCATAATGCGGAGGTAATTGAGAAAAATACCTGAATAGCAGAGTCCAGGATTTTGCAGAGTGCATAATAAGCCTTGCTCTTTCCGCCCTCTGCTTCGCAGATTTTTGAATCGTTTGCAAGAGCAAAATCATATATGTTGAGCAATTCGTATTCGTATGTTGATGTATCGTTTTCATCGAGTGTGATAAGGCCCACACCTCTGTCTATGTCTTTTGAGTAGGAATTACAGCCGACGGTAGGAACGTTTATTATGTCAACACCGTCGATGTTAACCCGATATGTATTGGTATGGTCGTGGCCGTGGAACTCCGCAATAACATCACCTGTCTCAACCCAGGCATCAAGCTGACCGTCATAAACATTGGGAGGGCAGGGATGCTCAAGCCAGTAACCGTTAAGAGATGTAAATATCGGCAGAAGCGAGTAACTGTTGCCGGCGTTCTGAATTGAGAGCTTACCGAGTGAGAACGGAAGCTTAACATGTATTTTATCATAGATTTCGGGTATAACGATATGCTGGAAGTCCATCGCCGGAACAACTTTTCCGCCGTTTTCTTCCGCAAGTGCTTTTGCGGTTTTCTTATACCACTCAATTTGATCCGGATGAACGTAATCGTAGCCCGACGCACCTTCGTCGGTATTCTGGGAGCCGGAGTCGATAAACCAGAGATTAAACGCTGTCTTTGACCCGTCGGAAGACTTAATAGGCAGATTGCAGTTGCCGCAGCCGTAAATTGAGGGATCGGCATCATAAGTGAGACATCCGCCGAGATCCTGATAAATTTTGAGAAGGTCTTCCTTTGTAACGTCATGCTCCTGGTCGTGATTGCCAAAAACGATAGAATAGGGTATGCCTCTGTCACGTACGGGCTTTGTCACGGCTTCAATGGCTTTATACTGATTGTCATAGCCGTCGGCAACTGTATTGTCGCCGAGATAGACAACAAGGTCGGGTTTATATTTATCAAGAGCCTCGCACATAAGCCGGTCAGTCGTTTCTTCGAGATCTTCATTGTCCTGGGAGTCTGCAAACATCATAATTCTGAACTTGCCGTCGGGGCTGAATTTCAGTTCTCCCGAAGGCGCGTCAGACGGTGTGGCATCAAGCGCCGCCGCGCCGGGTAAAACCGGGATGCAGCAAAGCATCATAACCAGACTGAGAACGAGTGACAGTGTTTTTTTCATTTTTGCTTGTCTCCTTTTAAATTGCATTTATCATATTCAGCCAGTCAACATAGAACTCCCTGACTGATTTCGGGTAAACAAGATCTCCTATGAGCGCCATATGGTCTCCGGAATAAACAGGGGCTACATTCCAGACCCCGGGCCGGATATTCTCTTTATCAAGCGGCTGAGACGGAGCATTGAACGGTGCGCCGGCGGAAACAGTATTGACAAGACCGTCATTTTCGAGCCAGGATTCATCAACAACAAAACCTTCCGGAGTGACGCCGGTTGTTTTTCCCATCCTTTCTGCCGAGGATATCATCATAGGCTCATTAATCCCTTTTACGGGGGTATATGTGCCGTCTTCGTTTTTTTCGGTTGAGCTGCACGGAACGGCGAAATAATAGGTGCAGTCCATAACAGGCATGGTTTCATTAAGAGCCAGTGCTTTGTCAATATACATATCGTAATCTGCGCAATCGTGATTTTCAAGCAGTATATCCGGGTCTCCGAATCCGTAGGCGGAGGTGCCGTTTGTCGGAGCTGCGAGGGCGGTCACGCTGTATATCCAGTCCGCCTTGCCTCCGGTGAAAAGAGGAGATATATCATTTTCTTCGGTGGCGTTTCTTTCTTCTTCACTGCCGTTTGCCATCAGCGCGGCGAGCAGTCTTACGGTTGCTCCTCCGAAGGAGTGGCCGAGAAGGTTGATTTTATCCGTATTATTCCATGACTTTATGAGCGGATTTTTTGAGAAATCCCTGCCGAAACGGTCGTGACCGTATTTTTCCGAATGAGCTTTGCCGTAGTCAACAACAGTTCCCGCAAGCTGTGCGTACAGTTCGCACGCTCTGTCCCAGGCGCTGCCCTGTGGATCGACAGAAGCGCTGTGGCAGCTGAAACCGCGAGCTCTGAGGTACTTCATCATGTCACCGGTTGTAAGGCCCCAATGCGGTAAAAGCTTATTGACAAAGTCGTAACTTCCCCAGCCGCTCAGACCGTGCACAAATACATATTCATAGTCTGTTTTCATCGTTTCAGTGTTCTTTGCGGTTTTGGGAACATTAAAAGAAGGAAAAGCAAACATTATTAATGCCATAAGTAAAGAAATGATTTTTGCCATAAAGTCACTTCCTTTTTTATTTATTTCTTAACCCAGTATAATGGTTTATATATAAATTGTCAATGTTGTAAAACGCCAAAAAATATGCTAAAATATTTGTCAGAAACACAATCGTATGCTGTCATTAAAGGTGAAGGGCATTCCGGAGGTGAAGTTCTTGCAGGATAACGAAATAATTGAGTTGTATTTCGCCAGAGACGAGAGAGCAATCGGTGAAACCCAGACAAAATACGGGGATTACTGCTTCACTGTCGCAAATAACATTCTCTCAGACAGGCTTGATTCCGAGGAATGTGTCAATGACACATGGTTGAAAACGTGGAATTCCATTCCGCCCGTAAGGCCGAAGATTTTTTCTGCATTTCTGGCTAAAATTACAAGAAACTCGGCGATCAACAGATTAAACTACAGAATGGCAAAAAAACGCGCAAAAAGCTGTGTTGCCTTTGATGAAATAGGCGAATGTGTCCCTTCCGGCGCAAACACCGAGGAGAGCGTCATCTTACGCGAACTTGAGGAGAGAATCAATTCATTTTTGAGAACCCTGTCAAAGAGGGACAGAAGCGTTTTTATCCGCAGATACTTTTTCTCTGAGTCAACGGGAACGATAGCTGATAAATATAACCTTAAAGAAGACAATGTCCTTACCATCCTTTCGCGCACGCGCAAAAAACTCAAAAAGGTGCTTGAGGAGGGGAATTTATAATGACAAATATGGATATAGTTAAAGCAATCGGCGGTATAGATGAAGAACTGATTGCGGAGTCCGAAGACTTTGCGAATGAAAGAAAGAACAGAAATAAGACGCCGGGATTTCCCGCAAAAATTATTTTGCCCCTTGCCGCCTGCCTGGCGGTAGCGCTGATTGCCGGTATAGGAATAGGTTCCGGTTTCAAAATGGGCAGGTCAAAAGAGACTTCCGCAGATAAAAACTATGAAGCGGGTTTCGAGGACAATCAAAAGTATGCATACAGTGATTCATCTTCAGGTCAGGAGGCTGCAGGCGCTTTCACTGTTCCGGTTTACCGGGGAGAGGTGACTGAAAACAGCGGCGAAGAGATAAAAGTTCTGCTGTTTACCGGGCAGTACGGAAATATCACATTGAATATTCCGTCCCGTTTTATCACTAATATTGATGCGTCAGTCCTTGATTCTGACGACGTAATAACGGTTGTATTCGGAGAGACCGTTCCTGATTTTTCCTCCGACGGTGAAATAACCGTTTCCTCTCCGGTATTCATATATAAATAAACTGATGAGGTGATCTGTTATGAAAAAAACATTCAAAATAATATCTGTAATAATGGCATTGCTGTTTGTTTCTCTGTCTTTTGCCGCCTGCGGAGCAAAAAGCGCGGATAATGCGCGGCAATATGTATCGGGCGCCGAAGCGGCAGACTATGACGTTGAATACGGATTCAGCAGCAGTGCGCAGGAGAATTCAAAATCCGTAAGCACAGAAGAAAAGAAAGATGTTATCACAGACGCCGGAACGAGAAAACTCGTAAGAAAAGCAAATCTTGATATTCAGACAAAGGAGTTTGACTCATTTGTTACCGCCGTTGATAAAAAGGTTACAGCCCTGAAGGGTTACACCGAATCATCATACATAAGCGGAAACTCCTATTATTCGTCCGGCAACCGCAACGCTGAAATAACGGTCAGAATTCCCGAGGAAGCATTTGAAAGCTTTATATCCGATATTTCCGAAATTGCCACAGTCACCTCAAAGAATGTCAGCGTAAGCGATATAACCGGCGATTACGTTGATACCGAGAGCAGAATAAAATCGCTTGAAGCCGAGCAGAAGGCTCTTATAGACCTTATGAGTAAGGCAAAAAACGTCAGTGAGACTCTTGAAATACAAACACGTCTGAGCGAGGTTAATTCCGACCTGGAAAGCTGTAAAGCAAGAATGAAAACCTTTGACAGCCTCGTTTCATACTCAACTGTCACACTCGATATCAATGAGGTTGAGAGAGAGACTGCCGCGGAGCAGGAGGGCTTCTTTGCGGAGATAGGCAGGCGGCTTTCGGATAATCTTTACTCCATAGCCCACGGACTAAGAAGACTAGGTATATGGTTTATCAGTTCTCTGCCGTTTATCGCGATTTTTGCTGTATGTGTAACAGCTGTTATACTCATTTTGCGTAAACTGATTAAGAAACGCAGAAACAGGAAAAAGCAAAAAGGGGAAGAAAGTAACGCAGAAAGCAAATAAAAAAATATTGATAAAACCGGGCTGCATTATCCTGCAGTCCGGTTATCTTATTATCATTCTGTTTTGCGGCAATGTTTGACGGTTCCCGGTTAAAAAATTTTTGAAAATCTATTGACAGCGCGGAAAAAGAGTAGTAAGATATAACTGTGATAGCTGAGATAGCACAGTTATACGGAGGTGGTAACTTGATTTCGGTTGACAAACAAAGCAGGGTGCCGGTATATGAGCAAATTAAGAATCAGATAATTACTCTCATACGCCTCGGAGTTTATTCCGGAGGGGACAAGCTGCCCTCAATAAGGCAGATTTCATCCGATACCTCAGTAAATGTTAATACCGTTAAAAAAGCTTTTTCAGAGCTTGAAATCAACGGATTGATTCATACCGTACCGGGTACCGGTTGCTTTGTAAGCGAGGGTGCGCTCGATAATCCCGCGGTGACATCCAAGATTACCAGGGACATCACCAATGATTTTGTTACAGCCAGAGCGCTCGGGGTAACAAGGGAAAAGATTATCGAGATTCTCAATGATATTTACGGAGGTGAGGAAAAGTGATTTCGGTAAAAAATGCTTCAAAGAAATTCGGCACGAAAACGATTCTGGACTCTGTTTCGTTTGAGGTCGGTGACGGTTCGGTTTTCGGCCTTGTCGGTTGTAACGGAGCGGGGAAGACCACGCTGCTTAAATCCATGGCGGGAGTCTACCGCCTCGATTCAGGTGAGGTGTTGATGAACGGGAAGGATTCTTTTATATGCCCCGAAGTGCGTCAAAAACTCTTTTATGCGCCGGATGATATATGGTTTGAGCCTTTCACAACTATAGAAAAAAGCGCAGGTTTTTATGCCGGTTACTATCCCGGTTTCAGTTTTGATACCCTTTACAAGCTTTGTGATATCCTGAATCTTGACAGGAAAGAGAAGCTGAATTCATTTTCAAAAGGAATGCAGAGACAGACAGAGGTGATTTTCGGCCTTGCCTGCAATCCCGGTGTTTTACTGCTGGATGAATCTTTTGACGGACTTGACCCGGCTAAGAGAAACTTAATGAACTCAATGGTGGTTGATTATGTTGCCGAAAAGAATTCTTCCGTTGTCATTTCGTCTCACAATCTTCACGAGATCGCGGATATCTGCGACAGGGTTGCCATCCTTGACGGCAACAGGATAATTATGAATCGCTCGGTTGACGATATCAGCGCCGACAGATGTAAGTTCAGGCTTGTGTTTACGGATGAAAAAACCAAAGCTGATTTTGCCTCATTTGACATAAAGAGCTTTAACAGTGACGGCAAAATCATTATGCTTTCCCTTAAGGGTGACGCTGATGAAAACGAGGCGCGTCTCAAAGCCATGAATCCTGTTATTATTGAAAAATTCCCGCTTACCCTGGAAGAAATATTTCTTGAAGAAACGGAGGAGAAAGACTATGACTTCAAGGAAATCTTTTCGTAATCCTGCGGTTTTTACCTTCGGCAGTAATGTTAAAAAGCATCTTTTCGTCTCCGCAGGCATTGCCGCTCTGCTGTTTGTATATTACGGCAGTATTTGGAGAATCATCGGTAATTACCGTTATGCATTGAAGCATACTCCTTCGGTTGCTCAGGAATTCAGAGATTATGTCTATGTTTTTCGCACGGATATAAGCGAAGTGCCTCTTTTTGAATTTTTCATTTCCGTGTTAATGATTCTGTTTGCGTTTCTTCTTTCGCTGTTTATTTTCAGATTTATGATGAGCAAAGCTTCATCGAATGTATACTTCTCCCTCGGGATTTCAAGAGGCAGCCTGTTCTCATCTTTGTATCTGTCAGGCCTTTGCGTTCTGGCAATAGGTGTTGCCGTTCCTGTTCTGACGGTTACGGCTGCCAACCTGGCGTTTTTCGGTCCGAGTCGAGAACTGTTCTTTGAGGCGGTATACATATTAGTTAAAATAGCATCAAGTCTGTTTTATGTTTTCACGGCCATTTCGATGGCTCAGGTCCTGCTCGGGTCGGTGTTTGAGTCGGTTGTTATGGGCTCTGTATGCGTTTGTGCTCCCGGTTTGTTGACTTTTATTATAAGGACATTTTCATCTTTCCTTGTTTACGGCTCACCTTATTTGGGTGTTATACGTTCCGATTTGACATTTAAGGAATTATGCGGGGAAATAATTGATAAGAGTGATTGGCTGTATGATTTTCAGGATTATCTTTTCCCTGTTTGGTCCGATATCAATATGGTGAGCGGGGCAAGCCTAAAAGTCTCTGAACGTATTGCGAATAAAGGCGACTATCTGCCCGGCAACTTTATAGGGCCTCTTGTTTTCCTCGCTGTTATATTGATTCTGGCTGCCGTTTGCCGCTATTTGTTCAAACGCAGAAAAGCGGAAAAAGCAGGTTTTATGGGTACGTGCCCGGCGCTTGAAGGCTTTTGCGTTGTGATTGTGGGTTCTGCGCTCACTGCTCTGTTTATAGAGACCGTAGCCGTTGATTTGGAGACTTCTTATTTTGCGAAATGCCTGATAACCTTCATAGCGGGTATAGTGATTATGTCGGTCGGCTATACTGTTGTCGATCTTATAAGCGTGAGGTCGCTCAAGGCGTTCCGCAAAAGGTTTAAAAACCTTCTGATTGAGCTTTTGATTTTTGCAATTATCTTTTCCGTGTTTAAGGCAGTCATACCCGCATTTGACAGGCTTCCCGCCAGGGATGAGATAGTCAGTGCCGGGGTTACGGTCAACAACGACGCCCTCGGCGAAGTAAACGACACATATTCAAAATACACCGTGTTTAACAGAGACGACGTGTCCGATTTTCTGGGATATTCAAGTGTATGTTATCTCACAAAAGGGTTCACATCACCGGAGGATATCGGTGTTATTTATGACGTCAATCTTGCGGTTGAAAAGGAAGCCGGAAAAGCTCCGGCGGAAAAATCTGATAATGCTGACAGAGATTCTATGACGGTTCCTTCTGCGGTCAGGTTCGAGTATGAGCTCAAAAACGGCAGAAAATATGAGAGACTGTATTATGCGGCCTCGGTTGCTTCTCTGAAAAAACTTATGTCTCTTTGCAAGAGCGAGCACTATATCGACGTGGTTGCCGGGGCTCTTTCACCGGGCGGGAATTCTTATGAGAAACTGCAATCGGATGATATAGGCGTTTGCCTTTATTCCGCCGATTACTCAAACAGGACGTATGCCGCCTCACTGTCGGGTAAGGCTGAGAAAGGCGAACTGATAAGCGCTGTCGGTGCGGACATCAAAGACGGTACCCTTCCTCTTGACTATGTTTCAGACTCACCGCTTTCAGGTTATATTTCCTTTGAGTACAAATACATCGATGATGACACGCCGGACAAAGATACCAAAATCGTTGCGGACGCTATTTCGGATACGACTTCTTCTCTTGCCTATTTTCCGGTTTATGCGAATATGAAGCATACGCTTGACTGTATCGGGAAGAATAATATGGCGGGATGTTTTGAAAGTACCGCTGTTCCCGAAAGAGTAAGATACTGCCGAATGAATCCGGATTATTCCCAGATACAGTACGGCAACATCGGAATGTTCTGCGGCAAATCCTTGCCTTCGCCGACCCTGAGTGATTTTGACGAATTCGGAAATGAAAACACTTACAGCTTAATACCCGAAGATGCGAAGACAGCCACCTCGCAAACAGAGATTTCGGAATTGCTGAACGGTATGAGAATGAGATACCCCATTTTCAGCGAAGGCCGTTTAGTTGAGGTAGCATACGGCGACGGCACATTTATATATGCCTTTGTTCCCGATTAAAAATCGCATACGATAAAAACTCCCGGCAGCGTTTCATACTGCCGGGAGTAATTTTTTACTTCAATCGGTCGATTCTGTCCTTTTCATTTTTGATTACGGCACCGGTTTTTGCCTTGATTTCACAGCCGGGTTTAGTTTTATAATTGTCGAGTTCGCGTTTGACATCGGTTAAGTGAATCATACCGAGCAAATATTAAGGAATAATCGGAATTATTCCTTTTTCGAAAAAGCGTCAGGCTGTTATTTGTTTAATTCTTTTAAAAATTCGCCTATCCGTTCTATTGCCGTGCGTATGTGGTCTGTTGAGTAGCAGTATGAGGCTCTTACATATCCCTCACCGCAGGCGCCGAAGGCAGTGCCGGGAACTATTGCGACTTTTTTTGAATTAAGCAAACGCTCACAGAATTCTTCACAGGTAAGACCTGTGGTTTTTATTGAAGGAAAGGTATAAAACGCGCCTTCGGGTTCTCTGCATTCCAGCCCGATGGAATTGAAGCCTCTGACCATAAGTTTGCGTCGGGTATCATATTCTTCTGCCATTGCCGCAACCTCATCATCACAGTCTCTGAGCGCCGTGATTGCTGCATACTGCGAAGTGGTCGGCGCGCACATTATGGAGTATTGATGGAGTTTGGTTATCTGTGATATTATTTCCTTCGGCCCGCAGGTATATCCGAGTCGCCATCCTGTCATGGAAAACGTCTTCGAGAAACCGTTGATAACAATTGTTCTATCCTTCAGTGTGTTTACCGCCGCGGGTGAAATATGTCTTTTGCCGTTAAAGGTAAGTTCCGAATAGATTTCATCCGAAAGGAGGACAATGTCGGTATTCTCAATCTCCTTTTCGATTTTTTCGTAATCCGCCCTTTCCATTATTGCTCCCGTCGGATTTGAGGGAAAAGGCAGGATAACGGCTTTTGTTTTCGGAGTTATTTTTTTTCTGAGTTCTTCCGCAGACAGTTTAAAATCATTTTCCGCTTTGTTTTCGATAATAACTGGTATACCGCCCGCCATTTGTACCATAGGTACATAGCAGACATAGCTGGGTTGGGGTATAATGACTTCATCGCCCGGGTTTATTATCGAGCGCAATGCCGCATCTATTGCTTCGCTTCCGCCGACAGTTACGAGAATTTCGCTGTCCGGATCATATTCCGGTCCGTATTTTCTTTTAAAATATAGTGATATTTCTTTGCGCAGTTCGGCAAGCCCGCGGTTCGCGGAATATCCCGTTTTTCCTCTTTCAAGGGATTTTATTGCGGCGTTTCTTATTTTCCACGGAGTGGGGAAATCAGGTTCGCCGACACCGAGCGATATGACATCGTTCATTGTGGCGGCTATGTCAAAAAACTTTCTGATGCCCGAGGGTTGTATTTCGGTAATTGTGGAGTTCAGTACATTATCGTAATTCAGCAAGATGAAACAACTCCCCGTTCGTCGGGATTCGTAACCTCAAGGTCAACATCGAGTTCCTTATATCTGCGCATCACAAACTGAGTTTTTGTGGAGGTTACGCTCTCAATTGTAGCAAGTTCTTTTGCCACAAAGCGCGAAACATCCTGGAATGTTTTGCACTTGACTATTACACATAAATCCGAATCGCCGGAGAGCAGATAAACGCTTTCTACCTCGTGATATTTAGATATTTTTTTTGCGACATCCTCAAAGCCGAGACCCGGTTTCGGGGTTACTTTGATATCAACAACCGCAGAAACATAAAATTCGTCCAGTTTTTCCCAGTCGATAACAGTTCTGAAACCGCGGATAAGTCCCTCGTTTTTCATTTCGGTTATTTCCGAAATAACAGTATCCTCATCAAGTCCGGTAACGGTTGATAAATCCTGTATTGACATTCTCGCATCCTTTGCGAGCAATTTGAGTATCCGGATATCCATAGTGTACCTCCGCAAATTAATTTTTACTATAATAACAAAAGTTATCGTTTTTTTCAATATTCTGCGTCAATCTTGTAATGCATTTATGAGAGATTGCCGTACTTCGGGCTTCACACGCTATTGAATAATAAAAAAGAATGTGATACAATCAAACAGGAAACAAAGACGGCGGTCGGCCTGTGTTTAAATTCGAAAAGCAATCAGGGAAAGTGAGTGTGATTTTCTTGGCGGATATGTTGAAAGTGAAGGACGCCTGTGTCAGGTGGATAAGAGATTTTTTTGAAGAAAACGGAAAGGACTGCAATGCGGTAGTCGGAATATCCGGAGGCAAAGACAGTTCTGTTGTTGCCGCTCTTTGTGTTGCGGCACTCGGCAAAGACCGGGTTATCGGAGTGCTGATGCCCTGCGGAGAACAGAAGGATATTGATATGGCTCATCTGCTTGTTGATACGCTCGGGATAAAATCTTTCACGGTCAATATAAAAGATGCAGTTGAAGGTCTGACGGGCAGCATTCCGTTTGAGCTCAGCGAGCAAAGCCGTGTCAATCTGCAGCCCAGAATCAGAATGGCCGCTCTTTACGCCGTTTCCCAAAGCAATAACGGCAGAGTGGCTAATACCTGTAATCTGTCTGAGGACTGGGTAGGGTACGCAACCAGATACGGAGACGCCGCCGGTGATTTCAGTCCGCTTTCGCATCTGACCGTTGCCGAGGTTAAGGAAATCGGCAGAATTCTCGGACTTCCCCGTGAACTGGTGGATAAAGTGCCGTCTGACGGACTTTGCGGAAAAACGGACGAAGAAAACCTCGGTTTTACCTATGCCGAGCTTGACAGATATATCAGAACAGGCGAGATAGACAATCCGGATAAAAAAGAGCTTATTGACAAAAAACACAAAGCAAATCTGTTCAAACTGAAACTTATGCCCGCGTTTGACCCGGAGATACCCGAAATGATTGACTGATAAAGCTGAAAGGATGAAGACTGTGTTTAATGATAAAGCCTATGCCGAGCTCAAAGCAAGCCTGTTTCTCAAAAGGTTCAGAATTCATTGCGCTCTGGGGGGAATCGCTTTCTTTCTCGGAGGAATTGCTCTGTGTGTTCTGGGGTTTGTCTATGTTCCGAAAATTCCCGGTTGTATTTTGATTTTAATCGGAGCCTGCTGCCTGCTTGTTCCCGCCGGTTTTTTATTCTCGGCGCATAAGAAGCCCTATCTCTGCGACTACGGCACAATCAAAGAAAAGAAAGACAAATCAGCCGTCATTACGGTAAACAATGAGCAAATCAAGGGCACTTCTTTTGAGCGTTTTCTTTTCAACCGCTCCCTGAAGGACTATAAAGAGGGAGATCAAGTGATTATTTATTCGGCGGGAAAGAGTAATGCAAGGCCGCTGTTTTTCCACGCAAAAAAAGAGGACACGGAATGAAAAACATAGTCCTTATAGGTATGCCGGGTTGCGGCAAAAGTACCTGCGGAGTTCTCGTCGCAAAGGCGTTGTGTAAAAGTTTTGTTGATACCGACCTTTTGATTCAGTCGCACGAAGATATGGGTCTTCAGGAGATAATTGAAACAAAGGGAAATGGTTATTTTTCCGAAACCGAAGAAAGAATTCTGACTGAGCTTTCAAATAAGAACTCGGTTATCGCTACCGGCGGCAGCGCGGTTTATTATGAAAATGCGATGCGCAGTCTGAAATCCGGCGGAATTGTGATTTATTTGAAAATCAGTTATGCCAATATGGCGGACAGAATCAAGAACATCAAAACCAGGGGGATTCTGCTCAGAGACGGCGAGGACCTTCGGCAAATGTATTCCGCAAGGGTGCGGCTTTATGAAAAATATGCCGATGTAATAATTGATTGCGACGGCAACGATGTTGAAGATACGGTTGAAAAAATCTGCGAAGCATACAAAGGATAATGCTTCGCAGATTTATTTTTTTATTCTGTTTTTTCGATTTCCAGGATTTTGTCGTAGTATGTGTATAGTTTCTGAGTTCCGTTTTCAAGCAGATAGTAGTGCTTGATATATGGAATAAGCAGAATAAGCAGAGCACCTACGAGAATGAAGGTGTACACGTTGTCACCGGTCAGGGCAAGGCCGAGCGCCATAAAGGTAAGCAGGGCGAAGAGCACCGTCACTATCAGATGAATCAGCCGCTCGTGCTGAAAAAAACCGATTTGAAGAAGCAGATCTTTTTTGGCTTCCCGAAGTTTTTCGGGAGGCATACTGTCAAAGTCCGTTTCTTCCATCAGTCTGAGATAGTCAAGCATTCTTTTTTTCAAGTCTGTCCCTCCTATTTAAACGGTTTTACGATAATATCCGGATTATTTGCGCTTTACCAGAAATACGGACACGCCGGCTATAAGCGCCGCAACAACTGACAAAGCCGCAATAAAGGCAATCCTTATGTGTTTTTGTGTATTATCCTCTTCCGCCCGGGTGGTTTCGTTCCGGGAAGTCGGAGGAACTGCCGTTTCCGGCTCGGTATAAAGGTATCCTGTTTCCGTGACCGGGAAAAGCGTCTCCTCCGGAACGGAGGATGTAATATCCGAAACGTTCTCTTCACTTATCGGAACCGACTGTGTTTCAGATAAGGCTGAAGGGGAATCAGTTTCGTTTGACAGAGTTTCAACAGGGGCGGGAAAAGTGGACGGAGAAACTGTTGCAGGCTGAGTAACGCTGTCGGAAGGAGACTCTTTTTCATCTTCCTTTGTCGTTGAGGTAAATGTTTTCGGGGCAATCGTAGTCATGGTAGTTACCGTGTGCGCGAGGGTTGTTGCGGATGTTGTCGTCTCCGGGGAAGTTGAAGCAACGGTTGTTTGAGCTGCCTGCGGTTCTGCAAGGGCGGGGGCTGAGTATCCCGCCCGTGAAATCGGTGTGAATACGTAATAATTATCGGAAGGAAAAATGAGGGTTCTGTTAATTCCCGCTTTTCCGTTCCACACTACGTTTTGCTCAAACAGGGTAATCTTCCCGTCTGCATAGTTTTTGACTATTGCCCAGTGGTCGCCGTTGCCGTCGCGGAAAACTGAAGGAGCGTAAACAACATCTCCGGTTTTCGGCGCTTCCGTTTTCAGGAAACCGTAGCCGTCAGAAACCATCACCGGTCCCTGATACTGAAGGGTGTTGCTGATTGCCATCACTTCAAGACCGAAAGCCTCCGAATAAAACCTCATAACGAGTTCGTTGCACTGTGGCTGAACTCCCGTCTTATTATAGAGGGACTTGACTCCGCAAAGTGTATCGGCGACAAAGTTGTCACTTGTTATTTCAATATATGTGCCGCCCGAAACGTCGTCATACCAGTTTGCCGAGGCAAACAGTGTGAAAGCATTCAGACCGGTCAGAATCAAAGCCAGAAAACAGGCAAATCTTTTTACTGTTTTTTTCCTCATTTCCGGACCTCCGAATAATTAAATGCGTTCTGCAACGCACTTTAACCTCTTTATTATATCACATTTATTTCCGAAAAACAAATTTCCTCCGAAAAATTTTTAACAGTTGGATTTTTTTAAATAATATGATATAATAAATTAAATATCGTTGAAGAGTGGTGATTCCGTGGACAAATTCAAGCTTGTTGCCCCTTTTGCGCCTACCGGTGACCAGCCCGAGGCTATTGCCGGCCTTGTTGACGGCTTAAACAGAGGTTATAAAGAACAGACTCTCCACGGGGTTACCGGTTCGGGCAAAACATTCACAATGGCAAACATTATAGCTCAGGTGAACAGGCCGACGCTTGTGCTTGCTCACAATAAAACGCTTGCTTCCCAGCTCTGCAGTGAATTCAAGGAGTTTTTTCCCGATAATGCGGTGGAGTATTTTGTTTCGTATTATGATTATTATCAGCCCGAGGCATATATAGCCACAACGGATACCTATATTGAAAAGGACTCCGCCATCAATGACGAGATAGATAAACTGCGCCATTCGGCGACCTCCGCCCTATCCGAAAGGCGGGATGTTATCATTGTCGCCTCGGTTTCCTGCATATATACCCTCGGAGACCCCATAGATTACAGAAGTATGGTCATTTCTCTGCGTACAGGCATGGAAAAGAGCAGGGATGAACTTATAGAAAAGCTCGTTTCGATACAGTATGAGCGCAACGATATAGATTTCAGCAGAAACAAATTCAGAGTGCGCGGAGACGTGGTGGAGGTCTTTCCGGTTTATTCAAATGAAAACGCAGTCAGAATTGAATTTTTCGGAGACGAAGTTGACAGAATAAGTGAAATCAACGCCCTAACAGGCCAGGTGAAGAGCGTTCTTTCCCATGTGGCGATTTATCCCGCTTCTCATTATGTTATATCGCCTGACAAAATGATGAGATCCGTTGAAGAGATAAAGGCCGAAATGGAAGAACGGGTAAAGTACTTTGAGGAAAACGGAAAGCTTCTGGAGGCACAACGTATCAGGCAGAGAACAGAATATGATATGGAAATGCTTCTTGAAACGGGATTCTGCAAGGGAATTGAGAATTATTCAAGGGTCATGTCGGGCAGGGCGCCGGGTTCGGCTCCTTTCACGCTTCTCAATTATTTTCCCGATGATTTCATTCTTTTTGTTGATGAATCCCATGTCACTCTGCCTCAGGTCAGAGCAATGTACGGCGGCGACAGGGCAAGAAAAGAAAGTCTTGTTGAGTACGGTTTTCGTTTGCCATCTGCGTTTGATAACCGACCGCTGACATTTGATGAATTCTATGAAAGGGTCGGGCAGAAAATTTTTGTCAGCGCAACTCCCGGTGAATTTGAGAAGGAAAAGAGCGCAAAGATTGTAGAGCAGCTTATCAGACCTACGGGGCTTCTTGATCCCGAGATTTCGGTAAGGCCTGTTGAGGGTCAGATTGATGATCTCGTTTCCGAAATTAACATAAGGGCGCAAAAGAAAGAGCGCACCCTCGTCACAACGCTCACGAAGCGTATGGCTGAGGATTTGACGGAATACCTTGAAAATCTCGATATTAAAGTAAGATATATGCACCATGATATTGACACCATTGAAAGAATGGAAATCATTAGAGGGCTGCGCCTCGGAGACTTTGACGTGCTTGTCGGCATAAATCTGCTCAGAGAAGGCCTTGATATCCCGGAGGTTTCGCTTGTTGCAATTCTCGACGCGGATAAAGAGGGCTTCCTGCGAAGCGAAACCTCACTGATTCAGACCTGCGGCAGAGCGGCAAGAAACGCCGAAGGCAAGGTCATTATGTATGCCGACTTTGTCACTCCTTCTATGGAAAAGGCGATAACGGAAACAGAACGCCGTCGAAAAAAGCAGATTAAATACAATGAGGAGCACGGCATAGTTCCCAAGACAATCGTCAAGGATGTCAGGGATATAATTGAGATATCCTCAAGAGATGACGGCAATGTTTCATACGAGAAGATGAGCAGAAGAGATAAGGAAGCGCTCATTGCAAAGCTCACGGCGGAAATGAAGGCGGCGGCAAAGATTCTTGAATTTGAGCACGCGGCATATCTCAGGGATAAGATAGAAAAAATAAAGAATTCCGGTAAGAGGTAAACTATGGCTTCAGAAAATCTGGTTATCCGGGGAGCAAAAGAACATAATTTAAAAAACATTGATGTAACCATACCGAGAGACAAACTTGTCGTTTTCACCGGTCTTTCCGGTTCAGGCAAATCATCTCTCGCATTTGACACCATATATGCAGAGGGACAGAGAAGATACGTTGAGTCCCTTTCATCATACGCAAGGCAGTTCCTCGGTCAGATGGATAAACCCAATGTTGAGAGCATAGACGGACTTTCACCCGCAATATCAATAGATCAGAAATCAACGTCAAAAAATCCGCGTTCCACAGTCGGAACGGTTACGGAGATTTATGACTATCTTCGTCTTCTCTATGCCAGAATAGGAATTCCGCACTGTCCGGTCTGCGGGAGAGAAATAACACGGCAGACTGTTGATGATATAGTCGATCAGGTGCTGTCTCTCGAACAGGGAACCAGGGTGCAGATTCTCGCCCCCGTCTCAAGAGGAAAAAAGGGAAGATTTGAGAAGGAGCTCGAATCACTCCGAAAAAACGGCTTCACCCGTGTGCGTATTGACGGAATGAATTATGATCTTTCCGAAGAAATAAAGCTCGAAAAAAACATCAAGCATAATATTGAGGCGATTGTAGACAGGCTTGTTATCAAAGACGGTATACGCTCACGCCTGTCCGATTCAATAGAAACGGCAACGGAACTTTCGGGAGGCCTGCTGATTGTCAGCCTGTCGGAAGACAGAGACCTGATGTATTCAATGAATTTTGCCTGCCCCGAGCACGGCGTCAGTATTGAAGAACTCGAGCCACGCTCGTTTTCGTTCAACAACCCCTTCGGCGCCTGCCCGAAATGTCTCGGACTCGGCGAATTTATGAGGGTTGACCCCGATTTGCTTGTTCCGGACAAAAAACTCTCCATAAATCAGGGAGCCATAAAAGCGAGCGGCTGGGGTGTACGGGACAGCTCAATAGCCAAGATGTATATGGAAGGGCTTGGCAGAGAATACGGTTTTTCCCTCGATGATTCGTTTTCAACTCTTTCCGCAAAAGCGGTTAAGACAATTCTTTACGGGTCTGAGGGCAAAAAAATAAAATTCACAAGACCCGGAGTTTACGGCGAAGGGAATTATACATATACGGCTGATTTTGAGGGCATAATCACAAACCTTGAGAGGCGCTATACCGAATCCGGAAGCGAGGCAATCCGGTCGGAAATCGAGGAATATATGTCCGGTGAAAAATGCCCCGAGTGTAACGGCGCAAGGCTTAAAAAGGAATCGCTGTGCGTTACTGTCGGAGGTATAAACATAGATGAGTTTTCACGCAAATCCATCACCGATGAATTATCTTTTCTCAATTCGCTCAAGCTCACCGAAAGGGAGCATCTCATAGGTGATTTGATTCTGAAAGAAATCAGGTCAAGGCTGGAGTTCCTTTCGAGCGTAGGCCTTGATTACCTCCAGCTTTCAAGACCAAGCGCAACGCTTTCGGGCGGCGAAGCCCAGAGAATAAGGCTTGCCACACAGATTGGCTCCTCTCTTATAGGAGTTCTTTATGTCCTGGATGAGCCGAGCATAGGTCTTCATCAAAGGGACAACAGCAAACTTCTCAGGACTCTTAAAAATCTGAGGGACCTCGGCAATACCCTGATTGTTGTTGAGCATGATGAAGAAACCATGATGAATGCGGATTATATTGTCGATATCGGCCCCGGAGCCGGTATTCACGGCGGTGAACTTGTTTGCAGCGGAACGCCGGAAGATATTATGAATTGCAAGGAGTCCGTAACCGGTCAGTATCTCAGCGGGAAAAAATCTATCCCCGTTCCCGAAAAGAGGAGAAGCGGCAACGGCAGATTTCTGACGATTCATTCCGCCGCGGAAAACAACCTTAAAAATATAGATGTTTCCATCCCTCTCGGGAGTTTTGTTTGCGTAACAGGTGTGTCCGGAAGCGGAAAATCCTCACTTGTCAATGAGATTTTATATAAACACCTTGCGGTAGTGCTTAATAACGCAAAAAAAATCTGCGGCAAGAGCGGTGAAATAACAGGCACCGAATATCTGAACAAGGTTATAAATATTGACCAGTCCCCGATAGGCAAAACACCGCGTTCAAACCCCGCCACATATACCGGTGTGTTTACTGATATCCGTGAGCTCTTCGCCCAGACAGTTGACGCTAAGAAAAAGGGCTATAAAGCAAACAGATTTTCTTTCAATGTCAAGGGAGGCAGATGCGAGGCCTGCCAGGGTGACGGTGTCACAAAGATTGAGATGCAGTTTCTTTCTGATGTCTATATCCCGTGCGAAACCTGTCACGGTGAAAGATATAACAGGGAAACTCTCGAGGTAAAATACAAGGGCGCTAACATTCACGATGTGCTTGAAATGACGGTTGAAGAGGCAATGAACTTCTTCAGCAGCATACCTAAAATCAGACGGAAAATCGAGACTTTATATGATGTCGGCCTCGGATATATCAAACTCGGTCAGCCCGCAACCACTCTTTCGGGCGGCGAGGCGCAGAGGGTAAAGCTCGCAACAGAACTTGCCAAGCAGTCAACCGGAAGCACTATCTATATTCTTGATGAGCCGACAACCGGTCTTCACACGGCGGACGTTCATAAACTGATAGATGTGCTCCAGAAATTTGTTGACGGCGGAAATACCGTACTCGTTATCGAGCATAATCTTGATGTCATAAAGACGGCGGATTATATTATCGACCTCGGTCCGGAAGGCGGGGACAAGGGCGGATATATTGTTGCCGAAGGTACTCCCGAGCAGGTTGCAAAAGTCAAGGCTTCATATACCGGCCAGTATCTGAAATCTTTGCTCAAAAAGTCAGGAAAATGAACGGGGCGCATACCGTATCTTACTATGAAAAGGATTGATATACTTGGAAAATCTGAATTTCAATATTGAAGAAATCTTAAATGCCTTTGATTTCGGCGGCAGATTCAAGAGTTGCCGCGTAATAGGCGACGGACATATAAACGACACCTTTGCGTTTACTTTTGACGTAAACGGCGAAGAAAAGAATTACCTCGTTCAGGAACTGAATACAAATGTTTTCAGAAAACCCGTTGAGCTTATGAACAATGTTGTCGGTGTAACAAGACACCTTTACAATAAAGTTCTCAGCAGGGGCGGTGATACCGGCAGGGAATGTCTTTTCATAATAAACGCCAGGGACGGTAAACCGTTTTACATCGACTCGGGCAACAGATTCTGGCGCTGCTTCAATTATGTCAACGATGCTCATTCCGTTCAGCTTGTGGAAAGCCCGGATGTTTTCAAAAAAGCGGGCAAGGCATTCGGAACCTTCCAGTGTCTGCTGTCGGATTATCCCATAGACGGGCTTGTTGAAACAATTCCGAATTTTCATAATACCGTTTCCCGTTTTGCGGATTTCAAAAAAGCCGTAAAGGACAACCTTTCAGGCAGAGCGGCAAACTGCGCAGATGAGATTGATTTTATTATGAAGAGGGAAAAAGACTGCGGTGTTCTTGTCGGTATGCTTGAGAGAGGTGAGCTTCCCGTCAGAGTTACCCATAATGACACAAAGCTCAACAACGTTATGTTTGACAATAAAACCGGTGAGGGTATCTGCATAGTTGACCTTGATACTGTTATGCCGGGGCTTTCGCTTTACGATTTCGGTGACAGTATCCGTTTCGGCGCAAGTACGGCGGCGGAGGATGAAAAGGATCTCGATAAGGTCCATTTCAGTCCGGAATATTTCAAGGCCTATGTTGAGGGATACCTTGAAACCGCCGGCAGTACCCTAACCCCCGGCGAAATCGACAATCTCGCCTTTTCTTCAAAGCTTATGACGCTTGAATGCGGAATGCGTTTTCTCGGCGATTACCTAAACGGGGACACATATTTCAAGACGGATTATTTCGACCATAATCTTGTTCGCTGCCGCACACAGTTGAAACTTGTTGATGAGATGGAGAAAAACATGGATCTTATGAACAGAATTGTCAACGGCGCGTGCGTAACCCTCGGACTTAAATGATTACCGATGTAATTCCGGAAGCCGAGTTCAGAAGAAAAATCGCCCTTTGGTTTCTGAAGTATGACAGGGGAGCCGTTCCCCCGGAGGGGGCGGGTGTTGACGAATACTGCGAAAGTTTTGCCCTTCCCGAAACAGACCTGATACATACTCAGTCGTTTGCGGACAGTGAAAACAACCTGATTACCCTGCTCAAAGGGAGCTATTCGCTCCGGGACTGGGAAACACGGAGCGGCAAAAAAGGCGAAAGAATAACCTTTTACAAGGTTATGAAAACCTTCGGGGATACGCCGGATGTTGAGCCTATACCCGTGGGATATATTATAGCAGACTGAACAGTATTATTATAATTAAAGTTGAAATGTTCACATTTGGATGTTAAAATACCTATTTACAAGGCATATTTTTACTAAAAACTGTTATATATTTAAAATTGGATACCGGAAAACGGAAGGAGACTGACACCTCTATGCTTGAAAATCCTGCCTATAACGAAAACGGAGAAAAAATTCTTTGTGAAATGAACGGCAAAAATGCCGAAATGCTGATGAATATAAAAGTCAAACGAATGGAAAAAGGCGAAAAGATTACGCTGCTTGACAGTGAAAACGAAACAGCAGTACTCCTTCTCTGCGGGAAGGTTTCGTTCACTCACGACGGTGTTACCGACACTACGGATTTCAGGGAAAGTCCTTTTCAGAAAACGCCCTTTGCCCTGCATTTCTGCAGAGGGACCGGGGTTGAGATTGAAGCGCTTGAAAAATCCGAAATCATAATCCAGCAAACGGATAATGAGCGCAGATTCGATACCGTTTACTACACTCCCGAAAAGTGCCTTTATCAGGAATTCGGCGGTACACAGTGGGAGGGCACGGGTCACCGCACCTGCGCAACGATGTTTGATCTGAGCAATGCTCCGTATTCAAACCTTGTTCTCGGCGAGGTTTTTCATCATCCCGGCAGATGGTCAAGCTATCCTCCTCATTATCATCCGCAGCCCGAGGTTTATTATTATCAGTTCGATTATCCTCAGGGCTTCGGAGCAGCTTTTATGGGTGACGATGTCCAGAAAAGCACTCACGGTTCATTTGAATGTATTATTCCCAACAACGCCCACCAGCAGGTGTGTGCTCCGGGTTATACAATGTATTATGTCTGGATGATAAGACATCTGGACGGAGATCCCTGGGATAAGACAAGGATTTATGAAAAAGAGCATGAATGGCTCGCAAACGCGGATTAACGGAGGCGATAAAGTGAAAGGATTAAAACGTATCTTATCTGTTCTGATGATAGTTTCAATATTGGTATCGGGAGTGATTTATGTTTCCGGAACCGGTTTTGATGTGACTTCTGCGACAGGCGATGACAGATGGGGGAGACGCTCGACCTCGACAGACGCTCCTAAGGCAACGTCAACAGACACCAACGCACCGACGGATTCGAGATATGTCGCCAGAATGTATATCTGCTATACTTACGGCGACCGTAAATGGCCCGAAACCAAGGGACATACCTGGATTTATATTGAAAATCTTTCCGATCATGAGATTCAGGTTGGCGCTTATCTGCTGCCGGTCGGTCAAGGCGTATCGTTAGGTACTTTTGCGAAAACCGTCAATGACGGAAGAGGCGTGTATTACAATGTTGAGGCTTACTGTATGAGAGACAGCGCGCAGAGAAGAAGCCTTTACCTCTCAAAAGACCTTGATGAGGCAACCATGGCAAGAGTCAGCGATAAGATTAACAATTCAAATTTCTGGACTTACCTTACAAATTGCGTATTCTTTGCCTGTACAACCTGGAACAGGGGCGGCGGAGCGTTTCAGTTCCCGTTCGGAGTTCCGATGATAAATATAGTTTTCTTCCGTCTTTACAGGCCCAAGACAGGAATAAGTATGTATAAGGTTAACAGAAACCAGGTTCTCAAACACGCCGGCGCAGGCAGCGACTCCTGGACTCAGGCGGTTTCCAACCAGACTTTAAGCACAAAAGTGGGTTGACGGGGTAACAGGTATGTCATTCGGTTTGATATTAAAAATTATAGTTGCCGCAATTATGAGTATTACAACGGTATTCTCTTCCTCCGGCAGGGATATCTGTATGATAGGGCATAGAGGATTCAGCGGCGTTTATCCTCAGAACACGGAGCTCGCCTTTGAAAAGGCTGCAAGCAACGGTTTCGGCGGCGCGGAGACTGATATAAGAATGACTTCAGACGGAGTCTATGTTACAAGCCACGATTCGGATGTTGAGTTTAAAGACGGCTCATCTCTTCCCATCGCGGAGCATACTTATGCAGAGCTGACTGCCAAACCGTTAAAAAACAAAAAGACACGCGACGAGGTTTACCTCTGCACCTTTAAGAGATACCTCGAAATAATGAAGGCAAACGATATGATTTGCTTCATAGAGCTTAAAGGCGATTTTGATACCGCCCACGTCAAGGAGATTTTTGACATTGCAGCCGATACCTATGATTTGTCCAAGTGTATTCTGCAGTCATTTAGCAAGCAGAACCTTATTCAGGCAAGGGAGCTTTTCCCGGACCTTCCCCTTATGCTCACCTACGGTGAAGGGGACGGAGATTACTCATTCTGCTTTGACTACGGTTTTTCCATCGATGCCGAATACAGTACGGTGACAGAGGAAATGGTTGAGGAGTTCCATTCCCGCGGGCTTGAAGTGGGTGTGTGGACAGCCAACGAGCTCTTCGTTCTGAATTACTGCAAATCCCTCGGCGTTGATTACATTGAGTCTGACTATTTTTCAAGATAACTTCAATAAATAATAACGGTCCCGATTTAAGGCTTTTGCTGCAACGGGGCCGTTTTTTATATTGCCTGCTGAAACATTATTTTGTCAAATAGGCAACTGATAATTGTATTTTAAGAATCAGTATGTTATACTTGTAAAAAAATAAGGAGGGACTTATTATATGGAAAAAACATATAAAGGCTGGCAGGAATGGAACTATAAAAGCAAGCAGACAGAGTACACCGAACCCACAAAACTGCTCGGCTCCGACGGTACGCTTCTTGCCAAGGGTTGGGCAAGGCACAATGTTTTTGAGTATGACCGTAAAAGCGTAAAGAAGGAAATGCGCCGCAAGGAGTGGGATTTTTATCAGCTTTCAAACGGCAAGTTTATGGTTCAGCTCAGCTTTGCCAATATTTCGCTCGGCGGTTATGTCTCCGCCTGCCTTGTTGATTTAAAGAACGGCAAGGTCATCAAAAATGCCTTTGTTCCTTTTTTAGGCGGCAAAGACAAGTATGTTTTACCTCCCAAGGGCGATGTACCCAATAATGTTAATATGACTGTCGGACCGGCTCATTTTGAGTTTGACACCAAAGAAACATCACGAACATTGTATTTTAAGTCCGGCGATGTTGAATGCAAATTCAGCATGGATATTATGCCGGGTCTCGAAAACATCACCACCGTCCTTCCGTTTAAGGGCTTTCCTGACAGATATTTTATGACAACAAAGCAGAACTGCATGCCCTGCGAAGGCACATACAGATGCGGAAACCAACTTTATGAATTCTCTAAGGATGACACTTTCTGCTGCCTTGACTGGGGCAGAGTAGATACGCCCTATGCTCTTGTATGGTATTGGGGCAACGGCTCAGCTTATATTAATGATGAAAACGGCGACAGGCATATCTTCGGTTTTGAAATCACCTGGGGAATAGGCGATGAGAGCAACGCTACCGAAACCTGCATATTCTATGACGGCAAGGCGCACAAATTCGGCGCGGTTGATGTTGAAACTTTCCCGAAGCCGGATAAATTCACCGATACCTGGCATTTCATCTCGGAAGACGGCAGGTTTGATATGTATATGGAGCCGTTCTATGATCATCATTCCGACCTCAACGTCCTCGCTATGAGAATGAACACCCATCAGGTTCACGGTATCTGGCACGGAACCGTGACTCTCGATGACGGCACAAAGCTTGAAATAAAGGATATGTACGCATTTTGCGAATATGTTGAAAACAGATGGTAAATTTTGATAAAACAAGCAAAGGGTATTTTGACGGGTCAATGCCGCGGGAAGTGCTGGAATATTATTTATCACGCGCGTCTTCCGCGCAGTGGATATACCTTAGCGACACACTTGATGACGATATCCGCGTCATCAAAAAAACAGGTATCAAATTTCTGGGCAGAGCCTCCGGTATCTGGAAAGGCGAAATGCCCGATGAAAAACATTTTGAAATGTCCCGTACAGCGGCGGAAAAGATTCACGCCGCCGATCCCGAAGTTATTTTACAGGCGTGTATATTCGAGGCAATCTACCGCGACGATGTTGAAGAAGTCAGGGTACCTCCCTATGTCTTTGAAGCCTTCGGGCTTCCGGTTGAAGACAGACGCTTTAATTATGATGCCTGCCTGTTTCCTGCAGGCTCCGGAGCCTGGGAGTCTATGCCGGATATTTCGCAGACTGAAACACAGATGTGGTTCTATTACCGCGGAACCCGCTATATTGACTGCGGTTACGAAGCTTTCCATATGGGGCAGATTCATCTCTATACGGGCCATGACAGAGGCTATAAAGGAATAGGCCGAGTAATAGAAATGCTCCGAGAATACGGCAGCAAAAACGCAAGGCGACATAAAGTAATCTTTGACGCTCATTCCCATTCCCTTGTCGTCAACGGCAAAAGCCTGCTTGATTATAACGCCATGCCGTTTACCCGTTATCCGGTTCTTGACAGACCCGGCGAAAAGCTCGTGCTTGTTCGAGAAGGAAAATCCGGAGGCGGCATATCGCCCGAGGGCGTTTATGAAAAGGCACTGCCTCTTCTGTATGAATATGATAACTGGGGCGGCAGAGACAAATGGGCTCATGAAAATCTTTCATTCGAAGAACTTGCCTGGTCACAGTGGTGGGGAGGCGATCAGATTTCCTGGTTTGCCTGTCAGGACGAGGAGTCAAGAAACAGTTTTCTGGATTATACTTTTAAGTGGACAGCGGTCAATAATCCTGACGGATATTTTGCTTTTCCTTTGAGAAGGCCGACGGTGAGCGGAGAAACCGCTGACAATTATCCTTTCTATCAGATGAATAACAAATCGGAAAGTTGCCCCAACGGCTCAGGTCAGGAGGATGAAACGGAAAAACTGATTTCGGAAGGATATGAAAAATACCGCAGGCTCGCAAATCCGTCGGATATGCTTGACTACGGCTGCAAAGATATCGATGACCCGGAAACAGGAGTAAGATATCCCGAAAAAGTTGTTGTTTACGGCACGTTCCAGCCCTATGTCGGCGCAGTTGCCAATGACTCAAACAGCGAGATAACAAGAATGTATTATATCGGCGGCGGCAAATACGCTCTTGCCTTCGTTATTCCGTATGCAGGCGAATATGAAATGGGTATTTCAACCTGGGGAACTCTCTCTGCCTGCGTCAGCCCCGGTCATCCGTTCCCGTTCTCCGGCACGGGAGGAAAAGGTAAATTTATTGTCCCGCAGGATAATACCGTTGTCAGAGTCGAGTATGAATATATGACCGGAAAAATCAACATTGAAATGTTAAACTGACAATCCATATATTACAAAAAGAACCGGACGGTACTGATTACTGTCCGGTTCTTAACTTTTAATCATCGGAATTAAACTCGTCAATGATTTTTTTGAGTATGGTTTTATCTGCAGGACAAAACTCGTAAAGAGGAATCTCAGACGGAAGTATCCATTTTATATCACAGTGTTCAAGAAGCTTCGGTTCTCCCTCTGCTATTGAGGCGTTGAAAACCGTAAGATGCACGGTGATATCCGGATATTCGTGAACAACATCGGTGAATACACCGTTAACCTTGATTCTGACATCAAGTTCTTCTTTGCATTCACGTATTAGAGCTTCCTCTCTCGTTTCGCCCTTTTCTACCTTGCCGCCGACAAATTCCCACAAAAGACCCCTGGCCTTGTATTCCGGTCTGCGGCATATCATAAACCTTTTGCCGTCACGGATAAGAGCAGCGGAAACCTCGGTAATGTTATGCTTCATCTGCCGTGGCTTCACGATGCTCCACAAGTGGTTCTTCCTCGCCGTAAACCTGCTTTTCGGTTATGTAGAGCTTGGTAGCAGTCTGATCGGACGGGATGTCGTACATCGATTTCATCAGCACATCCTCAACTATGGAGCGCAGACCTCTGGCACCGGTTTTTTTCTCAATCGTCTTCTCGGCAATTGCTTCAAGCGCACTGTCATCAACATTCAGTTCAACACCGTCAAGGAAAAACAGTTCCTGATACTGCTTGATTATTGCGTTTTTCGGCTCGGTAAGTATCCTTATAAGCGCATCCTTGTCAAGATCGTCAAGTGTTGTAATTATCGGCATTCTGCCTACAAGCTCCGGAATAAGGCCGAATTTTACAAGGTCTTGCTGGACGGTCTGCATAATAAGCTTTTCCTTCGCAAATTCGCTCTTGCTCTTGACATCGGCGCCGAAACCGAGCGCGGAGCCGGCTACCCTTTTTTCTATGATGTTTTCAATTCCGTCAAATGCGCCGGCGCAGATAAACAGGATATTTGAGGTGTCAATCTGAATGAACTGCTGCTGGGGATGCTTTCTGCCTCCCTGGGGGGGAACATTGGCAACTGTGCCTTCTATAATTTTCAGAAGGGCCTGCTGAACGCCCTCTCCGCTGACATCACGGGTGATTGACGGGTTTTCGCTCTTTCTGGCAATCTTGTCAATCTCGTCGATATAAATGATACCTCTTTCGGAGCGTTCGATATCATAGTC
The DNA here is from genome assembly GCA_024692685.1 of Clostridia bacterium. Classification (GTDB taxonomy): domain Bacteria; phylum Bacillota; class Clostridia; order Oscillospirales; family Acutalibacteraceae; genus CAG-177. The sequence continues at coordinate 42,927 of JAILMJ010000055.1, forward strand.
GGCGGCCTGAATAAGGCGCAGAAGGATATTCTCGACATCCTCACCGACATAGCCTGCCTCGGTAAGAGTTGTGGCATCGGCAATCGCGAAGGGAACATCCAGAATTTTTGCCAGGGTCTGGGCAAGCATTGTTTTTCCTACGCCCGTGGGGCCCAGCATAAGAATGTTTGACTTCTGGATTTCAATGTCCGAATCCCTTACGGCAGATATTCTTTTGTAATGGTTATATACGGCGACGCTCAAAGCAATCTTTGCTCTGTCCTGTCCTATGACATACTCATCAAGGCGCGCTTTGATATCGTGTGGTTTAGGCAGGGCGTCAAACTGCTTTTCACCATCGGACGACGAGGTGAAAGTCTGAGATGTGTTGCCTATGATATCGTTGCAGATTTCAACACATTCGTTGCAGATGCAAACGCCGTCGCCCTCAATAATCTTCGCAACCTGATTCTGAGTTTTGTGACAGAATGAGCAGCGCTTTAAATTTGATTGTCTGCCATCATCTCTGGTCATTTTTTATCAGTGACACACGGTGTTATTGCCTGTGCGTCATTCCTTTCCTTAACTTATCTGTGATCTATGACCTTATCAATAAGGCCGTATTCGCAAGCCTCGTCGGCAGAGAGCCAGTTGTCTCTGTCCGTGTCTCTGGCAACTTCTTCCAGGTCCTTGCCGGTATTTGCGGCAAGAATGGAGTTGAGTTTTTCCTTGGTCTTGATGATATGATCGGCGGCTATTTTCATATCCGTCGCCTGACCCTGCATACCGCCCAGGGGCTGATGAATCATAATTTCGCTGTTGGGAAGGGCATATCTTTTTCCCTTTGTGCCGGCCGCAAGCAGAAATGCGCCCATTGATGCCGCCATACCAACGCAAATTGTTGAAACATCGCACTTGATATACTGAATGGTATCATATATGGCCATACCCGCGGTAACGGAGCCGCCGGGGCTGTTTATATAGAGACTGATGTCCTTATCGGGGTCTTGGCTTTCAAGGTAAAGGAGCTGAGCGACAACAACACTTGCGGATGCGTCATTTACTTCGTCTGAAAGAACGATAATTCTGTCATTTAAAAGACGCGAAAAAATATCGTATGATCTTTCACCGCGGTTGGTTTGCTCAATAACATAGGGAACTAACGGCATAATCCTACCTCCGTGTTTTTATTCTTTGGCTTATTCTTCAGCTTTTGCTTCATCTGAAGCGGCTTCTTCTTTTGCTTCGTCAGTCTTCTTGGCTGCCGGTTTCTTAGCCGCTTTCTTTGCGGGTTTGTCTTCCTTCTCGGGAGCAACAGCAACTGCCGAGTCAATGACTATTCTTGAAGCTTTTCTCATCTTTATCTGTTCTTCAACATAGTCCTTTGCAACTATTTCCTTAACTTTTTCAACATCAAGCCCGACACTCTCAGCCGTGTCGGCATATTCTTTTTCTATATCCTCTTCGGTAACTTCGGGTTTTTCAAGCTCGGCAATTTTTTCGATTGCAAGCTCATATTTGACATCGCCCTCGGCTCTTGTTCTCATACTTGCGGTGAAATCTTCAAGATTGGTTCCCATATAACCGAGGTAGGTTTCAAGGTCAATGCCCTGGGAACTGACTCTGCGGCCGAAATCCTCAACAAGCTGATGCGCTTTGTTGTCGAACATAACTTCGGGAATTTCACCTTCAACATTTTCGCAAAGTTTTGCGATTATATCATTTTCAAAATCGCTGTCGATGTGGCTCTGCTTGTGAGCAAGGAGATCGGCTTCAACGCCTTTTTTAAGCTCGTCAACGGTGTCGTATTCTCCCTGATCCTTGGCGAACTCGTCGTCAAGCTCGGGCATTTCCTTGAACTTGATCTCATGAAGTTTGATTTTGAAGACCGCTTCCTTGCCTGCGAGTTCTTCGCTGTAATCTTCGGGGAAGGTGACATTTATATCAAAATCATCACCGATGCTGTGACCTATTATCTGATCCTCAAAGCCGGGTATGAACTGTCCGTCACCTATGGTGAGGCTGTATTTTTCCGCTTTGCCTCCGTCAAAGGCTGTTCCGTCAACGAAGCCCTCAAAATCAATAACGGTTATATCTCCGTTCTGAACAGGTCTGTCATCAACATCAACAAGTCTGGAGCCTCTGTCAAGCATGCGCTTAATCTCGGCGTCTATCTCTTCAGGGGTTATTACAGCCTCGGCTTTTTCCGCCTCAAGGCCTTTGTACTGCTTGAGCGTGATTTCGGGCTTAACGGTAACCTTTACCGTGAAATTCAGACCCTCTGTTGTGTTCATGGTTTTAACATCAAGATCCGACGGTTGATCAACCGGATGAATATCCGCCTCTTTGTAGGCCGCTTCTATTTCGCCGGGGAATAAATCCTCAAGAGCGTCCTCATAAAAGAAATTCTCACCGTAAAGTCTTTCAATCATGGCCTTGGGAGCCTTGCCTTTACGGAAACCGGGAATCTGGATGCTTTTTCTGTTTTTAAGATAAGCGCGCTGGACAGCTTCCTTAAAATCTTCGGCGGATACCGAAATTTCGATAGTGCAGGTGTTTGTTTCTGTTTTGTTTGCAGATACTAAACTCATTTTTATCTCCTCCAAAAAATGTAAAGCTTAATTATTATAACAAAAAGATGTTAACAATTCTATCTAAGTTGCCTTTTGAGAATTATTTTTATCTTCCGTATAAAACGGTTTATTGTCAAAACCGCTGTTTTATTGAATTATCCGGGTTTTCCGGAATGATAAGCGGGCAGAATTTAAGATAATCGCTTGAAACAAGATTGAATGAAATCCCGTCGTCGCTTGTTCCCGTATATGCGCTGAGATGTGAGAAGGAATGCAGGTGGGCATAATAGCACCGTTTTATTTTCTCCTGCACCAGCACATCGTAAATTTCATCGCATTTCTGCATTGTTGTAAGCGGGGGGTAGTGCAGGAAAACCACAGGCTCAAGCCCGGTTTCCCTTGCGGCGGCTATCGATGTTCTCAGGCGCCCCGCTTCCCTGTTGAGCACCTTGCTGCCTTCGGATTTTTCAGCATCGAAGAACCAGCCTCTCGTGCCGCAGATTGCGATATTTCCACAGGTGTATGCGTTGTTGTGAAGAATGTTCAGGGTTTTCAGGTTATAACGCTCAAAGAATTCAGTTGCTTTTTTCTTCGTTGACCACCAGTAATCGTGATTGCCTTTCATCAGTATCTTTCTGCCGGGAAGGGAGTCGAGAAATCTGAAATCCTCAAGCCCTTCTTCCATGTCCATGCACCACGATATATCTCCCGGTATGATGACTGTGTCATTATCGGAGACTGTCTTTTTCCAATTGTTTTCGAGGCGGCTTTCGTAATCCTGCCAGCCGTCGAAAACATTCATCGTCTTGCCGGTGGACAGAGAGAGGTGGGTATCTCCGATTGCAAACAGTGACATGATCAGTCCCTTTTTATTTTGAGCATATCGAGCACGACGTTATCCATGCCCGAAACCTCACAGCAACTGTCGAATCTGACTTTCTTTGATTTGAGACCCGCCAGAGGAGCGGGACATTCAAGGCCGGTGACCTCCGCAAGTCTTTCAACCATATCGAACTCGTCAAGTCCGCTCTTTTTGCCCTCTACCGCTTCAAGAACGGCGGCGCTGAATTTGAAGGGGCTTGCTGTTGAGGCAATGACAGTGGGAGCTATGTCTCCGGTTTCCTGCCTGTATTTTTCATAAACTCTTACGGCAACTCCGGTGTGGGTGTCACACAGGTAGCCCTCTTCCCTGAACAGTTCGGATATGGCAGCTTTTGTTTCATCATCGTCACACCACCCTGCGGCAAATATTTCCTTTATCTTCGCCAGGGTATCGCCGTCAACGGTATATCTGCCTTCTTTTGAAAGCTCCGCCATCCATTCCCTGACTTTTTCGCTTCCCGCAAGGGAATAGAGCAGACGCTCGAGATTTGATGAAATCAGGATATCCATTGACGGGGAAATGGTGGTGTAAAACTTTCTGTTTCTGTCATAGGTTCCCGTAGTCAGGAAATCTGTCAGCACGGAGTTTCTGTTTGAGGCGCAGATGAGTTTTGCGACCGGCAAGCCCATCTCCCTTGCGTAATATGCCGCAAGGATATTACCGAAGTTTCCGGTGGGCACTACGATATTAATTTTGTCGCCGCAGTTGATTTTTCCGTCTGCAATAAGGTCGCAATAAGCGGAAAAATAGTAAACTATCTGAGGGGCCAGCCTGCCCCAGTTTATGGAATTGGCCGATGAAAACGCCATCCCGTTTTCACGGAGTTTCTCCGCTATTGCTTTGTCCGTAAATATTCTCTTTACTCCGTTTTGCGCATCGTCAAAATTGCCGTTTATTGCGCTGACCGCAACATTGTTGCCCTCCTGGGTGCACATTTGGAGCTTCTGCATCGGGCTTACGCCGTCGCTGGGATAAAAGACAAGTATTCTCGTGTTTTCAACATCTCTGAAGCCCTCAAGAGCAGCCTTGCCGGTATCGCCGGAGGTAGCAACGAGAATTACAATTTCAGTGCCTTTTGCCACCTTGCCGCCGGCAACCGTAAGGAGCCTCGGCAGAATCTGGAGAGCCAGGTCTTTGAATGCGCAGGTCGGTCCTTTGAACAGTTCAAGGATGTGAATATTATCCTTAACGGTAATAACAGGCGCAACCTTCCTGCTTGAAAATGCGTTTTCATAAGCGCCCTTTACGCATTTATTGAGCTCTTCCGCGGTGAAATCCGTGAGGTACTTTCCGAGAATATTTTCGGCTCTGCCGATATAATCCATTTCCGACATCTTTTTGATTTCGTCAGGCGAAACCGCCGGAATGCTTTCGGGAACGAAGAGACCGCCCTCGGAGGATATTCCTTCGGCTATCGCTTTCGATGAGGTAACACGTATGTCGGTATCTCTTGTACTGATATAATTCATAAACTCACCCTTTCGGTGCATTATCGGTTTATTATATCACCCCTAATTTTTTTTGTAAATACTGTAGTATATAAAAAACTGTCTTTTTTTAAATAAACATTGAAATAAAACCATAAATATCTTACAATAATAGCATAAATGAACTGTAACGGAGGAAATGCCATGAAAAGCGGTTTTAAAAAGGCTCTATGCCCGGTGTTGGCTGCGATAATTCTTCTCGGCTGTATTGTCCCCGCTTTTGCATCAGAGGGCAAAACTGCCTTTGTGGTTATCAGCGGAATGAACACCTTCCCCCTGTATGATGAAAACGAAGAAAAGGTATATCCGTTTTCAACCGGAGATATAATAAAACTTGCCGGCAGACTCGTTAGCCCTGTTGCGTCGTTTCTGGTGACAAAAAATTATGACAGGCTCGCCGAGAAGGTTATCCCGGTTCTTTATGATGCGTTTAAGCCGATAGCGTGCGGGAGCGACGGCCTTTCCTCCCTGGCAGTACATACCCGTATATTTAAGGGTTCAATGGCTGAAAACAAACAGTGGTTTGAGGGTAAAACAAAGGATGAAGAAGGTATAGTTAACGCCGGTATTGAGAAATTCGGCGAAGAAAATGTTTATTTTTTCAATTATGACTGGCGCCTTAGTCCGCTTACCCATGCGGATACACTCAATGATTTTGTCAGAGAAATAAAGCACAATTCCGGTTATGACCGGGTAGTGCTTGCCGCCTTCAGTATGGGCGGCACGGTGCTCTGTTCCTACCTGCAAAAGTACGGCAGCGCAGATGTTGATACGGTTATGCTTTGCTCGACTGCATTTCAGGGTACCTCCGTTGTTACCGAGCTGTTTTCGGGTGAAGTAAACCTTGATGCCCGGGGACTTATAAATCGCCTTGCCCAGTTGACGCGCAACAACTTTTTTGAAGATCTGATAAAATACGTAAATGAACGCCTGACCCTGAGCGGAGTAAACGAAAACATATCTGATTATGTGAATGATATAGTCATCAACTGCAAGGATGAAATCTATTCCGGGCTCCTGATTCCCGTTTTCGGATATATGGGCGGTCTTTGGGCACTCACAAGTTCAGACGGTTATGAAAATGCAAAAAACTTTATGTTAAAAAACGCCGATGAGAGTTTTATTGCTCTCACCGACGAGTATATTTATGATGTTCAGCAGAAGGCTACGGGTATTCTGGAAAATGCGGCAGCCGATTCGCAGGTCTATATTTTTGCCCAGTACAATATGCAGGGCCTTCCTGTTTCAAAGGAGTCAAATACAGGCAATAATGATTATCTGATTGACTGCAAATATGCTTCGGGAGGCGCGGTCTGCGCCCCGCTGGGAGAAATTCTCGACGTCAATCCCGGACAGTATATTTCTCCCGACAGGCAGATAGATGCGTCAACCTGTATGTTCCCGGACAAGACCTGGTTTATCAGGGATATGGGGCATGTTGATTATCCTCTCGGAGGGGGCAGCGATTTTGTGTTGTATTTTGCCTGCGCTGATGAACAGCTTACGGTTGAAACCTCGTTATATCCGCAGTTTTCAAAATACAGTTATTCTGATAAGACCGTTACACCCGTTACGGCGCAGGAAAAGAAAACCTTTGCCGATAAGTTCTTTGACTTTCTGATCGGTATTGCAACCCGTATTCATAGCTTTATCAGTCGCTGTATCCCCGTATTCTCTTGAGATCCCTGTAATTGATAAGCTTTATTCCGAGCGATTTGATGTAGTCCTGCGTCTTTGGGTCGCTGAACAATCTGTACTCCCAGACTCTTCTGTGCCAGGAGCCGGTTATCGATTTCAGTTCATCGCACTCAACCGACGGGTGAATATAGGTTTCGGTAACGCCGTTGTCGAAAGTTTTATACAGTTCAAATATATAATCCCTGAAGTTTTCATAACTTTCGTCCTGCGGACCGTCCCAGTCACCGGGCATCAGATAATCCGGAATAGCCACCCTGAATTCATCTGCTTTTTCTCTGATTTTACCGAGCAATCCGGTTATCATTTCTTCCGGAACGCTGATATCAAGCATCTTGTTGTCAAGCTGAGCCCTGGTCATTGTGGCCGGAATTCTGAAGGGCATTCCGTACCGTGCGCAGATTCCAAGCGTCATTTCAAGAATTTCCGTTCTTCCTGTGTATATGCCGTACAGGGACCCCATGTGATTGTCAAAGTGGGAAGGATTCAGGCTGTATTTTCTGAGCTTTTCAATCTGGGCAATCAACTCATCACGGACTTCATCGAGGTTGCAGTTCTTCTCGAACATATCACTCTCGTGCCACATAAAGCCTTCTTCATCGCAAAGAGAGGATGTGTTTCCCTTGCTGACGGGAGCCCAGCGGTAGGTGCCCCATTCACTTGTTGTTGTGAAGTGCACGCCAAAAGCATACTGTGGGTTTTTTGCAGCGAATTCAGCCGCCTGAATGCTCCACGGGCAGGGAGCCATAATAGTTGACGAGGTTATGCCTCCGCAGGCGAATAAATCTGCGATTGCTCTGTTTGCCGCGTTGCACATACCGCAATCGTCGGCGTTGATAATGAGATATTTGTCCATTTTCACCTTTCCCTTCGTGTTGAGATTACTATTGATTAAAAACCGGTCATAAGTTATAATTAAATCCGCAGGTACATCCCTGATTGATTTAACAAAATAATTGTCGGAGGATTATTATGAAACATCTTGATTTTTACCTGATAACCGATACTCACTATTTTGAAAAAAGTCTCGGCTGTTCCGGTGAGGCTTATGAAAAATATATGAAAGGCGAGCAGATGTGTCTGCGCGAAAATCAGGACGCTGACCGGGCAGTCTTTTCAGCCATTGCCGCCGACAAAACTGTCGATACGGTTTTCATTGCAGGCGACCTTTCAAAAAACGGAGAATATGAAAGCCATATTTCGCTTACCAAAGATCTGAAAAAACTTAAAGACTCCGGAAAGAAGATTTATCTTATAACGGCGGGTCATGACTTCAATGACAACGCCAAAGCCTATTCCGGGTCTGAGAGAATTCCGGTTAAAGGCACAACGAGGGATGATCTTTTTGAACTTTATCACGAATTCGGGCTTGAGCAGGCGCTTGCTGTTGAGCGCAAAACTCATTCCTATGTTGCAAAAGTCGGCGAAGGATTCCGTCTGCTTGCTCTCAATGTTGATTCAGAGCGTGATACCAGAGGCAGCATAAGCGATGAACTGCAGGAATGGATAACAGAGCAGATAAATGATGCCGACGCGGCAGGGGAAACGGTCATCGCGATGGAGCATTACCCGCTTATTCCGCAGCAGCCGATTTTCGACATCATAGGTGACGCGAGACTCAAGCAGTGGAAACAAAAGGCGGCTTTTCTCGCAGACAGCGGAGTGCATCTTATGTTAACCGGCCATATGCACGCACAAAGCATTAAAAGATTTACGAGTGACAGCGGCAATTCAATAGTTGATATTCAGACCTCTGCGTCTGTGGGTTATCCGGCAAAATACAGAAGAGTAACCATAGATGATGACCTTGTGAAAGTCAGGTCATATGATACACCTGATTTCGTTATGGATGACGGCACAAAGGTCGATAAAGCATATTTTCTCAGGCAGTTCTCCCAGATGATACCCAATAAACTTGCCAGTATGCTCAAGGACGGCGATCCGAACCAGAGCGCCGTTCAGAAAAGGCTTCTTAAAATTGCCCGTTCAATGACAGTCGGAAAAGCGGGTCGTTTACTCTGCCTCAGGATAAGCGAAGAGAACAAAAAAATGAAAGTTACTGACTTTGCAGTAAAAATTGTTTTACCCATGTTTGGGGGCGATCCGAAATTCGGTCCGGAAAGCGCTGTTTACAAAGATATTGACAAGGCTCTGAGAAGAGTTTCTCCCGTGCTTTCAAAATTGAACAAAAAGCTCTCAAAGGACGGGGAAACAGTTAATCTGAGAGAACTTATTCTCAGTTCGCTCTATAACAGCGACGACCTTTCCGACAACGATTGCGAGTTTAAAATCTGAATTAATAATCAGTCCTCGTAATCTCTGATCCATTCTGCGACTACTTGGCTGTCGGCGTCCGCCGCCTGCATAGCGACGACCCTGTTTTGTTCAGGGACAACAATCAGTTTCTGGCCGAACATTCCGCCTTTATAATAGATTCTGTGTTTGCTGTCCCAGTCCCAGGCATACTCGTTTTCAACAGCAAGTTTAACCCATTCTTCCGAAAGAAAACGTTTTCCTCTGTATAACCCGTTGTTCAGATAAATCATACCGAGTTTAACCATATCGGACGAATGCAGATACAGTCCCGTTGCGCCTATAACATGGCCGCGTGGGCAGTGGCTCCAGGCCATTTCCTGAAAATCCAGTTCGGTGAGCATTTCCTTCCACAGGAAATTGTCAAGGCTCATTCCGGTGATTTTTTCACCTATCCTCGCAAGAAGATAGAAGGCGCCGTCTGAGTATTTGCTCTGTGTTCCGGGCTCGTATTCGAGCGGATAGGTGAGCATATATTCAAGGAAATCATTTGTGAATTCCGAGGACTTTTTAACATCAATATCAAGGAAACCTCCCGGAAGACCGAGGGAGTGTTTCAGCGCCGTTTCAACAGTGCTTTTATACCAGCGAGGGTCTGTTTTTTCGGGAATCTCACCGGCAAAAATATCGCATATTTTCTCATCGAGCCGGAGCTCGCCTCTGTCATAGAGCAGACCGAGTGCCGTCATAGTGAAAGTTTTTGCCACCGAGTAAACATTCTGGCAGTAGTTGGCGGGATTACACTCCGCCGTTTCGATTTCCCCGTCACCCTGAACGCAGGAAAGTCTTGTTATTTCAAACGGCTGACCTGCTATAAAGTTCAGGCAGTCATCAAGGAATTTACTCATTTAATCATCTCCACGGTTTTATTATATCATCGTTAATCAGTAAAATCAATTTCATTGTCAGAATATATACCGTCCGAATAAGAAGGAGGAAGGACAATGGCTGCTTGCCCGAATTGCGGAAAGAAACTGCACATATATAACTGGAAGCAAAACTGTCCGCACTGCGGAGTGAATCTGGTTTATTACAAGTCTAATGAACACCTTCTTGCCGAGAGCGAAAAAACCGAGATTGAGCATGCGCGTTTTCAGCCCGGAGTTGACAGAGCCAAGGCTTCAACAATCGGTTCATTTCCTGCAATAATGAGAATAGTTCTTTCCGTTCTGCCGCTGGGAGCGCTTATGCTTCCTCTTGCGGGGCTCAAGGGAGATGTATCCGAAAGTATAAATGCTGTCGGAATATATAAATATGTTTCGGCCTCCGGCTTCGGTAATATCATAGGCGAGGCGCTGAAAGGCAATACGGTTTGCATTTCCGTTGTCTGTCTGCTGCTTTCGGCGGTTCTGATACTTGTCGCCGGGCTTTTCCTTATGAAGTCTCTGGGAAAGCACGGCAAAACCATTAACCTCGTTTTTGACAGCGTGAAGTTTCTGCTTGCGACAGCATCGGCGGTTTTGTTTACCGTTTCAGATATTCAGAAATGCCTTCCCGGTTATCAGTTTACGTCGGGCAAACCTAAATTCGGGATATTTATATATATCGGATTGTTCCTCGCCCTGCTTATATACAGCCGTGTGCTTGCTGCCAAGGGGCTTGTAATAAAGCACTCCATTTGCCTGATAGGCGGCATACCGTCCGACGAATACTTCAAAATGGTTGAGGACGGAGTAAGCGAACTTGAAATCCGCAGGGAAATGGTAAGGCGTCTTACCGAAATGCAGAATAAAGTGAGAGAGGAAGCCGCCCTCGCTCAGGCCCGTGAGGAAGCTGAAAGAGCAAACAGAAAGTGAAGACGGAAATGAGCAAGAAAGAGGTGAGTGTATGAGTGAGAATAACAATGCTGTTAATCAGCAGGAAGAAATAACAAAAGTTAATGATGAACTGAAAGAGCTTGTTGATGTTGACAGACGCGTTATACCGAAAAAAGAAATAATCGGATATATGCTCTTTGACGGCAGCCAGAGTTTCAATATTGACGGGCACAAGGAGCTTTTCAATGACAGCATTTTAAAAATAAGCCTTGCCAAGCAGTCAATGTACAATGCGGTTGCCGGCGTGTGGGATATAATCGACGATCTGCTTGTCGCCTCAATAGTTGAAAAGACCCGTACCAGATGGGGAAAATTTGTTCCGTACATCTTTATGGGGGGTGTCCCTCTTGCAATTTTCGCCTCAGTGTATTGGCTTATGCCGCTTCTGTTTTCACCCGAGCACGCGGCAGACTTTGATTATTTGCCGAAGTTCATCACATATGCGGCAGTGGATATGATGCTGGAATTCCTCGGGAATTTCAAATCGGTTGCCATAGGAGGATATAAATCGACCATAACGCCGTACCCTTCGGACAGGCGCCGTCTGCTTGCCATTTCATCATATTTCAGTATTATTTACGGACGTATTCCCGACCTCGTTATCGAGTTTATGCTTGATTTCATAAAGAACGGCATAGTTACCTCCGCAAAAGGAAGAACCGAAAACGAGATGATACGCAGAGCTCTTATGACGGTCGGTCCCCTGACATCTATAACTGCCGGCCTGATTATCTCCTGGTATGCAACCATAGCCAAGGAGAGAGTTCACCAGAAGGTCGAGGCGCCCAAGATTATCGAATCTCTCAAAGTTGTTTTCACAAACAGACCCGTGCTTATATTTATGCTTTCAAATGCACTCGGCTGTTTCGGAACAGGTCTTTCAACCAACGACTATTACCGCCAGGTGCTGAACATGACAACCTTTGAAACCATAGCCGGTATTCCTTCATTCTTCTTCCAGCCGATAGGTTTCTCAAAGTATAACCTGCTTGCGAGCAAATTCTCAACCCGTTCGCTCTTTATGATTTCCCAGGTGTTTGCAAAATCATTCTATATTCCGCTTTGGTTTTACGGCAGATTTCTTCATACAAAGGACGGCAAAATGTTCTTCCAGGGCAGAATACCTATGCTGCCTGTCACTGCCGTATGGGAATGTATATACGCCACCTTCTGGGGCGTCAAGAGCATATCGGGCGCTGAAATCAGCAACGAATGTAACGACTATATCGAGTGGAAAACCGGCAGCCGTAATGAAGCTACCCTCTCGCTTGCCGGTACATTCATAACAAAGATACCCTCCCGTATCAACGGCATTTTACAGCCGCGCTATAAACAGATAATTGATTATGACCAGACTGCGTACACAGAGGGCAGAGAACAGCCGCTCAAAGCTCAGAAGTGGATATTCGCAATGGCTACAATCATTCCCGCCGTGCTTGTGCTCACAAGTATGGTGCCTATGTTCTGGTACAATATTGATAAAGAGAAGAGAGACAGAATGTACCGCGAGTTGAATGAGAGAAGAGTCAAAACCGCCGAAATCATCAATAAGATGAATGAGGAGGAAGCATAACCGGGTTTTACGGGTAAAATACCTGTTTCGGCAGCCTTGTTCAATTTTAGTGTCACATAAAATATTTATAAAAAACACTTGCATTTTATATTACAATGTGATAATATTATGAGCGTTGCAAACAGGTGTTATGCTGCTATGGCTCAGGTGGTAGAGCGCATCCTTGGTAAGGATGAGGTCGGCAGTTCAAGTCTGCCTAGCAGCTCCAAAGCGAAAATCCTGTCGCGGTCAGCGGCGAGATTTTCGCTTTATGTTTTTATTACACAATACCAATAACGCGGGTCCGGATTATTCCGGTGCCGTCACGCCGATTAAAATGTCAACCGTATTCAGCCTTTCCGGAGTGAAACATATGAAGATAATTGCCCGCATTCATAACAAATTTACATCAAAATTCGGAATTCCGAGGCAATCGGGACTTGAGAATCTGACTGAAAGCACAATTGTATTCGAAAACGGATTCAAATCTCCGGACGCAATAAGGGGGCTGGAAAACTACGACTATATCTGGCTTCTCTGGCTTTTTTCGGAATGCGAAGGGGAGTCGGAAGCCCTGACTGTCAGGCCGCCCAGGCTCGGCGGAAACACGAGGATGGGAGTTTTTGCAACCCGTTCACCATTCAGACCCAATTCAATAGGTCTTTCCTGTGTTAAACTAAAGGAAATATCGGCAGACGGGAGCCTCATCGTAACCGGAGCGGACTTGATGAACGGCACACCTATTATAGATATCAAGCCCTATCTGCCTTATGTTGACGCGCATCCGGAAGCCTCAAACGGTTTTGCTCTTGCAAGTAAGGATGAGGTGCTTGAGGTTGTCATACCGGACAAAATTGCGAAAAAAATTGACGCGAAGACACTG
>JAILMJ010000097.1 GCA_024692685.1 Clostridia bacterium
CAGATTTCTCATCCAGCCGGAGATAGATTTTGAATACGAGGTTTCGTTCTATTTCATCAATGATAAGCTTGAATATGCGCTTTACGCGCCGGACAAAACAAGGAGATGGGAACTCAGGCAGTATAACTGCTCCGCTGAAGATTTATCTTTCGCGCAGAAGTTTATTGACTGGAACACGATAGATAAAGGAATTCAGAGTGTTGACGCCTGCAGGGCAAAAGACGGCAGACTCCTTCTTGTGGAGCTGGAGGACCTTAATCCGTATCTTTCTCTGCTTGAGGTTGACGAAAAAACAAACATAATAATAATCTCCCGTCAAAAAACGAGAGACTATGAAACAAAGATTTTTAAGTTTCTGAAATATATTTATATAATCCCGACCGCCTTTTTTCAAAAAAAAGGTTAATAATCTGTTATATTTGCGGGCCGATTGTTGAATTTGTGCACGCATTATGGTATATTTTAACAGACAGGCAGACTATCAAAGGCACTTTTTCAGTTTTAATTGAATAAAATTTCAGGAGGATATTATGAAAAAAACAGGCAAATTCATCGCAGTTCTTCTCGCGCTCGTATTCGTTTTCGCTTCGGCAATGCCCGCGGTTATCGCTTTCGCGGATGACGACCCCGACGCTCCCATAACTCTCGCCGACACATCCGAAGATGAACCGGAGCTTAACGCGTTTCAGAAGTTCCTCATCAACATCCTTGAAAAAATCGGCAATTTCCTCGGCGGAGGAAATAGCGGCGACGCGCCCGAATTTATTACTTGGCTCATCGCATTTATCTCCGGTGAAAAAAGCACTCAATTAATAATGCCATAACGGCAAAAAAGGACAGGCTGCTGCTTGTCCTTTTTCTTTTTAAGACGTGGGCGGGCGCTTGTACTGCTGTTTTACGCAGGTGAGAGCGCCTCCGCAGTATTTCCTCGGGGGTCTCTTTCATTTTTCGTGATAGCCACCAATCTACTCTTTCATTTTAATTCGCTCCCTATTTAATAGAGCTATCCAATTATAATTAAAATGCTTTAAGGCTACGCAGGAGTATTCAATACTGTTGTCGCCTCCACATTTGATGATATCAATATACCGACAGTGACCTTTGAAAAGGTGAACATCAGAGGCATCAACGGCAAAATAACCTGCACGGTAGATAAAGAAACACAGAGAGTTACGAACATTACATTTGCAAATACCGATATTCTTGATCTCAGCGTAAAGGTCGCTTTCAGCAATCTCAACGCAAAGATGAACCTTGTGTGCGAAGATAATTATAAGATTACATATTAAAATTACAGACTGAAGACTTCGGCGAAATTTGCTGAATCAAACAAAAAAGCCCGCACCGGAAATCCGATGCGGGCTGAGCGTTAATATGAAATAGTTGTTTATTTTGAGGTAAATATATGATATAATCAATTCAACAAATCGGAATTTGGAGGATTAAAACCATTGATTAGAAAAGTAATTGGTATTATGCCGCTTTATGACGATGAGAAAGAAAGTTATTGGATGTTGCCGGGCTATATGAAAATGCTGGAAACTGAAAATGCGATACCGATGATGCTTCCACTTACAACGAATAAAATGGAACTGGATTATTTTCTTGAAATATGTGGAGGATTTTTACTCACCGGAGGACATGATGTGTCTCCTTATGTTTACCACGCTGTAAAGGAATCATATTGCGGAGCTTGCTGCGAGTCAAGAGATGAAATGGAACGATATATACTAAACAAAGCAGTAGACAATGATAGAGCCGTTTTGGGTATATGTCGTGGTATTCAGTTTATGAATGCCTGCTACGGTGGGAGTTTATATCAGGATTTGGCAACAGAACATACCTCCGATATTGAGCATCATATGAAGCCGCCATATGATAGAGTGGCACATCAAGTTACAATTAAAAAAGATACTTTGCTCTATAATATCTTGGGAGAAGAACAAATTGGGGTAAATAGTTATCACCATCAAGCCATCAAAAAACTGTCACCATATTTTCAGGCAATGGCATTTTCTGAAGATGGCTTGATTGAGGGTATATTTATGCCGAACAAAAGGTTTATTGTGGGTGTTCAATGGCATCCTGAATTTTCATACGAGTTAGATGTAAATAACAGAAAACTCATAAATGCCTTTGTTGCCTCTGTATGATAAATTCCGGTTTGCGGGATTGACTGCGAAGAAAAATATAAATCGGTATTTGTCGAAAAAGATATCAAAGGGAAAGATTAAAAACGAAAAAGATGTATATTACCACAATGCCCGACCATATCGGGGCATTTCTCAAGGCGAGCGAGTGTTTCGCCTCTCTGGGGATAAATATTACCCGTGTCAGTTACAACAAAGCGGTTGATTCCCATACTCTGTTTATTGACGCCGAGGGCGATGAGGCTCAGCTTGAAAAGGCCGACAAGGAGCTCGAATCCATCGGATATCTGCAAACGGATAAAAACGAGCAGAGCATAGTCCTGCTCGAATTCATGCTCCGCGATGTTCCCGGAAGCGTGACCGAGGTGCTGCGCCTTATCAATGATTACCGGCTGAATATTTCTTACATAAGCTCTCAGGAAAACGGTTCATCCTATCAGGCATTCAAAATGGGCCTTTTTGTTGACAGCGAAGAGAGATTAAAAGAATTCATAACAAAAGCGCAGGAAATCTGCCCCGTGAGAGTGCTTGATTACAATCATTCCAACAGGGTTTTTGACAACAGCATTTTTTATCAGTCCTTTGTTTCGGGGCTGATGAAGCTGAGCGGTCTGCCGGAAGAAAACAGAGACAGCCTTCTTGTCAACTCAAATCTTGTTATGCAGATTCTTGATGAGAGCGGGCAGTCGCCGTTCAAGACATTTGAGAATATCAGCCGTTTTGCCGAGCTTCTTTCAAAATACCGCGGCGATGCCTTCTCAGCGAGAATTACCGAATACCCGCTCACCGTCAATTCAAAAATCATTATGATTGAACCGCCCTGCGGCAGCAACACTATGATAATACAGAGCGGTGATGAATATCTGTTTGTTGACAGCGGCTACGCTCTCTATAAAGAAGAAATGATATCGGTTTTCCGCCGCCTTATTCCCCGGTGGGATGAAATTAAAAAGCGTATTTTCATCACTCACGCCGATGTTGACCACTGCGGCCTTCTGCCTTTATTTGATGAAATCATCGCTTCACGCAAATCAAAAGATTGCCTTGAACTTGAGTATAAAGGCGAAGGCGGATTCCGTGAGAAGAACCGGCTACATAAGCCCTATGTAAATATCTGCAAGGCGGTTACATTTTATCAGCCGCCCGAGCCGGGCAGAGTCAGTGCGCTTTGGGACCGTGACGAAGACGGAACAGAGCCCATTGAACAGACGGGATTCTTTGACTTCGGAGAACTGCATTTTGAAGTGTATCTCGGCAGAGGAGGCCACCTGCCCGGAGAGACGGTGCTTATTGATTATGAGCACAGCATTGCCTTCACGGGCGACATTTATGTCAATGTTCATTCTATGACTCGCGAGCAGGCTGAATACAATAAATATGCTCCGATTCTTATGTCCGGAGTTGATACCGACCCGGCCCTCTGCGCGGCTGAGCGTGCCGCGGTGCTTCAGCGGCTAGGCGCGGGCGAATGGAAGATATTCGGCTCTCACGGAGCAATGAAGGAATATAATCTGAGAGCTGAGTAAGCATTCGGGTACATACCTTTTTTCGCTTGTCTATGAGAAACAAGTCAACAAACCTATTTATACCGGAGGCATTGACAGTGACAATCAGAAAAGCAGAAATAATTGATGTAAAAGGCATATTGGACCTTCTCAGTCAAGTGCTTGAATTACACGCGAAAATACGCCCCGATATTTTCATCCCGGGGACTGCAAAGTATACCGAAAATGAGGTCATGGAGATTATAAATGACAAAAACAGGCGGACTTATGTTGCCGTTGACGCGGACAGCAGAGTAATCGGGTATGCGCTTTGTGAAATTAAATCGTTCACTTCCTCAAACTTTATTGTTCCGCACAAAGAAATGTATATAGACGACCTTTGCGTTGACAGCAGCGCAAGGGGCAGGCATATCGGCAGACAGCTGTTTGAATATGTAAAGGAAGAGGCGCGACGGCTTGGCTGCTATGAGATAACGCTGAATGTATGGGAAGGAAACAGCGGCGCCGCTGATTTTTATAAGAAAATGAATATGGAGCCTAAATCAACTACCATGGAATTAATACTGTAACCGACGTGTCGGAATTATATGGAATAACCCGTAAAGATTCTTGCCTGCTGAATCCTATTTTTCTATAAGGAGGAGCATTAATGACATTACCGGTTTTTTTACTCAGAGTTATCGCGTTCTTTCAGGCTCTGATTTCATTTATAACTTACGGCAGCTGGACCAGCGAGATTACCTATCCCGTTAAACCGGTTATTATCCCCGCGCCCGAAAACCCCGCTTCATTTGACCTTGACGGCTTTACGCTTGTATGGGAGGACGAGTTTGACGGTAACGCGGTTGATTTCTCAAAATGGACCGGTTATAAATGCTCAGCCGAAAAATCAAAAACGCGTATGGGGTGCTGGTGGAATACCGATATGGCTTCGGTCAGAGACGGCAATCTGCATATTCAGACAAAGTATTATGACAAGGGCTACAAGGGCGGAAGGCGCGGATGGTACAGCTGCGGGCTCTGCACAGACGGTCTTTTTGACCAGACCTACGGGTATTTTGAAATACGCTGTATTCTTTCGAAGGGTATCGGCTCCTGGTCAGCATTCTGGATGATGCCCCACAATATCAATGACTCAATCGGAAACGGAGGCACCGACGGCGCGGAAATCGACATCTGCGAGGCGGCTTATTACCGATATAAACTCAGCGACAATGTGAATGTGGTCTCTTCTGCCATTCATTATGACGCATACGGCTCCGAGCACAGGCAAAAAACAGCCTGCACTCCGTTTATTGAGAACAACGACCCCTATGAAGAATACAATACATACGGCGTTGAGTGGAACGATAAAGAGTATATATTTTATATCAACGGCGTCGAGACCGGCCGCACGGATTTCGGCGGGACTTCAAAAGTGCCGGAGTATATGATAATAGACTGCAATGTAAACGGAACTGAAGGATTCCCGCTCAACGGCTGGGTCGGCGATGCTCTCACCTTTGATTCCGAAGCGCCGACAGATTTTATTGTTGATTATGTAAGGGTATATCAGTATAATTCTTTGCCCGGACAGTAAGATTGAACCCGACAAATTCCGGTTTGACGGATAGATTATGAATAATAAAAGCCGGATCTGCGGAGGCATAAAAATGAATATGTGGTTTATATTTGCAATCCTGTCCGCAGTTTTTGCGGCGCTCACATCAATACTCGCAAAAGTCGGTATCGAAGGTGTTGATTCCAATCTTGCAACGGCTGTGCGCACCGTTGTTGTGGTGGTGATGGCGTGGATTATGGTGTTTATCACAAATGCGCAGTCCGGTCTTTTGCAAATCAGCAGAAAAAGCTGGATTTTTCTTATTCTGTCGGGAATTGCCACGGGCGCGTCCTGGCTCTGCTATTATAAAGCTATTCAGCTGGGTGATGTTTCAAAAGTAGTACCAATAGACAAGCTGAGCGTCGTTATTACGCTGATTCTCGCGTTTGTTTTTCTTCACGATACATTTACGTTAAAATCCGTAATCGGCTGCGTGCTGATAGGCGCCGGAACACTGATTATGGTGCTGTGAACAAACAGAGCCGC
>JAILMJ010000059.1 GCA_024692685.1 Clostridia bacterium
GTTCGCATGGAACTGTTCTCTTTTTCAAGCGTTTTGATTTTCTCATCCTTTTCGGCAACGGTTTTGTTTTCTTCGGCAAGGCGCGTATTTTCTTTGGTAAGAGCAATTATCGTCCTGTGCCATGACCTGGCTTTGTCAACAATTGATTTGATCGCTTTGCTGACTATCGGAATAATTCTCTTTCTGTAATCGGCAGCCGTTTCCTTTTTCTCCGGCTGCGGCAGTATGCTCGATACTTTCGGAATCTCTTTTTCGAAATCACCGCGAATTGTTTTGATAAGAGTTGCTGTTTCATCAAGCTCGGCCTGAGCAATTGTTTTGTCGTGAACAAGCTCGGTAATCTCATCTTCAAGCGCCGATTTTTCGGATTCGAGTTTGTCAACCGCCATAACGCTTTTTCTGATTATGTTTTGCTTTTCTTCCTCAATATCCGATATCTCAGCTCTCAGATTCTCCGCCTGCTTTTCGAGAATGTATAAATCTTTTTCAAGATGTTCTTTTCCCGTCTGCGGATGATATACCTCCACACCGTGATTGTTGCATATTGTTTCCAATCTCTCGTTTTCGGAATGTATCCATTTTACCTGAGCGGTTCCTTTGAATGTGTCCGTAACAAAACCCATTTCCTCAAGCGCCTTGGATGAACTGACCTGCTTTTTCATACCTCTCGTATAATTTGTTCCTACGGGTATGTAGTCAATATGAACATGAGGAACTCCCTGTTCGTCGGCGTGGTAGTAACAGCCGAACATATACATATTCGGATTCTTTTCTTTCCACCCTTCAACAAACTCAGTCAGAATCTCATAACTCAACTCTTCGGGTATTCTCTCTTCCATATTACCTACCGATACAATCATTTCATAAGCAGTATGCTTCTGCTTGTCATTTCTGATTTTCTCATAGTAATCGGAAATTCTGCGGTCGTTCCGTTTTTGTCTCGAATTGTATTCGGCCACTGCGGAATCAAACAATTTGTGATACGCTTCTTTTTCGGTAAGGTTGCAGTTAAACCAGACCTCGTGTTTGCCGTTCGGATCAATATGAGCTTCTTTGTCGGTTATACGCTTGTCACGGATGTTATGCTGCCTTGCGATTTTTGTTCCGACATGGGTTGCGATTGTATAGGGCATATTACCTCTTCAGTATCCTGCAAACCGTCGCTTTGCTCACACCGTAAAATGAGACAAGCTCGGCGATTGTCAGACCCAAATCAAAATGATCTTTTCTTACCTCTTCCTCTTCTTCGGGGGAGAGTTTTCTTTTTCGCCCGCAACTGTGATGAACAGCGGGCGTGAGCAGATACTGCAGATACCGTTTGTTGCCGTAACCAGAATTCTCCTTCACAAATTCATAATGATACAGATATGATATTGTTTTTAAGAATACATCCTTCTCTGTTTCATCGCCGTTTTCAACTTCAATGCTGAGTTTAATACTCGTTGTTATCAACCTTCCTTCTTGTTTCAGATTTGTTTCATAATGAACATATTTTGTGCACGTTTTTCGTTACTGACTTGTGACCTTGTCAAAAGCAGTAACTCAATACCGGTTATGACGTGCCATCACAACCGGATTGAGGCCTGCCGGCGGCACAGCTGCGGCTGAAGGCTGCTGAACATTTTAATCATCTCCCTTCGTGATAGATTAATACTAATCATATATGCTTAGTATCCGATTACAATATATCATAAAATGTTCAGTATGTCAAGCAAAATATTAAGCAATACTGATAAATGTGCTTGACATAGTAAATCCGATATGCTATGATAACCTCACAGAATTAACTGCGGAGGTATTATCATGGCTATATCGGAAAGGATACATTTCTTCAGGACGAAGAATAATATGACTATGAAAGAGCTGGGGAACAGACTGGGATTCTCCGAGAAAACCGCCGATGTGAGGATCGCCCAATATGAGACAGCGAAGAGATTGCCGAAGGCTGATACAACCGAAAAGCTTGCGGCAATATTCAATGTATCACCCGAGGCATTGAACGTTCCAGATATAGACAGTTACACGGGACTTATGCACACCCTGTTTGCTCTTGAAGATATGTATGGTTTGTACATAGATGACATAGACGGTGAACTGTGCCTGAGACTTGACAAAACTAAAGGCACTACCTACGCCACTCTTTTTGAAATGCTTTTTGCCTGGAACCGGAAGAGGAAAGCGATGAGACGGGGCGAGCTGTCAAAAGACGATTATGATACATTCCGATACAACTTCAAATTATCAGATACAGATATGATTACGGCGGATGTACCAAGGGATAAATAAGCAAATATTAAAGCATTGATAATCGATATATTTACTGCTATAATTTAAGATATGGTTTTATAACCTAAAATATATCAAATCGGAGGTGTCAATATGATTCTGTCTGACGGAACTTTACAAAAAATGCTTGCCGAAAAGTCACTTGTTATTGAACCGGTTGCACCTGAACAGATTCAACCCGCAAGTGTAGATATTCGCCTTGGCAACACTTTCAGTGTTGTTGATGATACTCCATCCGGCATTATAAAACTCGACGCTGATATTAAGTATAAAACAATTACTGCAGATACTTATCTGATTTTACCCGGTCAATTCGTGTTGGCTACAACTATGGAGTATTTTGAATTGCCTGATAATTTAACCGCTTTTGTTGAGGGCAGAAGCTCTCTCGGACGAATGGGCTTATTTATTCAAAATGCAGGTTGGGTTGATCCCGGATTTAAAGGCGAGATTACACTGGAGTTATACAATGCAAACCGTTGCGCTATAGAACTCAAAGCGGGTCGTCGTGTAGGTCAACTTGTTTTCGCTGAAATGGATGCTTCTGCTGTTAATCCTTATCGAGGAAAATATCAGGGACAAAGAGGCGCAACCGGTTCACGTGTTTTTATGGATAAAGATAAATAATTACATTATCTTGAAT
>JAILMJ010000037.1 GCA_024692685.1 Clostridia bacterium
CAAGGGGGTCTGATATTGGATAATAAATTTGAAGATGCTGTTATATTTGCTCTTAACGCACACAGCGGGCAAAAAAGAAAAGACGGCAGTATTTTTATTCTGCATCCGCTTGAAGTAGCAACAATTGTCGGTACCATGACAAAAGATATTGATATAATATCTGCGGCTGTTTTACACGACACTGTTGAAGATACCGGCGCTACCATTCAGGATATTCTTGAAAACTTCGGTGAAAGAGTTGCCGAGCTTGTTGCAAGCGAAACAGAAAACAAAAGACCGGATATCAAACCGAGCGATACCTGGCAGGTCAGGAAAGAGGAAAGTCTCGAAATACTTAAAAACACAGATGACGAAGGCGTAAAAATTCTCTGGCTCGGAGATAAGCTTTCAAATATGCGTGCCTTAGCCAGAGAAGTAGATAAATACGGGAAAGATGTTTTTAACAGATTCAATCAGAATGACCCTGAAAAGCACGCCTGGTATTACCGCTCAATAGCTGATTATCTGAGCGATCTTGAAGACTACCCTGCTTATAAAGAATACAAGAATCTTTGTCAATCGGTATTTGATAAATTTATATAAGGAGAATTGTTATGGAAAAAACGATTAAACTCAGAGGAAGAATAGACTCTTCAAACGCTGC
The DNA here is from genome assembly GCA_024692685.1 of Clostridia bacterium. Taxonomy (GTDB): domain Bacteria; phylum Bacillota; class Clostridia; order Oscillospirales; family Acutalibacteraceae; genus CAG-177. The sequence continues at coordinate 644 of JAILMJ010000037.1, forward strand.
GGAAGTCGAAAACAGTATCGTTGATGAACTCAAGGGATTCGACGGCAATTTATTTATTGACGCCGATGAACTTGAATATATATCAAGTGCAGGTCTGAGAGTAATACTCCGTCTTAAAAAAACATATAAAACCGCAAAGGTTATAAACTGCAATCCGGAAATATATGAAATATTCGATATGACCGGTTTTACGGAAATGATGGATATTTCAAAAGCATTCCGCAAATTGTCTATTGAAGGCTGTGAAGTTATTGGCGAAGGAGCAAACGGAATTGTTTACCGTACCGACCCCGACACAATAGTTAAAGTTTATAAGAATCATGATGCTCTTAATGAAATCAGCAAGGAAAGAGAGCTTGCCAGGAAAGCATTTGTTATGGGCATACCGACCGCAATCCCCTATGATGTTGTCAAGGTCGGAGAATATTACGGCTCTGTTTTTGAACTGCTTAACGCCAAATCCTTTGCCAAACTTATCATTGAAAACATCGATAGCGTAGAGAATATTGCAAAGGAAAGCGTTGAAATCCTTAAAACGATTCATTCCACCTTTTTAAAAGAAGGCGAGCTTCCAAATAAGAAAACCGAATCTCTGAAATGGGCTGAATTTGTAAGACCGTATCTACCCGAAGATATCGGTGATAAACTGTTAAAGTTATTCAATGGTATTCCCGATACACTCAATATGATTCACGGAGATTACCATATCAAAAACATAATGAGACAGGGAAATGAAAACCTGCTTATCGATATGGATACCCTTTCAATGGGTCACCCTGTTTATGAATTTGCAGGAATATTTGCCGCATATGTCGGCTACAGTTGCGTAGACAGAGATAATCCGGCAAAATTTTTCAATATCAGCAGAGAGCAGGCGGATGCGCTCTGGAAATTAACATTAAAGTATTATTTTCCGGATAAAGATGAAAAGTATCTCAATGAAATTGAAGCAAAGGCATCAATTATTTCATATGCAAGAATAATGCGTCAGTTTATCAGAAAGAACGAGCAGAATGAAAATACAGTAAAACACATTGAATTCTGCAAAAACTATCTGATTGAAAAAGTGCCTGTTACCGACAGTCTCTCATTCTGAAACAATTCATACCGCACGAGGTAAGATTATGAAAAACGATCTTAACTATAACAGTTGTTGTAATGACGGTAAAACACTTGTGGTGGACGCAAAAAAAGAAAGCCTTGATACCGTTATTGATTTTCTTGACGAATACCTCGACAGCAAGAACTGTGATATGAAAAAGAAAATCCAAATTCAGCTTTCTCTTGAAGAAATCTTCATTAACGTAGCAAATTATGCTTATGAGGGTGAAACAGGCAAGGCCAAAATAACTCTTAACTGCGAAAATGAAACCGTCTCAATTTCTGTTTATGACAAAGGTAAAGAATATAATCCTCTCAATATTCCCGACCCTGATACTACACTTTCAGCCGAAGAAAGAGAAATCGGAGGGCTTGGCATTTTCCTTGTCAGAAAAAATATGGATGAGGTTAATTACAAATATGAAAATAGCGAAAATGTTTTTACGATGAAAAAGAAACTGTAGTTTTTAATCGTATTACAGAAAACATCCAATAATGAGAATACAATTATTATTCATTCTTTTTTGACATTTTATTATTGTTTTTTTAATTTTATTGTGTTAAACTCTAAAGGAATTGATACTAAAAACTGATTTGAAAGGAAAACAGATATGGAAACAAAAGAATTATTCCGCATAACAGCCGATGGTTATTCCTGCGAAGAAGTTGAAAAATATATCGAAAGACTCAAAGCGGAATACAAAAAAATCCATGAATATGCCAAAACTACCGAGACAAATAATGAAAAGCTTAAGAAGATATGCCGCGCTCTGAAAGAAGAAAACGAAAGTCTTAAGGAATCCGTAGCCGGCACAGACAATAATAAAGAAGTCAACGAAGGCGTTGTCACTGCCGTTGACAATCTTTCGTCCATAATGGCGCAGGCAATTAACGAAATAAAAATCATTAAGGATAAGCTTCAGTAATTACGAAAGGCAGTTTTAAGATGGATACTTTCAAACTTAAAAGTATAGATGAGTTTGATGATTTATTCGTAAATGATGTCAGGTCAGGCACAGTAGCTGACAGCAAAGTTAACTCATCATCTGATAATACAGAGCAAAAAATTCCCGTATATATCGGCGGAGATTCATTGATTCCCGAAATTCAAAAAAATGAAGAACCTGAAAATGAGAATAGCGAAAGCGGGTCAATCAGCGAAGGCATTCCCGTAAGCGCTCCGCTCTATGAATCCGAATCTATGAATGACGGCACGGTAGAAGGCAGTCTCATTCCCGAAAAAACAACTGAAATTAAGAAAAGCAAAGGCGCTCTTGCGGGTAAAATAATCTCTATTGTTTTGCTTGCCGCTACTGTATTCATTTTCCTTTGCGGATGTTTTGTTTCCGTGTTTCTTGACAATAAAGGCTCCAATATCGGCGGATATACATTTAATACACTTTCAAAAACAATTGAGCGTGCCAATGTCAGCAAAGGTTCCCTTATCATTTCGAAGGCTTATGATGATGTAAGCAAATATAAAGAGAACGACCTTATATGCTGTCCGTCATCAACAGGCGAAGGCTGCGATATACTGCAGTTAAGAAATGTAAGCGTATATGCCAACTCAGCTCAGTTTGTACTCTCTGATCCGATTGACGGAACAGTCAGAAATCTTGCCGATACAGATTGCTACGGTGCGGTTCATTTTTATATTCCGTTTATAGGCAGTTTAATTGGATTTGCCGTTAAAAATGCATTGCTTGTCTGTGTACTCTTTGTTCTTCTCGCGGCGCTGTGGTGTCTTGTTCTGATACTTATAAGCAAATCGCAGTCAAAAAAAGCTGCCGAAGCAAACGATGTCGAAGATGAACAAACAGCAGTTCCCGAAGAAAAATCAAAAGACGACCCGGAAATAACAGAATAAACAGATTATTTTAAAAGCAGTCCGTTTTTAACGGACTGCTTTTCTTTATATGAAATAATCAATAATCAATTCAAAAAAAATTTGAATTCTATGATAAGTTTTTTTAAGAGAAGAAATAATTCCTTTATCGTTGTCGGTTTCCTCAGCATAAGTTTTACCGTACGGAAGGAAAGGAACAACTTCTTCATCAAGGTGTCCGCTGTAAAATGCTCCTCCGTCAGTTTTTATTGAGCTCCACTTTTCAGCTATTTCCTCAAAACTGTCTGTTTCGGGATTGACAATAAGAATATCATCAACCGAACCGTAAATAAACCAATCCGCCCAGGCGGCCCAACTGTTATATCCTTTCCATGTCCATACAGTCCAGTTAACACCGTTTTTTTCAAACGTATCAAGCATTTCACCGACCGTAAGCGTTATATTTTCACCGGTAGGATGAAATTCGCCTACATAGAGAGGAACATTGTATTTCAAATACTTTGACGCATATATACGGTTCTCAACGCTTTGCTCGGTACCGTTGTATAGATGAAGCTGATAGACCACATTTTCCCAATTTACTTTACCGGGATCCGGCAGTTTACCGATATCCCATATACCTTCCATACAGACGATTCTTGCCGGATCTGTTTTTCTTATTATTTTATACGCGTCATCATAAAACTTATTTAGGGATTTATAATCCCGCTTGAATCTCGGCACATCACAGAGAGGTTCATTAAGCAAGTCAAACATAGCAATTTCAGGTTTGCCTTTATATCTTTCTGCTATAAGCGCCCACATTTCAAGGGCCTGCTCTCTGAATTTTTCACCTTTCTCCCCTTTTTCAAAGAATCTGCAGTTTCCGGCTTGACCGCAATGGTCCTGCATACCCTGGCATCCGTTTGCTCCGTGAAAATCCAGAATGGCATAAAGATTATATTTTCGGCACATTTCCACTGCCCAATCAAGACGTGAAAAATCAGGATTCCCTTTTTCATCGACAATCCAGGTTCCGTTATCATCAGATTGAAAGTTTCTGTACCAAAAAGGAATTCTGACACAGTTAAAACCCAATCCGGAAATCAGGGAAAAATCATATTCGGTTATCCAGTTATCCCAATAAATATTATAGAGTTCGTAAGCCTTTTCCTTGCCGAAACGGGAAACAAGGGTTTCGAGAGTATAATGATCACCTTTTTTACCGTTATCCGCAGGACAAAACCAGTCCTCCTGTATCAGCCAGCCTCCAAGATTTACCCCTCTAAAAGTTACTTCGTTATTCTCCGAATCATATATCTTTTCGCCGCAGCAAATAAGAGGCTTTAATGGTTCCTGCCGTATATCTCCGTCATAAGCACAGGAAGGTAAACCTGTCAAAAATATCATTATTAAAGCAGTGAAAAAAGAAATAATAACGTTAGCAGTTCTCATCTTTAAATCCATTCCGTTACAATCAGAGCAGGTCACCTGTTGACAGTTTTCTCAACCAGTCACGTACCGTAGTAATCATCGCCTGAACCTTGTCACTCAAAAGATTTGTTCTCTGTGAAACGGAACCGAATGAGCTGACAAGTCCGAATGTATTGAGGGAAAGCGCGTCGTAGGAACCGTCTGCATAAAGCGAAACATAGTCTGTGAAGCTGTTTCTGCTGAATTTACCGCCGTCTGTTTTGAGACATTCTCCGAATTTCTCCATAAGAGTTTCATAACTATCATTCTCATAATCGATTTTATCAATAACAGATGAACCGAAGAAAAACCAGGGAGATGAATCCGCGTCCGGTCCGGCTCCTTTATATGTCCAGGTTGTCCAGCTTAATTCTCTTTTGTTGAAAAGAGAAAGCATATAGTCAAATGTGGTCAATACACGCGGATAAAACTCTCCAATATAAAAGGGTGCATTATATCCGGCGTTACGAATTTCGTTGATTTTGCCGAGAACATTGAAATTTGAAATATCGTAAATATGTTCCTGATAAACAATATTTTCCCACCCGTAAACATCAGGTGAAGCAATGGCGGATGGGTCCCAAATTGCCTCCATAGTTATAATGTGATCGGGATCGACATTTCTAATCGCATCATACAGCTCATCACTGAAATCCCAGAAAATCTGCTGAAAATCGGTGTCTCTGGTAACATTGGTTCCGAGAGGCTCATTCATAAGGTCATACATTGCAATCGTTGTCTCCCCTTTATAATGGGAAGCAAGTTCAACCCAAAAATCCTTAACTATTTCTCTATACCGTTTTCCGCTTTCTGTTTCATCAAACAGAGACATTGATTTTGATTTACCGCAATGGTCGTAATCATTCTGATAACCGGGAAGACCGTGAAGGTCAATTATCAGATAAAGATTGTATTTTTTACACATTTCGACTACGCCGTCAAGTTCGCTCCAATCAATGTTTCCCTGCGCATCTCTGTACCAGGTGCCGTTATCATCACTCTGGAAATTTCTGTACCATATAGGAAGGCGGATGCAGTTCATACCGGTATCCGCAACATTTTTATAATCTATCTCAGTTATCCAGTTTTTTCTGTAGTTTTTAAATAAACTGTGAGTATTATCTACACCGAATCGGCTGACAAGAGTTTTGTATACTTCATCAAGACCGGAGGGATTTGTATATGGACAAAACCAATCTTCCATAATTCCCCAGCCCCCGAAATTAGTGCCGCGCAGAACAACCTTTTCTCCGTTTGAATCAACTATTTTTTCGCCTTCGGTATGAAGCATACTCAAAGGCGCAGATTCACTGTTTTCCGCAAACGTAAAAACAGATGAAAACGAAAGCATAATTACTGCAGCAACAAATACAGCCGTAATTCTTTTAAACATAAATATCAACTCCATAATCCCGGAAAAATATCAATAATCATTTAAGTTGATTATTATTAAATTCGGTTTCCTTTTCTCCGGGTCATTTTTTATACAACAAGAGTATTTGTATTCGTCATTCAGATTAAACTCGTAAAAACCGAATCCATCTTCAGTCAAAGGATATTCAAGAAAGGGAGAGCCGTTATTAAATCCTATTGAAAAACTGCTGAGAGAAAGGCCAAATCCCTGCCCGGTCGCTTTCATATAGCTCTCTTTAAGAGTCCACAATCGGCAAAACATCGACCTTCGGTCATAATCGGTCTTCTGAGAATTGATTAAAGCATTTTCGTTGGGTGTAAAATATCTGTTTGCAATTTTCAGATTGGCTTTTTCGGTTAATTCAACATCACACCCTGTTTCAAATGATGAAACAACACAAACAGCCTTTGTGCCTGAATGTGAAAGATTGAATCTGAAACCGGAATATGCAGGAAAAAATGGCTTTCCGTTCTGCCCTGTTTCTACTTCAGGATATTCATCAATACCGCAGTCTTTTAATGCAATACTCAGAAGAACACCTGCTCCGAGTGAGAGCAATTTTTCGCTTTTAACCTTTATTGATTCAACTTTTTTTATCCTGAAACCCGGCATTGCATTCAAATGTTTTTCAAACAGACATTCATCAAATAACGGTAAAACATCCGTTACATAAAAAGCACTTGTAAACTGAAACATTATTACGCCTCATCATCGTCCTTGATTATTTCCATAGCCGCTCTCAACGCTCTGGATTTTTCAAGATCGATATACATCTGTTCACGTGTCTTTTCGTTAATATTATAGAAAAGCATGGGAATGAAGCATAACATATCAAATATGAGTTTAGGTCCGAAAGCAGTCAGGAAAAGGCGCCAACCGGTTCTGTCTCCGGGATTGATTTTAACACCGGATTCAAACTGAGCCCAGTTTTCGAGCAGATGTGCATTTATAAGTCTGAGGAAAATATCTTTGATTTTGGTAAAATATCCTTTAATTAGATTGAATGTGGCCTCTACACGGAAACCGTTTTTCCATTCGCAGTAATCCAGAACCTCATAGTTGATTTCATCGCCGATAACCTTGCCGGATGCATAGAAAAGCATCTCAACAACATTTCCTATCATAAAGGTTATTGTCATCGGGATTTTTCTTAGATAAAGGCCGTGTTTCTGACCGCCGATTGAACCGACAATGAAGAAAAGCGCCATACGGAAGAATCTTGAACCGCGATTCATATACCAGATTGCTTTGGTTGAAAACCTCTTTCTCAGTTTAGGAACAAGAGCATAGCTGTAATATGAAACAGGGGAACCGGGTATACCGCCTACTATTTCAAGACTGTTAAAGTGCAGAACATCGTTAAAATAAAGATCTCCGCCCTGACCTATTTCAATATCATCGATAAATCCGCTGAGCGTATAAACGAGCAGCGGTCTGTTTCTGAAAACAGAGAGAATACCTTTAATCGGCTGAGGCGGTTTCTCAGACTGAGGCACTCTTTCCTTGCTGGTAATGTACCACATTATTGTAGGGATAATAGATATAGTCCAAACTATCCACTTCCCAACAACAAACAGTTTTGTCATTGAGATGTTTATTTTACCGTTAGTCAGCAAGTCCAGCATTACGCCGAATAACTGTGAAGGCAATTTACCAAGCAGATCTCCGACAAATTTGGCACTGACCAGCAGAGAGGTTCTCTCATTCGGGTTTGGCGTAAAAACATTATTGATATACCCGCCTCCGCCGAAAAATGCACCTATTGTTTCATTGGCATATGCAAGAGCCATATAAGCAATAAGCCTTTTACCGGAATCCATGCCGAAATGATCGGCTATGACGGGTAGCATACACATATATATTCCCGTTATTATTGCAGGAAGAATAGACAAAAACTGAAACGGTTTAAACTTACCCCATCTTGTACGCATATTATCGATAATAGCGGCGGAAAGAGGGTCGTTAATCATATCGTATATGCTGAGGGTCGCCTGAGCTTTTGCATAAGAAGTAGGCCTTAATCTGAACATATCATAAAGCCAGATTTCAGAACCTACATCATATTTTCCGAGATTTGTGGCTCCGTAAGCAGAATATAAAATATATGAAATCCGTTCTTTGGTTGAGCAAAAGATACGGTTCATATACGCCATATTCATTTTAGGCGCATTTTCGGCAGATTCGTTGAGATTGCGTTTTATTTCATCGCTCATTCTTCTTCTGCCTCCGCTTCCTTAAGTTTTCTTTCTTCCTCAGCCAGTTTTTCTTCTTTTTCGTCCTGAGCGGCTTGAAGCCTTTTGTATTGCTCCTGTCTTATTTCTTCACGTGACATTCCGTCATCGACCATTTTAAAATATTCCTCAATCGGAATACCGCCGCAGAAACATTCGGCTTCCTTAACCTCAATTCCTTTATGTAAAGTTATAAAATCGATAACAGTATTTACTATCTGTGCAAGCACATACAAATATGCCCCTAAACCTATTGAACCGGAAAATGCTCCTCCGGAAGCAAAAAACGCAAAAAGAGCAGCCGAACATATTGTAGTAAGGAGAATAAGAACATCAATGGTAATATTTCTCTGCTTTCCCTTCGGAGAACAGGCAAGAGTGTTTAATGCAAAATGCAAAACCGTCAAAACAATTGACATTGCAAAAACAGCAAAGCCCAATGCAAAGCAAAAATCGGGTCTGACTTTTGAGCCGAGCATTCCGAAGATACTCCCGAGTGACTCGATATTGTCATATATACCCAAAAAGTTTATCTTCAGAAATCCTTCTGTTAAAGGTGAACTGAAATTTCCTTTAATTAATGTCAAAAACAGAGGACCGACGGGCAGTATAGAAGCAAATATTCTCATAATCGCAAATTTATTACCCACAAATGAAGCCTTGACTCTGTTTACTTTTTTCTGAAAATGGTAGTACTGGACTTCAGCGGAATCGGCTTGCTGCATCAATCTTTCCTGCAAATCATAAATAACAATATTAGCCCCGCAATGAGGGCAATGCTGCCGCCAGTCAATAAGCCGAAGATGACTGCCGCATTTAGGACAATTTGCCATATTTTATCCTCCTATTCCCAAGTTTTTATGTAATTATGTTATCATAACTGCCAAAATTAATCAACTGTTTTATTATTTACTTTGACAACATAATAATAATGAAATTAAATTATAAATTATTACTCAGTTGATTTTTTATTATGTTTGGTATATAATATAAAAAATAATGGAGAAATTTCGGAGGCTGAGTTTTACATTATGGCTTATGATAAATATTCCGGAGTATATTCTTTGATACTAACCCCGTTCAATGAAGACCGCAGTATCAACTACAAAACCTATGAAGAATATGTTTCCTGGCAGGCAGCATTTAAACCGCAGCATCTGTTTGCTGTCTGCGGTTCTTCCGAGATGACTGAACTCACGAAGGAAGAAAGAATCAAATGCGCAGGTCTTGCTGTTAAAAACTCAGCGGGAGTTCCGGTATTTGTTACTGCCAATCTCGAAAACAATTTCAACGATCAGATTGAAGAAATGAAGGCCCTTGAGCAGCAAGGAGTAAACGGTCTGGTTTTTGTATCAAAGGGTATGTGCGACAGACCTGATGAACAGTTTGAATATCTTTCAGAACTTGCATCTTACACTGAACTGCCGATTATTCTTTACGAGTTTCCGGGTATGAGGCCTCATCTTATGAATGCTGAAGTATACGGTAAACTTGTTAAAACAGGCAAATTTAAAGGAATAAAAGACACAACTTCCACTTTAGATAAAATAAAAGAAAAAATCGACGTTCAAGGTGATTCCAGTGTCTTACAGGCAAATATTCCCTATCTTTTTGACGCTTATGAAGCAGGAGCAAGAGGAGTTGTTGCCACACCTACAACCTGCGGAGCGGATCTTTTTGTAAAGATGTGGGACGAATGGATAAAAGGTGATAAAACCGCCGCCAAACAAACTTATTATCAAATTATTAATCTTGATAACGCAATTGACAGCGGGTTTAACGCCAGCGCAAAATATCTCTGCAGACTCAGAGGCATAAATATGAATTGGTATACAAGAGGAAATCATGAACTTTCCCCTGCCAGAAAAAAATCGCTCGAATCTTTTTATGACTGGGCAAAATACGAAGGTATTTTTTAATCGGTGATATTTGATTATTTCAACAGGGAGCGCAATTATGAAAAAACTCAGCGCAGATGTATGCTCTGTCACTCACCCCGGCAGAGTAAGAAAAGAAAATGAAGACAATTACAGTCTCAACGGCAAGACAACGGCCAACGGCGGATTGAACAAAGGCAGCGCTTATGTTCAGAAAATGTCGGAGCCTTTTCACCTTGCCGTCTGTGACGGTATGGGCGGTGAAAGTTTCGGAGAGCTCGCCTCAGACATAGCCGTTAACACCATTTCCAAATATGCTCAGAATGTCTATGACAGCGGCGAGGATTATTCATTCACCATATCTTCCTGCCTCGAAAAAGCCAACAACAGTATTTGCGATGAAATAACAACGAGAGGCGTCAGAATCGGGACTACTCTTGCTGCTGTTTATGCTGTAAAGGGTAAACTTATATGTGTCGGACTCGGCGACACAAGAATTTATCGCTATTCGGCCGGTATTCTCGAGCAGATAAGCTTTGACCATACTCACGCACAGGGAATAATCGATTCCGGTGTTGTTTCTCAAAATGATATTAAATCAATACCTGATGCCAAAAGGCTCACCAAACATCTCGGTGTTTTTCCGGAAGAAGCCTCTCTTTCGCCTAACATCAGCGTTATTGATGATATAGAGCAGGACAGTGTTATCCTTCTTTGCAGTGACGGACTGACCGATATGCTGTCCGATGATGATATATCCGAAATTATCTCAAACGGCGAAAGCGCTCAGGACGTTACCGGAAAGCTTGTAAGAAAAGCGCTTGAAAAAGGCGGCAAAGATAATATTACGGTTATTACCGCATTTATGTCCGCTGAGGATACTGCAATATTTGTTCCTATAGCCGAAGCTATGGTCGGCAATAAAGACCCGGATTATGAAGAAGAGTATAAAGATTCCTACGGAACGGATACAGATGATTCGGGCAACGAAAACGCTTCTCCTTATGCTAACGCAGATTCACAGGCAGACAAAAAGCCCTTTGATAAAATCAAAATGATCAAAATCGGGTCAATAGCTTTGATTGCTCTTGCAATATTAACTGTCGGCGGATTAATTATCAAAGCTGCAGTAAACAGGAACTCTGAAAGTCAGACTACAACAACAACCTCACTTGATGACTATTATTCTCAGTATGTCTATACCGTAGAATCAACGACAGAACATACTACCTGGTTTACACAGGCACCGACAACCGAAGAACCGACTTCAAGCACAACAACCTTGCCAACCACAACTGTTCCAAGACATACAGAACCGCCTACAAGAAAATATAATCCGACAACCAGATCTTCAACTACAAGGAGCACCACAACCAAAGTGGCTACTCCTGACGATGCAGATTGATTAATCTGACGCAAAAAGCCGGCACTTTGTTTAAAGTGCCGGCTTTTAATATTTGTTTTATTGCGATACTACCTTCTCAAGCAAATCGGGATCGGCTACTCTCATAATCATCTGAGCGCTTCCGTTAAGTTCACCGAATATTGAATACATATATTCAATACCTATATTGGCAGCAGTTATCTTTTTAAGAACACTGAAAAGGCCACCGGGAACATTCGGAACCTTAACCATATTAACAGGATTAACCGAGATAACATAATCATTTTCTTTAAGTGCAGCTATAGCAGAATCCTCATCGGATACAATCAATCTGAGTACTCCGTAATCGACTGTTTCGGCAATATTAAGCGCTTCGAGGTTTATTCCTTTATCTGCGAGAATCCCGGTTATTTCACATAGTTGACCGTTGCGATTTTCTATAAATACGGAAAGCTGATTTCTAATCACGATTTTTTCCTCCTTATATTTTTCTCTTATCTATTACTCTTACGGCTTTTCCTTCGCTTCTCTCAATGGTTCTCGGGGCTACGAGGTGAACATTAGCGTGAATACCGAGCATCGCTTTAAGAGCTGAAACAAGGGATTTTTCCATCTCATTAATCTTACCGAGATTATCTGAAAAATTATCATTTGACATCTCAACATTAACATCTATTGTATCCGTATGGTTAACTCTGTCAACAATAATCTGATAGTTTGCAGGATATCCCTGCTCAATAAGTACAGTTTCAATCTGAGAAGGAAATACATTAACTCCTTTAATTATAAGCATATCATCGCTGCGGCCTCTCGGCTTAGCCATTCTGACAAACGACCTGCCGCAGGAGCACTTTTCATCACTGAGTTCACAGATATCTTTTGTACGATATCTGATAAGAGGAAACGCTTCCTTATCAAGTGATGTGAAAACGAGTTCTCCTTCACTTCCCATAGGAAGTACTTCACCCGTTTTGGGATTGATGATTTCAGCATAAAAATGGTCTTCGTTAATATGCATGCCTTTTTGTTCGCTGCATCCGAACGAGACACCGGGACCGCTGATTTCAGTAAGTCCGTATATATCATAAGCCTTGATTCCGAGACGCTTTTCAATATCCGCTCTCATTTCTTCGCTCCAGGCTTCCGCTCCGAAAATACCGGCTTTGAGTTTAATCTTATCTCTGAGGCCTCTTTCCTCTATACTTTCCGCCAGATAAGCGGCATAGGAAGGTGTACAGCAAAGGATAGTGGCATTGAGATCGGTCATAAACTGAAGCTGACGGTCTGTGTTGCCTGATGACATCGGAAGTGTCAGACAACCTACTTTGTGACTTCCGCCGTGAAGACCGGGGCCGCCTGTAAACAAACCGTAACCGTAACAAACCTGGCAAACATCTTCATTTGTACCTCCGGCTGCAACGATCGCTCTTGCGCAACAATCTTCCCATAAGTCAACGTCATCTTTTGTATAAAAAGCGACCACTCTTTTACCTGTTGTTCCTGAGGTTGATTGAATCCTGACACAATTTTTAAGGTCTGTACCGAGTAAGCCGTAAGGATATGCATCTCTCAGGTCATCCTTGCTCAGGAAAGGAAGTTTACAAATATCGTCAATTGACTTTATATCGTCAAAGGACACTCCGCTGTCTTCAACTTTTTTTCTGTAATAAGGAACGTTTTCCCACGCATGTTTAAACTGTTTCAGAAACTTCTCATTCTGTATTCTTCTGATTTCTTCACGCGAAGCACATTCAATTTCCTTCTGATAATAATTGCCCATGATTAACACCTCTTTCAATATAATTATAAATTAATTCAAGCATTTTTACCTGCTGAAAATGCTTTTTTATTGATTTCAAGGAATTTCGGAGGAACAGATTCTTCAATAGCCTGCATCCAGTCTTCTTCACTGAAATCAAAATAATTGGATAATTTTCCGAGAAGGACAAGATTAACCGCCTTGGATGAACCTGCTTCAACTGCAGGGGTAAGAGCGTCAAAGCAATCTGCCTTGATTCCGAGACTTTTAATCTTTTCAGCAAGACCTTCCGGATACTCCGTGGCACCTGTAATGACAGGCATCGGGTTTGTTTGCTGTGTATTTGTGATTACTCTGCCGTCTTTGGCAAGGTACTCTATCCATCTGGCAGCTTCAAGCATTTCAAAAGAAAGAATAATATCTGCTTCGCCCTTATCAATAACAGGTGAATAAACTTTCTCACCGTATCTGACATAAGTTACAACGCTTCCGCCCCTCTGGCTCATACCGTGGACTTCGCTGACTTTTACATCATAACCCTTTTTCAGAAGAATCTTCCCGAGAAGCTTACTTGCAAGCAGCGTTCCCTGGCCGCCGACTCCCACTATCATTATATTCTGAGTTTTCACAATAATTCCTCCTTATCAGCCCAGGGCATCCTTTGCGCAAAGCTGTGAACATATCTTACAGCCGGTACAAAGAGTAGCGTCAATTACCGCTTTTCCGTCAACAATGCTGATGGCCGGGCAGCCGATTCTCATACAGGACTTACATCCGATACACTTATCCGGATCGGCTTTAATAGGACCGGGATGCTTAACATATTTAAGCAGAGCACACGGTCTTCTTGAGATAATTACAGAAGGTTCATTTGCAGCCAGTTCTTCTTTAATAACCGTATCACATTCTTGAAGATTATAAGGGTCAACAACTCTGACTCTCTTGATACCGATTGACTTGCAAAGTGATTCAAGATTAATCTTGGTACAGGGATCGCCTTTAAGATTATAACCGGTAGTCGGATTCTGCTGATGACCGGTCATCCCCGTTATGGAATTATCAAGGATAATTACGGTTGAAGCGGATTCATTATAAGCAATATTTATAAGACCTGTGACACCGGAATGCATAAATGTTGAATCACCGATTACGGCAACGGTTTTAGCTTCATGCTCTTCACCTGATATCTTGTTGAATCCGTGAAGGCCCGAAACGGAAGCTCCCATACAAATCGTAGTATCAACTGCCGACAAAGGAGCAACGGCACCGAGAGTATAACAACCGATATCACCGATTACGTTCAGTTTGTTCTTTCTCAGAGTATAAAATAATCCGCGATGCGGGCATCCTGCGCACATAACCGGAGGACGGGCAGGAATATTAACGTCGAGAGTTGAAAATTCGCCTGTTTCAAAGCCGAGCTTTTCGGCAATGAGATTCTGACTGAATTCACCGATATAACCGAACAATTCTTTACCTGTCGCATTGACGCCGATTTTCTTACAATGAGTTTCTATAATATCATCAAGCTCTTCAACAACAATTACTTTGCCCACACCTGCTGCGAAATCTTTGATTTTTTTTACGGGCAACGGATTTATCAAACCGAGTTTAAGAACGGGATATTTATCGGCACAAACTTCTTTGACATATTGGTAAGATGTAGATGAAGTTATAATACCGACAGATTTGTCGATACCTTCATCTATCCTGTTGAGATCGGAAACTTCTGCAAGCTCGGTCAAAGCAGCGGTTCTTGCTTCAACAACAGGATGACGCGCCTTTGCATATGCCGGCATCATAATATATTTTTGCGGGGTTTTTTCGTACTTTTTAACCGGAACTTCCGATCTTTCATTGGTTTCGATTATGCTCTGCGAATGAGCAACTCTTGTACACATTTTAATAATTACAGGAGTATCGTACTTCTCGCTGATTTCGTAGGCAAGTTTTGCGAATTTGAGCGCTTCTGCCGAATCTGAAGGTTCAAGCATGGGAATTTTAGCAGCAATAGCATAATGCCTTGAATCCTGCTCATTCTGTGAAGAGTGCATTCCCGGATCATCGGCTACGGCAATTACCATACCGGCGTTAACACCTGTATATGAAATAGTGAAAAGCGGATCGGCAGCAACATTCAGACCGACGTGCTTCATTCCGCAAAAGCTTCTGTAACCGGCCAAAGAAGCACCGAAAGCAGACTCCATCGCAACCTTTTCATTCGGAGCCCATTCCGCATATATTTCTTTATATTTTGCTGAGAATTCTGTTATTTCCGTGCTTGGAGTTCCTGGATATGATGAAACAAACGAACAACCGGCCTCATAAAGTCCGCGTGCAAATGCTTCATTACCCAACATAAGTTGTTTCATAATTACTACCTCATTAGCTCTTTATCTGTGCTTCGACCAATCTACCGTGACAATACTTTTCGCGAAGCAAAGGTTTTTCAATCTTTCCGGTCGGATTTCTGGGAACTTTTGCGAAAATAATCTTTTTGGGTCTCTTATATCTCGGAAGATCAAGACAAAAATCATTGATTTCCTCTTCCGTACATTGACTACCCTCTTTTATTTCGATAATCGCGACCGCTATCTCACCGAGCCTCTGGTCAGGCATACCGATAACAGCAACATCCTTGATTTTGTCATTCTTACGAAGAAAAGCTTCAATCTGAACAGGGTAAAGATTCTCACCGCCGGAGATTATAACATCTTTCTTTCTGTCAACAAGTGTAATGAATCCGTCCTCATCAACCTCCGCCATATCACCGGTATAGAGCCAGTCACCCTTTAATATTTCATCTGTGGCATCAGGATTTTTATAGTAACATTTCATTACGCCGGGACCTTTAACGCAAAGTTCGCCTACTTCACCTACAGCAACTTCTTTACCGTCTTCATTCACAACTCTGGCTTCCCAGAGATATCCCGCCTTACCGATTGCACCGACTTTATCTATATTTTCAACGCCGAGATGAACACAGCCGGGCCCTAAAGATTCACTAAGTCCGTAATTAGTATCATACTGGTGGTTCGGGAAATACTTCAGCCAACGCTTTATCAGCGAAGGAGGAACCGGCTGAGCACCAATGTGAAGCAAGCGCCACTGCTCAAGAAGATAATGACTCATATCGACTCTGCCGGATTCGATGGCATCAAGTATATCCTGAGCCCAGGGCACAAGCAGCCAAACTATCGTGCACTTTTCTTCGGTAACCGCTCTGAGAATCCATTCGGGTTTAACTCCTCTGAGAATAACCGCTTTACTGCCGGAAATCAGCGATCCGAACCAGTGCATTTTGGCTCCCGTATGATAAAGAGGAGGAATGCAAAGGAAAACATCGTCTCTTTGCTGGCCGTGATGATTTTGCTCCGTTACACAAGAACAATAGAGCGCTTTATGATCATGAAGAATAGCCTTCGGGAACCCTGTTGTGCCGGAGGAAAAATAAATAGCCGCATAATCATTCTCGGTAAGCTCAACGGGAGGACAAAGAGTTGAACAGAATCTCATAAGAGACCATACGTCCTCAGTATAATCGGGACCGTTTTTGCCGACATAAAACATTATTTTAACCTTGGGCATATCATTATGTATGGGCTCCATACGGGTTACGAATTCAGGCCCGAACAGCAGGACTTCAATATCCGCAAGGTCGACGCAATACTGAATTTCATCGCTTGAATATCTGAAATTGAGAGGAACTGCTATACAGCCGGCTTTGAGAATACCGAAGTATAAAGGCAGCCATTCAAGGCAGTTCATAAGCAGTATACCGACCTTTGTCCCCTTTTTGATTCCCCTGCTCAGCAAGAGATTAGCAAATCGGTTTGCCCGTCTGTCAAAACTCGCCCATGTCATATCACGGCGATAGGGAGCATCAGGATTTGTAACTCCGATTAAACTTGCTTCGCGCCATGTGGTGGCTTTATCCCTCTCATCTGAAGGATTGATTTCCACAAGTGCAATTTCATCTCTGTAAAGCCTTGCGTTGCGCTCAAGCAAATCTGTAATTATCATAGTTCAGAATCTCCTTTGAAATTATTGATAATTGAAAACGTCCTCCGGACATAAAGCCCAGAGGACGAGCATAACCCGTGGTACCACCTCTATTTGCCGATATACGGCCTCACAGGATAACAATCATTATCCGTGCGCTTTAACGGGCGCACCCGTCATCACCTACTGGCAATTAATCGCCTTGTTCAGTGAGCTGCTCGGAAATGAATTCGGAAATTGCTCCTCCGCTCCCTTTCACCGGCCGGAAGCTCTCTGCCGGAGGAATCAATAACTTACTTGTTTTCGTCACCGCATTTGTGTAAACATTATATAACCCGATATGATATTTGTCAACTTTATTTTTAATATCATTTCATATAATATCGGACCGAAACAAAACAAAAGAATAAAAACATAAGACTGACAGCAATTGCCGTTACATTGATTCGGGTACAGTGATATTAAACATTGTAAGAATATTCTTTAAAACGGTTTTTACACAAAGACAAAGCGTAATCCTTGCATGCATTAAAGACTCATCTTCGCAATTTACTCGGCATGCATTATAAAACTTATGGAAAAACGTCGCCAGGTCCACTGCATAACGAGTAACTTTTGCAGGGTCATAAGTCTTTGCAGCAAGTATAATCTCATCGGTGAAATTTGAAAGATGGCGAATCAGTTCTTTTTCTTCCGGTGCGTTAAGCAGCATAAGCTCATTCAATGTACATTCTCTCGGCTCTTTGCCCTCCTCGGCAAGTTTGCGGATAATACTGCAAATTCTAGCGTGAGCATACTGGCAATAATAAACGGGATTTTCTTTATCCTTACTTACGGCCAGTCCGAGATCAAATTCCATTTGTGAACCGGGTTCTCTGATATTGAAAATAAACCTGACTGCGTCAATGGGGATTTCATCCAGTAAGTCGGTCAGAGTTATGGCTTTACCGGTACGTTTACTCATTTTGACACTTTCGCCGTTAACGGTCATACGTACAAGCTGCATAAGAACAATATCAAGACGGTCACCGTCAAGACCGACAGCGTCAATAGCGCCTTTCATTCTGGCCACATGACCGTGATGGTCAGCTCCCCAGACATCTATCGCCCTGTCAAATCCGCGTTTTTCAAGTTTGTTGCGATGATAAGCTATATCCGCGGCAAAATAAGTTGGATTACCGTTTGTCCTTATCAGGACCTCATCTTTAAGGCCTAAATTTTCAATATCTGTATCAGTTTTCCCTTCGCGTTTAAGCCTCTGAGCAAGAACTTCTTTATTCTTATACCACAGAGCTCCGTCTTTTTCATAGGTATAGCCTTTGTCTTTTAAAATCTGAATGGTTTCGGCGAGTTCACCGTCATTATGAAGAGTGCTTTCAAGGAACCAAGTGTCATACTTGATTCGGTATTTATCCATATTGGCTTTCATACCTTCGATATTTTTCGGGAGAGCAAAGTCAACAAGAGCTTTTCTGCGCGTTTTTTCATCGCAAGCGAGATATTTATCTCCGTATATCTCGGCAAATTCATTTACCCTCTGAATAATATCATCACCGTGATAACTGTCCTCAGGCATTTCAACGGCGTCTTCGCCTTTGTAATGTTGCTGATATCTGATGTCAAGAGAAAGGCCGAATTTCTCAATCTGGTTCCCTGCGTCATTGACATAAAACTCACGGCTGACATTATACCCGGCGTAATCAAGAACCGACGCGAGACAGTCGCCTAGAGCTCCGCCTCTTGCATTGCCCATATGCATAGGTCCGGTCGGATTGGCGGAGACAAATTCAACATTCAGCTTTTTGCCTGCACCGTAATCTGAGCGTCCGTAGGAATCTCCCTTTTCAATAATATCTTCAATTATATATGCATTATAAGAATCTTTAAGCGTGAAATTAAGAAAACCCGGGCCGGCCATCTCACATTTTTCAATAAAATCTTCACAGAATATCATTCTGTCAACAAGTATCTGCGCAATTACACGCGGCGCTTTATGAAGATCTCTTGCCCAAACCATAGCGGCATTTGAAGAATAATCTCCGTTTTCTCTGTTGGCAGGCACCTCAACCGAAAAATCGCTCAGGGCACACTCGGGGAACTCGCCGTCAGAGACCGCTCTGCCTGCAGCGTCCATAATAATTGTTCTAACTTCTTTTTTTGCCTGATTAACCAAAAGTGACATCTTATTCCACCTCGGAATTAACGAATATTTTTAACTCATTTTCTGATATCAGCCTGCCTGAATTATCAATGGTATATGCAAATTCAAGGACCCCTCCGTCTTCGGTAAGATTTACATACATTGCATTGGTATAAATTCCAATCATCAATTCACCGAAGGGAGTGTTATAAATACAGGTGTGCCTTTTCCCGTTTTCAAATATCATATTGGTCCTGTATTTTCCGCTGCGTATCATAGTGACACGCTGATCTTTTACAGATATGGAAGTATTACATTCGAGCTCATCAAATACTTCCTTATATCTGATGACGATGCTGCCGTTTTCAGCTCCTATTTTGCAAGTGGTAAAGAAATTACCGAAGCCGTCATCATCGCTGTCAGTAAAGTGACGGTCAAATACTTTTATATATGCATCTTTCATACATTTTCTTCCATCGCGAAACAAATCAGTCTGTCAAGCAGATCGCTGTAGGATATACCCGACGCCTCAAAAAGTTTGGGATACATACTGATAGAGGTAAAACCGGGAATGGTATTTACTTCATTGAGCATAACCTTTTCATCAGACTTGCGGACAAAGAAATCGACTCTTGCAAGTCCTTTGCAGTCAAGCGCTTTAAATACCCTGATTGCTTCTCTTCTGATTTCTTCGGTTTTATCTTTGCTCAGCCTTGCGGGAATATGAAGCTCCGTTGATGCGTCAAAATACTTTGCATTGTAATCATAAAAATCATTGCATGGAACAATTTCTCCCACCGTGGAAGCAACGGGGTCATCATTTCCGAGAACCGCACACTCAACCTCTCTGCCGATTATACCTTCTTCGAGCACTATTTTTTTGTCGTGAACGAAAGCAAAATCGCAGGCAGAAGAAAGAGAATCAAAGTCTTCAGCTTTGCTTATTCCTACGGAAGAACCTGCGTTTGCAGGTTTTACAAAAATCGGATATCCGAGCTTTTCACCGGCATTTTTCAGGATTTCGTTTTTGCGCATCCTGTAATCGTAACTATTAATCGAAAGCCATTTTGCCTGGCTGATATTGTTGTAATCGGCAATTGTATTTGTAAAAGCCTTGTCCATACATACGGAAGAAGAAACAACTCCACAGCCTACATAAGGAATACCGCTGATTTCAAAAAGTCCCTGTATTGTACCATCTTCGCCGTTTTTACCGTGAAGAACCGGAAAAGCGACATCAATTCTTTCCGCTTCACAGGTATCTGTATGTATAATACCGTGGTGACTTCTGTCCGGCGAAATAACAGCCGGCTCAAGAAGGCTGCTGTCGTTAAGCCAGGCATCACTGGGAAGGGACGAGGCTTCTCCTTTGTAAAGATAAGATCTCCCCTCTTTGGTAATTCCCATAAGAGAAACGTCATATTTATCCGCAGGTATATTACCGGCGACATAACTTGCAGAAACAAGCGAAACATCATGTTCACTCGATACGCCGCCGAATACGATAAGCAGTTTTTTCTTCATTTTTTCACTTCCAGATGTGATTTATAATGTTAAACGGCTAAAACCCGCCATACATTCCTATTTTATAAATTTAGTGTATTTTAACAGAAACAAATACTGTTGTCAACAAAAGAAATAAGTGAAAACCGACCGTTAAATTCAACAAAAATCAAATACAATTCATTTCTATATTATATAATTAAATATTGAAATTTATGATTTATTATAGTATAATATATCAGTATTATACTAAAACTGTAAAGCAAGGAGAATATTCACATGGCAGAAATCACCAAATCATTATCCGATGTTTACAACGGACTTCGGTCCACCTTCAGCGAATGCGGGTTTTCCCCTGTTATTCCAGAAGGGACGGGAAACGACGAACTTCCCTGTAAGGACGAAGGCGGCAGAAAAATCTTTGAATTTTCAGGTGAAAACAAAGGAGCAAAAATTGAGTATTTCAATAACAAGATTTATCTTTACGGAGTTTTTAAAGAAGGCGAAATACTCAACAGTGATTATTCCAAACTTGCCGAATCGCTGTTTGAAGCAGACAGCGCCGATGAAAAAGATGTAAGATATATCGTAAATGATTTTTCTGATACTCTTACCGAAAACTTCGGAAACAAATCTTCAAAAGCCGTTAAAGCAAAACTGCCTACCCCTGTCTCAAAGGCGGCAGCAAAAAGCGGCGCAGTATCATATGACCCCAACACTCTTGCAAATCGTTTTACTACTATTTTTACCGAATTACGGGGAGAATACAAAGCAAATATAGAAAAATACGGTCAGTTTTTGCCTGAAGACTTTTTTGTCAATCACGGAAACAGAGTTGTCATTGAAACAATAAAGAGAAACGACCCCACGGAAATGAAAAGAATGTTCAAATTGTTCAATGAGATTTATGAAGACGGCACAAACGAAACTCAGAGTCTTATAGCCGTAACTATTTTAGGCAGTCTTGAGAATAACCAGGAATTGCTTGCAAACTGCGTTGACTATATGAGCGATGATATTGCGCCGATAGTTATTAACATAAACAGATATTTATGGTCAAAAGACGGCAAGGGCGCCAGAATCAAACTTGAGAACCCGCCTCAGTATAAGCCCAAAAAGAA
>JAILMJ010000068.1 GCA_024692685.1 Clostridia bacterium
TCGTCTTTGTCGGGCAATGTTCGGGGATCTTGAAGAATTTTGTAATGCAAGGATGTAAATTTATAAAACTATTTGCAGAAATTATAAAACTCTTTTAAATTTGACCCCCGTTTTTTTATAAAACTTATTTACGGCTTGTCAACTGTTTTTTCTTTCTGTACAGTTTCAGCTTTGTTTTATTCACTTGCTCGAGTTGATTTATCCTCTCTTCGTATGCTAAAAATCTTTGTTCAAGTGAATTCACTCTTTCATGAGTATTATTTAACCATTGTTGGGTAGTAGAAATATCTTGTTGGTTTTTCTCCGCACTCAACGAAATACTATTCATATCATGAGACAAATTATACATGTTTTGTTGTATGGCTGTTATTTCATCTTGTGTTGTTCTTAAATCTTGATCTACTTTCCCTAACCAAGCCTGTATAGCCGCTACACTCTCTTGTGTTGTCCTTAAATCTTTATCTACATTCCCTAACCAAGCCTGTGTAGCCACCACACTCTCTTGTGTTGTCCTTAAATCTTTATCTACATTCTCCAACCATTTTTCACTGTTCAAACTTCTATCAGTATTCTGATGAATTTCTTTATCTAACTGACTAATATCCTTTCGAATAATATCAGTATCACTAATCCGTTTCGAATAAGAATCATCAAGACTTCTCTTTAACCAATCTTTTGATACCTCAACCAGTTTTTCCATGGTTTGATTAACAGCGCAATAGTCAATAATCGGGATTGCAACATCTAAACATTTATGTAATTCTTCAGCAATAATCAGTTGTTTTGAGCATTTGATTTCATCCAACAATGAATAAAATCTACTTTCTCCTCTTCCTCGATTAAGTAATGAGAGGAATTGTTTTTCAAAGATGATTGAAAAGCATGTTCCGTGAAAAGAATCCGTAATTACAAAAGCGCTATCATAGATTACTCTCAACCATGTTTCATTGTTCTTAACACTAACATTGATAATACTATCATTTGTATCAACCCAATCCATAGCAGCATCTGTAAGCAAAACAATAGGCATTTGTTTTTGTTGTGCTATTGAAAGAATGATTTTCTTTTTTGCTTCTGAAGGATCAAGTATATATGCCGCTATATATTCTCGATTTAACAATGGTTCGACTTTTTTAATCAGTTGAATATATGCTGACTTCTCACATAAGAAAACAGGATCAAGAACCCATTCTGCGCTAATTCCAAATGTGTTTTTAAATAAATCTATAGCGCTCTTTTCTCTGACTGAAACAGCATGGAATCGTCCTAGTTCGATGGATAGTTTATCTCTTTGATAATCGCTGCCTTCAAAACCATCCCTACCAACAGATGCCGCCATAGCTATCTTTTTTTTATTATCAAAAATGAATGATAAACTTGCATAATCATCAAAAGAACGATACAATTCATGAAAAAATAGTTGATCAGAACCAACAATAAACTGATCACATTTTTCATTAAGTTCTGTCATCTCAAATTTATTTCTGAAAAATCTTGATAGTGCATATTGAGGGTAAGGATTTGATATGAATAACTTTGGTTTGTTGTTTGGTTTCCAGGCAGAAGATTCAGGTCGCTCAATCATTAGAACGCTATACCCCCATGATGTCAATAACGAATATAGCGCAAAATATGACAGATTTGAACCATAATTTTCTACACTCCATGGTCCAACTAATCCAATATCGTATTTTTCAGATGATACAATATGTGAAGCTTTTGAAAATCCATATTCTTTTCGAATTGAGTCAAATCTTTCTCTGCGTTCTTCTCCTTCCAGATCTTCATGTAATCTATTAATCTCAGCAAAGTGAATCGGAACAGCCTGAATCCTTTGTATTTTTCTTTTGCTGAGGTCAAGCAATTCTTTTCCTTTCTTAGTATTACATAAAACCAGGCTTGTTCCCTTCTGATCATTCCAACTCTGATCAAACCATTCTATACCCCAAAAATCACCAAGCGAGATATCTGCCTGTCGTTTTTTTCCGCTAAATTGACAATGATAACAGCTATGCCGAAGTGCTGAATTGCTATGATATGCATGTTCGAATGCTGAATCGGGATAGGTCTTATGTTGTTTTCCGGCATCGGTAATCGCTGTAAATTGATCACTACGCCATCCTCGTTCTTTGTTTCTGAATTCTATAGTCTGAAGATGATCTAATTGAAGGCTTTCTTCAATATAATCATTTAACATTGTTTCAGACAAAAAACCTTTACAGAGAACCTCAACAGTATATAGTCTGTCATACTTTTTATCCGTGTATTTTTTTATTGCAGCTATCTGACACGGAGTTCCGGAAAATAAAACAATTTTCCCTTTTTCGAGTTCATTTTTTACACTCTGATAGATTTGCTTTGTTCTGCTTTGTATGTATTTACTTCCTCTTAATCTATATATCTGATTAACATCTGAAATTATGGAGTGCTCGACAAAAAATTGATTCTTGTCTTTAATCAGTTCAGCTCCTGCAACTATACCTTTATTTTCAAATATGGTTTCGGCAAGAACGGAAAAGATACCACCGGACGAGGATATTGATCTGGTTTGATCGTCTGCCCATGCTGCATAACATTCTGAATAATCATCCCCATCCGGGCAATTAAGAACCGGACAAATTTGTTCACACGCACCACAATCAATACATTTCGCCTGATTAACAACAGGATGAGGATATCCCGCTACATCATTCTTCATGTTGATTGCCTTTGAAGCACATATGTTTTCACAAGCTCCACATCCAGTACAATCGTTTATTTTTGCTAACATCATTGCATTTCACACCAATGATCTTATTAGGTGTCCTCCCTCTTCTTATGGTAAGAATTTAGCAAAACAAGATGTTTTTTGTGGGTGGTAAGCTGATTTTGCCCTCGCTGTAAATGCGCATCCTGTTTGTAAACAATGGATGATTGAATCCGTATCCGTCGTAATACTGTCCGGCATTATTTTCTGTGATGATAGTATATGCTGCCAGATCCAGAAACAGACCGGCATCTTTTCCAACGATATTT
>JAILMJ010000091.1 GCA_024692685.1 Clostridia bacterium
AATATAATTATCCAAATACTATGTATAAATAAGTTGAAATAAAATCAGAAATTATGTATAATTAAAATCAGAAAACGAGAGGAGAAATAATATGTCAGTAAAAATTATATCAACCGACAATTATGCGGAAACTATGAAAAATACCGTTGAACCTTATATTTTTGAAAGAGGACATGACGGGTATTTTAAATCTTTTAAAGGCGGAGATATTCATTTTTATTCTTTTAAAGCCGATGAGCCTAAAGGCGGTATTGTAATAAGCCACGGTTTTACTGAATCAGCCGAAAAGTTTTTTGAGATGATGTATTATTTCCTTAAAGCCGGTCTCAATGTTTTTGCTCTTGATCACAGAGGACACGGTAAAAGTCTCAGACAGGGTAATAATCCCGAATATGTTTATCTGGACAGTTTTGATGATTATATTCGCGACTTCAAAGATTTTGTTGAAAATACAGCTGTACCTGAAAACGGTGGCTTACCGCTCTATCTGTATGCTCATTCTATGGGAGGAGCTGTTGCGGCAATATACTTAGAAAAGTATCAATGTCTTCATTTTACAAAAGCTGTACTTACAGCACCGATGATTTACGCAAATACCGCAAATCTCCCCCATGTAATTACAGGCTCTATATGCGGCATATTGAATGCTTTGGGGCAGGGGAAAGGTAAGGTTCCCGGCAGCGGAGGATTTGACGCATCGCGAACATGGGAAACCAGTAATGCCACAAGCAAGGAAAGATTTGACTATTGGCATAATAAAAGAATAGAAAATGTATGTTATCAGCATTCAACACCCACAAATAAATGGGTGCTTGAATCGGTTAAGATTTCGCCGTTTATCCTCAACGATGAAAATTGCAAAAAAATTAATATTCCTGTTTTGCTTTGTCAGGCCGAAGAAGACGGCAGTGTGGTTCCTTCCAAACATAACGTATTTATTGACAAACTCAGCGACGGCAAACTTATTAAATTTGAAGGGTCTCGCCACGAAATCTATTTGTCTCCGGATAATGTACTGCAGTATTATTTGGACACTATTCTCAGTTTTTTGGGAGTATAACTGAATCCAATCAGTCAATATTTGAATGAAGGCGGAGTTAATAATCGCTTCGCCTTTTTTCAATAATAAGAAAATAATAAATTCTTATTGAATATTGATTTTATTTGATTTATAATTTAATATATAAACTAATTGGAGGACATACCTTTGAGTAAAAAAAGAAAAAAGAAAAAAGGTTACAGTAAAATCAAAGTTACCATACTCGGTATGTTCTTTGCTTTGATTCTTTCTGTATGTATAATTGCCGGTTATGTTCTTTATAATGTAGTTACATATGTAAACGGTGATCTTGTTGTCAATCTTGATGAATATAAAGCCAATCAGAACCAGACATCGTTTATTTATGCAAAAGACAGTAACGGTAAAAATGTTGAAATTGCCCGTTTGCATGGTGATGAGGACCGTGTTTGGGTCGATCTTAAGGATATTTCTCCATATATGACCAAGGCGTTTATCGCATTGGAAGACAGGCGGTTCGAGGAGCATAACGGTGTTGACTGGATTCGTATCGGCGGTGTTATTGTTAAACCTCAGAATATCGGACAAGGCGGTTCTACTATTACCCAACAGCTTATTAAGAATATCACAAATAATAAAGATGTAACCATAGTTCGTAAATTCAGGGAAATTTTGATGGCCCTTAATCTTGAAAGACACACTGATAAAGATACTATCATAGAGGCTTATCTTAATACCCTTTATCTCGGTAACGGTTGCTACGGAGTTAAGACTGCAAGCGAAAAGTATTTCGGTAAGGATGTTTCAGATCTAAACTGCGCCGAATGTGCCGTTATAGCATCCATTACTCAGTTCCCGACTAAATACAATCCGCTTCTCAATCCTGAGAATAATAAGAAAAGGCAGTTGGATTGTCTTAAGAAAATGCTTGATAACGGCAAAATAACAAAAGCTGAATATGATGAAGCTTGTAATTATCATTTGATTTTTACTAACAGTAAAGATTATGTTCCTGATGAATCAGATGAAGAAGTTAAAAAAACGATTGAAGAAGAAACTAAAATTAACAGCTTTTATGTTGACGCAGTTATTAACAGCGTAATTGAAGATCTTATGGATGAGTATGGATATTCCAAACAACAGGCAACAAATAAGATTTATTACGGCGGATTAAAGATTTACGCATCTGTTGATCTTAAAATACAGGAGATTCTTGAGGACGTTTATAAAAACAGAACTAATTTCCCCTCAATTAAAAAAGATGACGGAACAAAGCCTCAATCTTCAATGACAATTATGGATTATAAAGGGAATGTAGTTGCAATTGTCGGAAAAGCGGGGGCTAAAAAGCAAAACAGAGAGTTAAACAGGGCTACAAGTTCCTGGAGACAGCCGGGCTCAACGATTAAACCGATTGCAACATATGCGCCGGGTATTGAACTTAATAAGATTACTTTTTCAAGTAAGGTTAAGGATTATGCAATCTGGGTTAACGGAAAATTATGGCCTCATAATGTCGATAAGAGTTTAGGTTCCAACAGTAACGTTACTGTTCAATACGCTATTCAGCAGTCTCTGAATACAGTTCCTACAAGGTTGATTAAAGAAGAAATAGGCATTGACAATTCTTTTGAGTTTTTGAGAGATAAGTTCCATCTTTCAAGATTGGATGAGGTTGCGGACAGAGATCTTTCTCCGCTTGCAACCGGAGCTCTTACCAATGGTACAAATACTCTTGAAATGGCGGCTGCTTATGCAACTTTCGGCAACGGCGGAAAGTATTACAAACCTCATTTCTATTCTAAAGTTACCAATGCACAAGGTACAGAAACTGTTTTGACAAATGAGAACGACAAAGGAGAACAGGTAATATCATCTGCAACTTCTGATATTATTTGCGAACTGCTTCAGACTGTCAAGACAAGTTATTACGGCGATGCGCCTAATGTCAGAAAGTTTCAGATAATGGCAAAGACAGGCACAACAAGTTCCGACTGTGACCGTTGGTTCTGTGCCGGAACGCCTTATTATGTGGCGTCAGTCTGGCTTGGTTATGATATTAAAGAACCTCTTAATCAGGAAGTGAATCCCTGCGGTAAAATCTTTTTCACTGTATTCGACAGAATTCATAAAGGGCTTAAAGAAAAAGAATTCCCGAAGAGTGATAAAGCAGTTGAAAAGAGATACTGCACCGTTTCCGGTAAAATTGCCGGATCGGGCTGTTATTCAACTGCAACAGGGTGGTATAAAGAAGACAATATACCGGAAGTTTGCACATGGTGCTCTTCCGGTAGCAGAAGTGAAAAAACTACCAAATCCGGAAATGGTGATGTTAATTCTGCCATAAATGAAGTAATTAACAACGTTATTCCCGCTTTGACAACACAATCATCCGGTGAACGGTAAATAAATATGGGGCTCGATTTTCGGGCTCCATTATTTGAATTAAAGAAAGAGTATTATTATGATTATTTTCGGTATTGATTACGGCGATGTGAGAACGGGTATTTCGGTCTGTGATAAAAATGAAACATTTGCATCTCCGGTCAGCAGTATAATTC
This sequence comes from Clostridia bacterium, assembly GCA_024692685.1. Lineage (GTDB taxonomy): Bacteria > Bacillota > Clostridia > Oscillospirales > Acutalibacteraceae > CAG-177. Next base: position 3,580 of record JAILMJ010000091.1, read on the forward strand.
AAAGAAATCGTGATAAGCTAATTGATGAAATTATTACTCTCATTAAAGAATACAGTGTTGATCTGTTGGTTATCGGTCTTCCCAAAAACATGGATTCATCAATAGGGGAGAGGGCCCAGAAATGTATTGAATTTGCTGATTTGCTGACAGAAAAATCCGGTATTCCGCATATAATGAGAGATGAAAGACTGTCAACCGTAAGCGCACATCTTGCTTTGAATTATACCGATACCAGAGGAAAAAAGAGAAAAAGCGCAGTCGATCAGGTTTCAGCTGTTATAATTTTACAGGATTATCTTGATTATAAGCGTAATCTGAAAGTATGAGGAATTGATATGGCTTCAAAAAACAAGACTATTTATATTTGTTCAGAGTGCGGTTTTGAAAGTCCGAAATGGAACGGATGCTGTCCGAATTGCGGAGAATGGAATACGATGAATGAGGAGATTATTTCTACAGTTAAATCTTCCAAGAACATTTCTCCGATAAATAATTACGAAGTCAGCAAGATTTCGGAAATATCTGATATGGATGAAATAAGATTTTCTACCGGAATGACTGAACTTGACCGAGTTCTCGGCGGCGGCATTGTTAAAGGATCAATATCTCTTTTATGCGGTGATCCCGGTATAGGTAAATCTACTATTCTGTTACAGATTTGCGAGTATCTCGGCAAGAATCTTTCAATACTTTATATTTCCGGCGAAGAATCAGCAAGACAGATTAAGCTCAGAGCAAAACGATTAAATGTTACGACGGATAATCTTTCGGTAATGTGCAATACGGATGTAGAGTCAATAGTTGAATATATCAGAGTTAATAAACCCGGGCTTGTTATTATAGATTCAATTCAGACCATGGTTTTAAAAGAATTGGCGTCTTCTCCGGGAAGTGTTACTCAGGTAAGAGAAAGCACAAATATGTTTATGCATTGTGCAAAAGATTACAATATTCCTACAATTATTGTCGGCCATGTTAATAAAGACGGAAATATTGCCGGACCTAAAGTTCTTGAGCATGTTGTTGACTGCGTCCTTTATTTTGAGGGAGAAAGACATCTTTCTTACAGAATACTTCGTGCAGTAAAAAACAGATTCGGTTCAACCAACGAAATCGGAGTATTTGAAATGATGGACGAAGGACTTGCTGAAGTACCGAATCCGTCATCTGTTCTTATATCAGGTAAACCCAAAAATACTGCAGGAACCTGCATTGCCTGTGTTATGGAAGGTTCAAGGCCTATTCTTGCTGAAGTTCAGGGACTTGTATCTACCACCGGTTACGGTAATGCAAGAAGAATGTCAAATGGCTTTGATTACAACAGGTTATCTATGATTCTTGCAGTTTTGGAAAAGAGGTGCGGTTATTTCTTTTCTAATTGTGATGCTTACGTCAATGTTATCGGCGGACTAAAACTTGATGAACCGTCGTCGGATCTTTCGGTTGCTCTTGCTTTGATTTCAAGTTTAAAAGATATTCCCATAAGAGATGACACTCTTGCTATCGGAGAAATCGGCCTCGGCGGAGAATTGAGAAATATATCGTATTGCGAACAAAGAATCAAAGAAGCTGAAAGACTGGGATTTGACCGAATTATTATTCCGAGAATAAATATGAAAACTCTATCTGATAATTTAAAAGGCAAAATAGAGATTGTCGGTGTCAGAACAATTAATGAGGCTTTCAATGCATCTGTATGAATTAAAGACTGTATCTCCAAACCTTCCCGTGAATAAAGCTGTTCATATTGCAATCAGCGAAGAAGAACGAGAGGGGATAGATGTTTTAAAAAAATCAGGATATATTCCTTTGATTATCAAAAGAAACAATCAGCTGCCAGAACAATTGGCATCACATCCTGATTTAAACTTAATAAATTATGCCGACACATTATATTGCTTAAACAAAATATATGATAAAGAAATAAACACCATTTATAATATAAAGATTATTGATAAACCGGCCGGTAAGATTTATCCTTACGACGTATTACTGAACGCGGTTATTATAGGAAAAAGAATAATTTGCAATAAAAATACAGTATCAAAAGAATTGTTAACAAAATGTGAACAAGACGAATTTGAAATTCTTGACTGTAAACAGGGGTATACCAAATGCTCAACATGCGTAATAGATGAAAACAGCATTATTACTGATGATGCTTCCGTTTATAAGTCTGCGATAACGGCAATTCAAAATGTATTACTTATATCAAAAGGATCAATCAGGCTTAAAGGATATAATTATGGATTCATTGGTGGATGTACAGGAAAACTATCAAATAATCTGATTGCATTTAACGGACGCATAGACAGTCACACCGATCATAACCGGATTTATGATTTTTTAGATAAACTAAGAATAAATGCGTTTGAAATTAAAAACGACAGATTAACTGATATAGGTTCAATAATACCATTGACAGAAAGTGTTTATTAAAACCATTATTAAACTGAATTTACGGTATTATAATGAATTCAGATGGATCCAAGTGTAAATAAACGTTTTATCGGAAAATGCCTTTTATAAAGAAAAAAACTTATGAATCACTCCCCTTAATTACATAAAACTTTTATTTTGTGTAATTATTGCAATTTTTTTGTATATGGCTTATAATAATAATTACCCTACCGGAATTCATTTATAAAGGAGAAACAAATGAGACAAGAAGAGATTTCAACACTTCCTCCTTTGGTCATTAGTTATCTGAATTATCTTGAAGGAACAATGAATAAGTCACCATTGACTGTTTTAGAGTATGGATCGGATTTAAGAACATTTTTCCGCTTTATGAAAATCAGAAGAAATCTTGTTGATAAAAATACTGAATTTGAAAACATTGATATTTCAGATGTTGATAAAGACTTTATTTGTTCCGTTACGCTTGAAGATGCTTATTCCTTCCTCGCCTATTGTCGTTCATCCCGCGGAAATGATTCAAATGCCAGAGCAAGAAAATCAATTTCTATCAAGCGTTTTTACAGATATCTTGAAATTCAGAGTATATTAACAGGCAAAAATATGATGGCATTTCTTGATTCCCCTAAAACTAAAAAAGGCCTGCCCAAGTATTTATCACTTGATCAGGCTGTAAACCTTTTAAATTCTGTTGAAGGTAAAAATAAAGAACGTGATTTTTGCATTCTTACACTTTTTCTTAATTGCGGGTTACGACTATCAGAACTTGTAAATATAAATTTTTCGGATTTGTCTTTTGATAACAGAACTTTAAGAGTACTTGGAAAAGGAAATAAAGAAAGAATTATTTATTTAAATAATTCCTGTATATCCGCTTTAAAAGAATATATAGCTAAAAGACCTAAAGACGGCGTAATTGATCGTGACGCCCTGTTTTTAAGTAACAGAAGAACTCGCATCAGCAGAGAATCGGTTCAAAAAATGGCTGAAAAATATTTTACGAAAATTGGCATAGATAATATGGGTTTTTCTGTTCATAAGCTTCGTCACACTGCAGCTACACTTATGTATCAATACGGTAATACAGATGTTTTACAGATTAAATCCCTTTTGGGCCATGAAAATCTTGCTACAACTGAGATTTATACTCATATTTCAAATGAACAGTTAAAAAAAGCTGTCGACAGCAATCCCCTTAATAAACTGAATATTGACTTTGATGATGAAGATGATGATGAAGAATAGACCGGTATAAAAAATACCGGTCCTTTTGTTTTTATTTTTTAATAAGATTTGCATAATTAGCCATAAGTTTCTTTGTTTGGCCTTCAATAAATGCAACTTCAAGCAAGCAATCGTTTCCCATAGGTTTTACTGAAAGTATAACTCCCTCCCCCATTGACTTATGGATTACGGTATCCCCCACTTTATAATTTACATTAAGATTGGTTTTTTTCTTTGGAATACCGGAAAATCCAAAGTCTTTGCTTTTGGTTTTTTCCTGTTTATATTGTTCAGTACGGATGTTATACGAATCCGGCTTAAGTGAATTTTCATTATCAATCAGGCTTTCGGGAATTTCATTGATAAATCTGCTGTCAGGATTGAATCTTGTCATACCGTATAGAAGACGGGCTTTGCAATTCGTAATATATAACTTTTTCTTAGCTCTTGTAATAGCAACATAAGCGAGCCTTCTTTCTTCCTCTACTCCTCTGTCCCCTTCTGACAACGACATTTCAGACGGAAATATTCCTTCTTCCATGCCGACAAGAAAAACAACGGGAAATTCAAGACCCTTTGCACTGTGAATTGTCATCATAACAACTGCGTCAGCTTCTGAATTATAATTGTCAATGTCGGTCATAAGTGATATTTCCTGAAGAAAATCGGTAAGTGCAGCACCTTCATTTTCTTCCTGATATGTATTCATATTATTCAGAAGCTGATCAAGGTTTGAAAGTCTGTCTTCTTTTCTTTCCGGCTCATTATCGAGCGAAGCTATATAACCTGTTTTATCAAGTATTTCTTTAAGTAATTCTGACATGCTGTGATCTTCCGCAAATTCTGAAAGCTCTGTAATCATATCAGTGAATTCTTTGATTTTTTTTGAAACCCTTGATAGTTTTGGATATTCTTCGGCATTTTCGAGTACTTCAAATATTCCAATTTCGAGCGCTTCCGATATTTCGGTTGCCGAAAGAAATGAAGCGTCTCCTATACCTCTTTTGGGTTCATTTATAATTCTGCCCAGACGGACTGTATCATTTTTATTAACAATGACACTTAAATATGCCAGCGCATCCTTAATTTCTTTTCTGTCATAAAATTTATGTCCGCCTATAATTCTGTATGATATTCCCCTGCGTACAAACGCTTGCTCTATAAGGTTTGATTGTGAGTTCATTCGGTACAGAACTGCGTAATCCGAAAAGTTCTTATTCTTGTTTTTTATAATATTCTCAGCTATATAATTCGCTTCGTCTCTGTCGCTTTCCGCACGGTAATATGTTATTAAGTCTCCTTTACCATTGTCAGTCCATAAATTTTTGCCTTTTCTGTTAATATTGTTGCTTATAACAGCATTTGCAGCGTCAAGAATATTTTGTGTCGATCTGTAATTCTGTTCAAGTCTGATGACCTTACAATCCGGATAATCGTCTTCAAAATTAAGAATATTCTCAATCGTAGCGCCTCTAAAGTTATAAATACTCTGGTCGTCATCGCCGACTACACAGATATTTCTGTATTTAGCGGCAAGCAATGTAACAAGTAGATATTGAAGATGATTGGTATCCTGATATTCATCAACAAGTATGTATCTGAATTGATTCTGATAATGCTCCAACACTTCCGGAAACTGCTGAAATAGCTTAACAGTGAAAAATATAATGTCATCAAAATCCATTGCGTCGGAAGCTATAAGTTTTTCCCTGTATAATTTATAGATATGACCAATGTTATTTTTCAGATAATCAGATTCGTTGTGTTTAATATAAGTATCGGGATCCAAAAGAAAATTTTTTGCATTACTGATTTCATTTATGACAGTTTTTATAGCTATATTTTTATCACTGATTCCGAGACTCTTGAAACAATCTTTTAATACTCTTTTCGTATCATCAGTATCATAAATAGTAAAATTAGAACTGAAGCCAAGTAAAGAAGCGTTTCTTCTAAGAATTCTTACGCAAGCAGAATGAAAAGTCGAGGCCCAGATATCATCTGCTTGGTTTCCAAGCATATTTGATAGCCTCAATTTCATTTCAGCAGCTGCTTTATTGGTAAAGGTAATAGCAAGAATCTGCCAGGGCTTTGCTGAGTTAACAGAAAAGAAATGATCAAGGTCAAACGGTATATCATCATTAATCGTAAGAGATGATAACATTTTGTTTTCAAAATCACTTATTTTGTATTCAGAGGTATCGTTATAAGCATTTCCGAATTTTATAAGATTCGCAATTCTGTTAACAAGAACGGTAGTTTTTCCGCTGCCGGCACCGGCCAGCACTAAAAGCGGTCCCTCCGTGGAGAAGACCGCTTTTCTTTGCATATCATTCAGGTGTGAATAGTAATTATTCAGATATTCTTTTCTGAATAATATGAATTCTGAATTTGTCATTCAATACCTCAAATAGAAATTTCATGAGCGATATTATAAAGGGTATCATCAACAGGCTTTTTCATTGTCAAAGCCTCAATAATATCATAGTCGATAATTTTGTCATTTTTCATAACAACTACTCTGTTACCTATACCCTTCATCAATAATTGAACAGCTTCATAACCCATTCTGCTTGCAAGTACTCTGTCTCTTGCAGAAGGTGAACCGCCGCGCTGAACATGACCGAGAACGATAGATCTTGATTCAACCCCGCACTCGGCTTGAATTTTTTTGGCGAGTTCTTCAACTCCGCCGATACCCTCGGCAACCATAATTATAAAATGTTTTTTATCGGTTTTTTGAGTTCTTCTAATTCTGTCAATAACGTGCTGCTCGATATCTGATTTGATTTCCGGTATTACAATTGCAGTTGCGCCTACAGCGATGCCTGAATTGAGCGTTAAATCGCCGCACTTGTTGCCCATAACTTCTACCACTATACATCTGCTGTGTGATTCAACGGTATCCCTGAGCCTGTCAACCATATCCATAATGGTGTTAAGGCAGGTATCATACCCGATGGTATAGTCAGAACTGACGATATCATTATCAATGGTGCCGGGAATTCCAATACAGGGAACACCTCTTAAACTGAGATCTCTCGCTCCTCTGAATGAACCATCACCTCCGATGACAACCATTCCTTCAATACCGTATTTTTTTAAAGTATCAATCGCTTTTTGCATACCTGCTTCTTCTTTGAAAGCGGGGCATCTTGCAGAGCGGAGCATAGTTCCGCCTCTGTGAATAATATCGGAAACGCTTCTGATGTTCAGTTCGCATAAATCATCATCAATAAGTCCCTGATATCCCCTGTTAATTCCGTAAACGGTCATGCCGTTTTCGCAAGCCGTTCTGACTACAGCTCTGATTGCGGCATTCATTCCCGGAGAGTCTCCTCCGCTTGTAAGTACACCAATAGTATTCATAATTAATCTCCCTTTGATTTTTTACTCATAGATAATACTCTATTTAAGAAAAAAAGTCAACAAAACACAATATAAAGTTGTTATTATAACAGAGTTATTTGATAATAACGTTTTCAATACCGAGTATATTCTTTAATTCGCTGATTAATACATCGTTGATACTGCATTTGGCAAAGTTTAGATATTTTCCTGTAGACGAGTAATAAATATATACCGGGGTTGAACCTTCATTGAAAATTGAAAGCAGGTTGGCACAGATTTTAATCTGCGGAGAATGTTCGTTGTCAAACCTTAAAAAAAGGCCTCTGATTTTTGAAGAGTTTTCTTTTTTGGTAATTGAATCGGCTTTTTGTTCGTTGATTTTTGTAATATCCTGCAAGTGTTCCACACTGTCAAGAACAATGTTTTTGTTTGAATCTCCGTCTGTTGAAACCGTGACATTAAAAATAATTGCATATCCTTCGACTAATGAAAATTTGAATTTTTCATATACCTGCGGAAAGGCTATGATTTCACAAGAAGATGTATCATCTTCAACTTCGATAAAAGCCATCACGCTGTCGTTTTTAGTGTATTTTCTTTTTACAGATAATATATTCACCAAAAATTTTGCTTTACGGCTTTCACTGTTTTTTATGTCATCCTCAAGTAAATCATAAATACTGTCTGCTTTTATGAACGTTTTTTCTTTTGAATATTTACTGAGCGGGTGTCCCGAAAGATAGAGACCGGTAACTTCTTTTTCCTGTCTGAACTTTACTTCATCGGAATAATCATCTATCTCAGGCAAAGTAAATTCAGGCATTTGAACATAATCGTTTGAATTGCTAAACAAATCACCGAATCCAATCTGGCCGTCAATATTTTTTCTCTTTTTTTCGTCTATAAAACTTAAAATTGTATCAATCGATTCAATCATTTGCCGTCTGTTGGAACCGAGTCTGTCCAGCGCTCCGCATTTAATAAGACTTTCAAGTGAACGGCGGTTAAGGTCTTTTCCGTACATTCTGTCGCAAAAATTATAAAAACTATAGAATTTACCGTTATTATTTCTCTCGGTTTCTAAAGAGGAAATGAAAGAACGACCAATATTTTTAACTGCAGAAAGACAATATATAATACCGTCATTAAAGACTGCAAATTCGGTTGTACTGACGTTAATATCAGGTGAGTATATTTTTATTCCCATCTTTTTACAAACTTCAATGTATTCAGAAACTTTAGGCACGTTGTCTGAAAAGCAAGTCATTAATGCTGCGAAGAATTCTTTTGGATAATGAGCTTTTAAATACGCGGTTTGATAAGAAAGACAGGCATATGCCGCGGCATGCGCTTTATTAAAAGCATAGGAGGCAAATGAGATTATTTCATCGAATATTTCATTTGCCGTTTTCTCTTGTACTCCCCTTCTTACTGCACCTTCACAGATAATATTACCGTTTTCATCAGTTGTACCGTTAACGAAATTATCACGTTCTTTCAGCATCACATCGTGCTGTTTTTTGGAAATAGCTCTCCTTACAATATCTGCTCTTCCCAAAGAATAGCCGGCTATAATTCGGCATATTTGCATAACCTGTTCCTGATAAACTATACAACCATAGGTCACATTCAGGATCTTTTCGAGTTCGGGTGTTTTATATTTAATTCCGGCGGGATTGTTTTTGTTTTTTAGATATTCCGGTATTGATTCCATGGGACCCGGTCTGTATAAAGCTATAATAGCGATAATATCTTCAATTGAATTTGGATTCAGGCGCGTAAGTATTCTTTTCATTCCCGCTGACTCAAACTGAAAAACGCCTTCAGTTTTGCCGGCAGAATATAGTTTAAAGGTTTCTTTGTCATTAAGATTAATATTATCAATATTAAAATCGGGATTATAAATACGGATCATTTTTTGAGCATAACTGATTACAGTTAAAGTTCTCAAACCGAGAAAATCCATCTTAAGAAGACCGAGTTTCTCCAGGCCCTTCATTGTATACTGGGTAACTGCGGAATTATCATTAAGAGCGAGCGGAACATAATTGTCAACAGGTTTTTCTGTAATAACGACTCCTGCTGCGTGAGTAGAAGCATGACGTGGCATACCTTCTATTTTTTCGCTATAATCTATCAGCTCTTTTATCTGTGAATCAGAGTCATATTTTTGTCTTAATTCAGGTGATTCGTCAAGAGCTTTTTTAATTGTAATGTTTAATTCATTAGGTATCAGTTTAGCAATTGAATCAACAGTTCCGTAGGCAAGTCCCATTACTCTGCCCACGTCTCTGATAGCTGCCTTTGCCTGAAGAGTACCGAATGTTACTATCTGAGAAACATGGTCATAACCGTATTTGCTGATTACGTAGTTAATAACCTCTTCTCTTCTTTCATAGCAAAAATCAATATCGAAATCAGGCATACTAACTCTTTCGGGATTAAGGAACCTTTCAAAGAGCAAATCATATTTCATAGGATCTATACCGGTAATGCCAATACAATACGCACAGATGCTTGCGGCCCCGGAACCTCTGCCCGGACCGACAGGAATGTTGTGATTTTTCGCAAAATATATAAAATCCCTTACTATCAGATAATAATCTGTATAACCCATAGAGTTAATGATATTAAGCTCATACTCCATCCTTTCAACACACTTTTCAGGAGGATTGATACCGTATTTCTCTGTTAACCCTTTTCTGCAAAGATTATTAAACCATTCGATATGATCATATCCCTCAGGAACATCAAAATGCGGTAATTTAGTTACACCAAATATAAAATCAAAATTACATTTATCTGCTATTATCTGAGTGTTTTCAACTGCATCCGGTCTGGTTTTAAACATCTCAAGCATTTCGTTTTCTGATTTTAAATAGAATTCTTCTGTTTCAAAATTTAAACCGGAATTTTCACTCAGCAAATGGTTTGTCTGAATACTGATTAAAATTTTCTGTATTATGCTATCTTCTTTATTAATGTAGTGAGCGTCATTAGTTGCAACCAACGGAACGGAAATATCATCAGACAATCTGATAAGATCTGAATTAATTCGAAGTTGTTCATTTAACCCGTGGTTCTGTATTTCAAGATAATAATCATCACCGAATATTTTTTTATACCATAAGGCTGTTCTTTTGGCATCTTCATAATCGCTGTTAAGTAAAGCCTGTGAAACTTCACCGAATAAACAGCCGGAGAGACAAACAAGTCCTTCATGGTATTCAGATAATAATTGTTTATCAACTCTCGGTTTAATATAAAAGCCGTTAATCCAACTTTCTGAGACAATTTTAATCAGATTTTTATATCCGATATCATTTTTACATAATAGAATAAGATGGTATCTTTTGCTGTCAACACCGTGAATCTTGCTGGTCCTGGAGCCGGGAGCAACATACACCTCACAGCCGATAATAGGTTTTAATCCCCTTTTTTTGGCGGCTTCATAAAAATTAACAGCTCCGTACATTACCCCATGATCTGTTATAGCAACAGAAGTCTGGCCCATACTTTTGATTTTATCAAGCATAGGCTCAATTCTGCACGCACCGTCAAGAAGACTGTACTCGCTATGAACATGTAAATGTACAAATGACATCTATTCCTCCGCTTTTTCCTTCAAACAGTCCGAAAATTCGATTATTTTATCAAGCCTGTGTTTTAGCCCGGATTTTGAAATATCATCATCGATAAATAAGAGTAATTCATTCAGTGAAGCCTCGGGATATTTCAACCTTGCCTCTGCAACAGACCTGAGATTGTCCGGCAGAGAGGCTAAACCTGCAGTTTTTTTTATATAAGTAATAGATTCAACCTGAGCGGTTGCTGCGCTGACGGTTTTTGTTAAATTGTGCATTTCAAAATTCAGTTTTCTGTTGACCTTGTTTTTAATATCCTTCTCTATCTTTTTATTCATTATAATCAGCACAGAATTCTGAGCACCGATATAAGTAAGAAAATCTTCAATATCTTCACTGTCTTTAAAATAAACAATATGATTGCCTTTTCTCATAATGTATTTGGGATTAAGGTCAAGCTCATTAATTACTCTAATCAGATCGGAACTGAGTTTCTTATAAGGAACAACCATTTCCAAATGATAGCCTTTTTCCGGATTTGTAATAAATCCGCAGGATAAAAAAACGCCCCTGAGAAACGAACTGATACAGCATTCGTTTTGAAAATTTGCGTAATTTATTCTGGTCGTTTCATCAGGATTATGACCGAATTCCGAAAATATAGATTTTATGGATTTCTCATCTTCAATTGCTGCAGTAATTTTTCTTTTTCCGTTTGTATATGTTTTTACACTGCAACCGTAATTATCCTTTAAAACATTTTTATAAAAATCGAATACTGATTTATTTTCGGTAGTTATAGAAATATTTGAAGAAGTAAAATGCGCAAAAAGCACAAGCCCATAGACTTGTGCATGAAAGCAACATGATGAAATGTTACTGATTTTCAGTAATTCAGATTTTACATCCGAAGAAAAAGACAAAAGCATTTCACCTCAATTTAATATTTTAACCTCTGGTTCGAGCATAATACCTTTTTTATCAAAGACGGTTTTGCGACAGTGATTAATCACATTCAAAATATCTTCGGCAGTAGCATTGTTTTTGTTTATAACAAAACCGGCGTGTTTTTCACTGACGCAAGCGCCATTTGACGAATAACCTTTAAGTCCGCACTCCTCTATTAAAGCACCTGCGTAGTAACCCTCAGGTCTTTTGAATGTGCTGCCTGCGCTCGGATATTCAAGCGGTTGCTTGGATTTTCTCCTGCTCATTAATTCGTCCATCTTTTGTTTAATGTCGGTTTTATTACCGGGCAGAAGAGTAAATTTAATCTTTAAAATAATATAGTTTTTGTCACTGTAATAACTGTGCCTATATGATAAATCCAGTTTATCGCTTGATAATGTTTCGATTTCGCCTTTATCATTCAGATGAGTAACTTCAGTTATAACATCTTTTATTTCTCCGCCGTATGCACCGGCGTTCATAAATACAGCACCGCCCACCGTTCCGGGAATACCGTATGCAAATTCCATACCGGATAATGAATTATCATAAGCACACTTGCAAAGCTTAATCAAAGAAACACCGGCAGAGGCAATTACGGTATTATCGTCTGATAAAGATATTTCATTAATTTCAGATGTATTTATAACAACTTTGTTTATTCCTTTATCAGAAATCAAAAGATTGCTACCGTTTCCGATGACAAAGTAGTCGTACCCGTTTTCTATAACGTACTTACCGATCTTCAGCAATTTTTCTGTGCTGTCAGGAAAAAACATTATTTTGCAAGGACCGCCTACTTTAAAAGTAGTATGGTTTTTCAGTAAAACATTTTTTTTAAAGGAAATTGAGTTGTCGTTACAAAATTCTATCAATTTATTCATATCAGTTATCAAGCAATGCCGCACCGATTATTCCCGCGTTATTTCCGAGTTCGGCTGAAACGATTTCAGTTTGTCTTGTAGAATAATGGCTGTATCTTTCTCTGTCAACATGTTCTCTGATTGGGGCAAGAAGAGTTTCTTTTTCGTTTGCTATTCCGCCGCCCACGCAGATAAATTCAGGTTGCAGTGCGTTAATGATATTGACTAAACCGGCCGCAACATAAGAAATATACTTATCAACGACTTCGCAGGCAGAAGGATCATTCATTCTCATAGCATCAAAAGCTGTTCTTCCGTTAACATTTTCAATGTTACCGTCAACAATTTTCCACATTGCGCTGTCATGGTCAAGCAGCATTTTTTCTTTGGTTTGAGCTATCAGAGCAGTAGCAGACGCATACTGTTCCCAGCATCCCTTTCTGCCGCAGTTGCATTGTTTTCCGTCAAAACAAATAACAGTATGACCCATTTCTCCGGCAGCAAAATTAGCTCCGTTAATGATTTTACCATCAATAATTATTCCTGAACCGACACCGGTTCCCAGGGTAATTGCAACAAAGTTTTTAGCGCCCTTCCCTACACCGGCAACAGCTTCACCGAGGGCGGCACAATTGGCGTCGTTATCAAGATAAACAGGTTTTCCTATTCGCTCTTCCAGCATATCTTTAGCCGGCACCTGATTAAAACCGAGATTATTTGCGAACTCAATGTATCCATTGTTTTTATTAACCGTACCCGGTGTTCCGACTCCGACTGAGGAAACTTCGTTCATTTGTATTCCGGCATTCTCAACAGCCATATCAACAGCCTTAGCAATATCATCAAAAATTTCATCGGCGGGTCTTGGTATGTTTGTTTTAACAGAACTTTTACCGATAATTTTCATATCCGGTGATACAACACCGACAGCTATATTTGTTCCGCCTAAATCTACACCGATTCTATACATATTCAATTACCTCCGAATATTAAAAGTCATGCCAAAATTCAATTTCTTTTTTGCTTGGTTTAATATCGCTGATATTTAGTTTATTAAGAAGTTCACTTGCTGCGTTATAACCCATTTTCTTTTGCCTGTTATTCATAGCTGCGGCTTCTATAATAATCGCGAGATTTCTTCCGGGTTTAACCGGAACGACATTAACCGGGACTTCAATATCTAGTATATTCATATATTCATTATCCAGTCCCAATCTGTCGTAAACTTTTTCGCTGTCCCATAACTCAAGCTGGATAACCATATCAATTTTTTCTGTCAGTTTAACGGAACCTATACCGAATAGTCTTCTTGCATTTAATACGCCTACGCCCCTGAGCTCAATAAAATGACGTATATTATCCGGAGCTGACCCTACAAGAGTCTTATTTGAAACCCTGCGTATTTCAACAGCGTCATCGGCAATAAGTCTGTGTCCCCTGTTTATAAGTTCCAATGCAGTTTCACTTTTGCCTACTCCACTGTCACCTAAAAGCAGAACGCCTTCACCGTAAACTTCGACCAAAACTCCATGACGGGTTATTCTTGGTGCTAACTCTACTCCGAGATAAGAAATTGTTGAAGACATGCACGATGAGGTGCTCTCATTTGTCGATACGACCGGAACTTCATATTGTTCGGCTAAATCAAGGAAATTCTTTCCGGGATCAAGACCTCTTGAAACAATAACAAGTGCAGGATGTCTTGAAAAGAAGCGTTCTAGGCATATCCTGCTTCCTTCTTCGCCTAATCGTTTCGCGTATTCAAGTTCAGCGAGACCGATAAACTGAACTCTCTGAGGATCAAAGTATTCCTCAAATCCGGCAAACATAAGACCGGGTCTGTTTACATCCTGACAATATATTAATATTTCAGAAACGTCTTTTGGGGTATATATAACTTTGAAAGATAAATCCTTAATCATTTTTTCCAGAGAAACCGAAAAAGTATTCATTGTAATACCTCATAATATTTCTGATTGGTGCACCTGACAGGACTTGAACCTGCACGCCGAAGCAATGGATCCTAAATCCATCGTGTCTGCCAATTCCACCACAGGTGCATTTTCTTAATTATATAGTATTTATTATCAATTATCAAGATTAATATGTGTAAATAATAAAAAAAGAAGATTCCGAAGAATCTTCTTTTAAAACATATGCCTATACTATGATAAAACGTAAATGTTAACCGAACGGTTACCCCACTCTTCACACATTTCATCATTATTCATAAATAAATCAATATCGGTGTTTTGCATCTGAACAAATCCGCCGGTATCTTCAGCAATACTGTAGCCGTAAACATATTTTCCGTCAGATGAAACTACATAAAGTTCAGAACCGTAAGGAATTTCTTTTGGATCAACGGCAATATATCCCGGTATGGGAGTTTTACCGGTTGAAGTAATTGTATCACCGGTGTAAGCCGTTGCCTTACCTTTTATACAACGATCGTAATTTAGTGGGATACCGTTTTTGTCGAGCTTAATACTCTTTGGCATATCAAGCTCGGAAATAGCAACATTTGTGTTTTCGTATGACGAAAGAGAATCAACTCTCTTTGTCCCGACTTTAATTACTTTGTTAACCGGTTTGGCAATAATTATTTCTTTAACGATTTTTGAACCGCTTAACTCTCCGTTTATATATTTATCTTTATATACTACAAGTTTTGTCCCGTTTTTTCCTTGGATATCGATTTCTTTTTTCCCAATCTCCAGTTCATCGGTTTCTTCGTATACTGTTTTAAATTTAACCGGTAATTTTTTGTTCCTGTATTTATACCATACAGTATCATAAGATTTTGATACAGGAGATTTTGATTTAACGGAACTGAGTATAAGCGAATCGGTTTTGGCTTTTTCATTTTCAGAAAGAGGCCCAATCGCAAAAATTGTTACAGAAGCAGAAGCTAATAAGACCAATGCAAACACATAGCAAAGGAATCTGAAGAGCCTGCTTCTTTTTTTAATCTTAACCGATTTCTTAGTTAAGGTCATATAATTCTCCTTTATCTTTCGAAAGCAATTTTGGAATGATTGAATTAAAAATTCATAATACTACCCGCTATTACTTTGAGCGACGGTGGAATTATATTGTTAATTTTAAATTTTGTCAAATTTTAACGAAAACAAAATTTATTCATTTTGCACAAAATAATTAAATAAATTTCTTATTTAGAATAATAAAAGGGCACTATGCTAACGAACTACATAGAACTTATTCGCACTTCTTTGTAATAAATGAAGAAATCCAAAAAACGGTTTAAATTGCTTAAAATCAATGATTTTTCAACGTATTATACTATGATGTCTTATCTGCAATTATTAAATCAGCGTCCTCGTCATAGTACAAAAATCTCGGATAGTTTTCAAAATCAGAAACAGTTTTCTGCCCGTTGCTGTAAAGAAGTGTTTTGATAAAATTCCTAAGTTCATCGCAATCTCTAGAATGTGAAAGATGTTTTATAAACCATGTTTGTTCCGGGAAAAGGCATGTTGATGCGTCAATCACTTTATCGGGAGAAATGTATTCTGAGTTTTTATCAGCCAGGTAATTGTCGTCAAGTTTTGAGTTATACTCTGATGTAGTAGCTCCGAAGGATCCGTATTTTACATCTACAATACTGTCGCTTGCATTTTTCCAAGACGGAGTCATAAACATTGCGCTGTATCC
Organism: Clostridia bacterium; assembly: GCA_024692685.1. Taxonomy (GTDB): domain Bacteria; phylum Bacillota; class Clostridia; order Oscillospirales; family Acutalibacteraceae; genus CAG-177. Next base: position 19,643 of record JAILMJ010000091.1, read on the forward strand.
GTGTCTGGCTATTACATAAAAGTTGGAATTATTATTGATGTTTCTGAGAGTATCAATTTTATAGGGCCTTATTTTTGTATTGTAATCGGTAATCTTTTCAATCAGTCCCGCACGTTTATCTTTTTGGTTACTCCAAACATTTTCGAATACAAAAGCGTAAGCGTCTTCAAACATTTCATCAGGTATCATTGACCAGATACTGAGCCATCCTCCAAACATCGGCAAAAGTATATCAGACATTGCCTGGATTCCTATTCCGTCTACTATATCATTACCGAAATCGCATAATTTTCCCGTTATTCCGGTTTTATAAAGTGTATTGAATAAGACATTTAAAAACTTTTCGCTGTCGGAATAATCGACTGCTCCTTTTAAATAAGATGTCAACGATTCTGCATTAAGAACAAGCTGACCCTTAAATAATTCTCCTGTATATGTTTCGCCGAATACTGCGGTTGAATTAAAAGCAAACGCTCTGACTTTTTCTGTACCGTATATTTTTGCATAAGTTGCTGTAACTACTCCGCCATAACTGTGGCATTCAATAACAACCTGATTACATCCGGAACAATCAAGAACATAATTGATGAAGTCGTTTAGTAATCCGGCTGTATAAATCGGGTCAAGCCGCCAATCATATACAAAATTAAGTTGTGATTTGGAATTTATCATATCAGACGGCGGATATTCAAATCTGACACCGGATTTATCTTTCGGTTCTCCGTTTGGGCCCAAGATTACAGGCTCAAATAATTCAGATACCAAAGGAGTAATTTTGTTCCCCAGTTTTTCATAATTCTTTGTAAACATAAACATCATCAAAGCCGGAAGGGCTTTGAAAACAGTTTTAACAATTGAACCGGTTGAAGGAGGCCAAGCAGCTTCTGAGTCAGGGTCGTCCGGATCGACATAAATAGTTGAGCCCATAAAACCGTGAATAAAAATATAAGGACAGTCAGGCTCGTAGGTTTTCTTCTCTGCAAAAGCAGGAGTAATGGTACATATTAGAATAGCCAACGAAAGAAATATACTTACCGTATTTTTGAATTTCATAAAATTCACCTCATTTTGTTCATAATAACAGATAATTTCGAACATTTCAATAACAATTCAATCATTGACAATATATTGAAATAAAGTTATAATAAATTAAATATTTTATAAATATGGGTGCAACTATGAATATTGAAAACAATGTTTTAAGCGATAATGAAAAAATCATTTTTCTGCTGAGAAAATTATATTCCGATAATGGTTACTCTCCATACAAAATGAGCAAGTTTGAAGAATATGATTTTTATTCAAAAAATAAGGATTTTCTTGTTTCGGATAATGTAATAACATTTACCGATACAACCGGCAAATTACTAGCATTAAAACCCGATGTAACATTATCTATTATTAAAAACAATGCAGACTGTCCAAATGATTTAAATAAATTATATTATAACGAAAATGTTTACAGAGTTTCAAACAGCAACAATTCCTTTAAAGAAATTATGCAGACCGGGATTGAATGTTTCGGGCCTGTTGATGATGACTGCATAATCAGCGTTATCAACCTTGCGGCAGAAAGCCTTAATAAAATAAGCAATGATTTTTTTCTTTTTATTTCCGATCTTGATATTGTTGACGAATTGATTGAATTGTCCGGTGCAAATGAGCAAGCCAAATCCGAGCTTTATTCTTCTTTAACATCAAAAAACAGTAACGAATTATATTCAATATCAATTGCACGATCTCTCAATACTTACTACATTGATAAGCTTTCGTCATTGTTAAATATCAGATGCACCGCATTGAATCTGGAAGATGAATTAAAAAAAGTTTTTGATGAACTCACTCCCAAAACAAGGAAGTTTATCGATTTTGTCAAATCAATATCAAATTCACTATTCAGTGACAAAATTATTATTGATTTTACGATTACGGGTGACATAAATTATTACAACAGTATAATTTTTAAAGGCTATATCAGCGGAATCCCGAATGCAGTTTTGTCAGGCGGCTGTTATGACAGACTTATGATAAAAATGAACCGCAAATCAAGAGCAATTGGCTTTGCTATATATCTTGACGAACTTGAGAGGTATAATCCTCTTTCGTCATCCGATATATCAAAAGATGATAATTGTTTTATTAATATAGCTCTTCCAAAGGGGCGACTCGGTTCAAAAGTATATGATTTGCTGGCTGAAGCCGGATACGACTGTCCTTCAATACTTAAAAAAAACAGAAAACTGATTTTTCAAAATGATGAAAAAAGAATCAGGTATTTCTGGGTCAAGCCTTCTGATGTTGCTATTTATGTTGAAAGAGGAGCCGCAGATATAGGTGTAGCCGGTAAAGATATATTGCTTGAATATAATCCCGATGTTTTTGAATTGTTGAATCTCAATATCGGCAAATGCAAAATGGCTGTTGCCGCTCCTTCAAACTATATCGATAATTCATCTAAAACATTAAGAGTCGCTACTAAATTTTCAAATATTGCTTCTGATTATTATCTTTCAAAAGGCAGAGACATAGACATTATTCATTTGAACGGGTCAATTGAAATAGCACCCATTCTCGGTCTTTCAGATGTAATAGTTGATATTGTAGAAACAGGTAAAACATTACAGGAAAACGATTTACGTGTAATTGAAGATATTACAGATATTAGTGCAAGATTGATTTCCAACAAGTCTTCATATAAATTTAAAAATGAATTGATTGATTCTCTCGTCAACAAACTTTCCGAAATAGTAAAGGAAAACTGATATGATAAAGATTTTCAAATTCAGCGAAGTTAATAAAAAAGATATTTTTTCCAGAGTTACTCCTTCTTTTAATGTTGAAGGTATTGTTTCCGAAATAATATCCGATGTCAAAACAAACGGTGATGAGGCTTTATTCAGATATTGCGAAAAATTTGATAAAGCCGTATTAAATTCTCTCGCTGTTTCTGATGATGAAATTCAGGAAGCGGTAAAATCCGTTGAGCCTGATTTTATCAGTGTTTTAAAAAAGGCTGCTGAAAGAATTAGAGCCTTTCATGAGAAACAGAAAAGAACGAGCTTTATCATAAACGAAGAGAACGGAATAATTATCGGTCAGAAAGTAATTCCCATTGAAAGAGCCGGGCTGTATGTTCCCGGTGGTACGGCTGCTTATCCTTCAACTGTATTGATGGACTCTATTCCGGCTAAAATTGCCGGTTGTAAAGAAGTTGTAATGGTCAGCCCGCCTAATAATGAAGGAAAAATAAATCCGGCTATATTGGCGGCAGCTTATGTTGCGGGAATAGATAAAGTATTTAAAGTCGGTGGAGCACAGGCAATTGCCGCACTTGCTTACGGAACTCAGAGTATTCCCGCTGTTGATAAAATAGTCGGTCCCGGCAATGCTTTTGTTGCTGAAGCTAAAAAACAGGTCTTTGGAAAAGTAGCTATTGATATGATAGCCGGACCGAGTGAAATTCTTGTTATAGCCGACGGCAAATCAAATCCGTCATTTGTTGCTGCGGATATGCTGTCGCAGGCCGAGCATGATAAGCTAGCTTCGGCTGTTCTTGTTACAGACAGTGAAGAATTTGCCGCTGAAGTCAGTGAAGAAATTGAAAAACAGATACCTTTACTTCTGAGAAAAGATATTACCAGAGAGTCAATAGATAACAACGGAAAGATAATAGTAACAAATGATTTAAAAAAAGCTATTGAAGTTGCAAATGAGATCGCTCCGGAGCATCTGGAACTCTGTATTGATAATCCATTTGATTACCTTGACCTTATTGAAAACGCCGGGTCGGTGTTTTTGGGAAGAAATTGTCCTGAAGCTCTTGGAGATTATTTTGCCGGTCCCAATCATACACTTCCTACAAGCGGTACAGCCAGATTTTCAAGTCCCCTATCCGTTGATGATTTTGTTAAGAAAACGCAATATACTTATTATACGAAAGATGCTTTGGCAAACGTTGCTGAAGACATTGCATTATTTGCAAAAAAAGAAGGACTTACAGGACACGCAAGAAGTGTTACCATCAGAACGGAGGATAAGGCATGAGCCGTTTTTTCAGCAGCAAATTTTCGTCGCTTGATCCTTATGTTCCCGGAGAACAGCCCATTGATAAAAAATATGTTAAATTAAACACCAATGAGTCTCCGTTTCCTCCTTCTCCCATTGCTGTCAGATACGCAGAAAATGAAGCCCGACTTTTAAACTTGTATTCGGATCCCACAGCAAATAAACTGACTTCTGTTGCCGCTGAAAAGTTTAATGTTAATACAAACGAAATAATTTTTTCAAACGGCTCGGATGAAATTCTTAATTTCGCTTTTTCTGCTTTTTGCGATTCTGACCATCCTGCTGTATTTCCAAATATTACATATGGGTTTTATCCGGTATTTGCCAGATATAACAATATACCGTATGAAGAAATTCCGTTAAAAGAAGATTTTTCAATAAACACAGATGATTACTGTAATATCAATAAAACTATTTTTATTGCAAACCCCAACGCTCCTACCGGGATTTCCGTTTCTTTAAAAGAAATTGAAAAAATAGTTTCTTCAAATCCGCACAATGTAGTTGTAATTGATGAAGCGTATGTTGATTTTGGAGGAGAGTCATCGGTACAGTTAATAAAGGATTATGAAAACCTGCTTGTTGTGCAGACCTTTTCAAAATCGAGGTCTTTAGCCGGAGGCAGATTAGGGTTTGGAATCGCATCTGAATTGATTATAAATGACCTTAATACTGTAAAGTATTCGACCAACCCATATAATGTTAACAGAATGACAATGGCCGCCGGAATCGGTGCGTTGGAAGATGAAGATTATACTCAAAATAATATAAAAATCATAATATCCAACAGAAATTCAACAATTAAATCTCTGAATAATCTCGGGTTTCAATGTACGGATTCAAAGACAAACTTTATATTTGCAAAGCATAAAACCATAGGAGGAAAAGAGCTTTATCTGAAATTAAAAGAAAACGGAGTATTGGTAAGACATTTTGACACTCCCCTTTTAACAGATTATGTGAGAATCACTGTCGGTTCAGAGAACCAGATGAATATTTTAATAGAGAAATTAAAAAATATTTTGGAGGGATAAATTATGAGAACTGCCACGCTTGAAAGAAATACAACTGAAACAAAAATCAATATGTGTTTAAATATCGATGGCAGCGGAGAATCTGAAATAGACACCGGTTGTGGATTTCTTAATCATATGCTTACCCTTTTTGCTAAGCACGGCAGCTTCGATATTAAAGTTACGTGCAAAGGCGATACAGATGTCGATTATCATCACACGGTTGAAGATATAGGCATCGTTTTAGGAAAGCTTTTTAACGAGGCATTGAGAGATAAGAAAGGTATCGTCAGATACGGCAGCATGATATTGCCTATGGATGAGGCTTTAATTCTTTCTTCTGTCGATTTTTCCGGTAGGGCATATCTCTCTTTTAATGCCGATATACCCACTGAGAAGATTGGCGATTTTGATTCCGAATTGGTTGAAGAATTCTGGCTTGGATTTGTCAGAAATGCTGCTTGTACCCTTCATATAAAGCAGCTTGATGGTAATAATTCTCATCATATTGTTGAAGGCATATTTAAAGCTACTGCAAAAGCAATCAAAACTGCAATTAAAATTGATCCCGATAATGCAGATTCTCTTCCTTCAACGAAAGGTGTATTATAATGGTCGCAGTAATAGACTACGGAGTCGGAAACTTGTTTTCTCTGATTTCTTCTTTAAACAATTTGAAATGCGAGGCCTGTGTAACTTCTGATATTAGTTTAATTAAAAAGGCAGACAGAATTATTTTACCCGGTGTCGGCGCTTTTGAAGATGCTGCTAATAAATTGTTTAAATCGGGAATTGCAGAAAGCCTAATTTCAATTGCTAATGACGGAATTCCGGTTCTCGGAATCTGTCTCGGAATGCAGCTTTTATTTGAAAAAAGCTATGAATACGGTATCCACGACGGATTATCACTGATACCCGGTGATGTAAGGCCTATATCCGAAGTAATTCCCGACAATTTAAAAATACCGCATATGGGTTGGAATTCGCTGAAATTCGTAAACGATAAACATCCTTTATTTAAGTATATTAATGAAGGAGATTTTGTATATTTTGTACATTCATATTCCGCCCGAAACTGCAATAAGAATACAATAGCATCAACTGAATACGGTGTTGATCTGACAGCGTCGGTGGCAAAAGATAACGTTATGGGTTGTCAATTTCATCCTGAAAAGAGCGGTAAAATCGGGCTGAAAATTTTACAGTCTTTTTGTGAAATGAAAAGAGGAAATATATGCTGATATTCCCTGCGATAGATTTATATGAAGGAAAAGCAGTCCGCCTTGTCAAAGGTGACTATAACCGTATGACTGTTTATAATTATAATCCTTTGGAAGTTGCACTTGATTTCAAAAAATGCGGAGCGGAACATATTCACCTTGTTGATCTTGAAGGTGCAAAGATCGGAAAAACTCCCAACTTTGATATTATAAAAGATATTAAAAATAAATCCGGTTTATTTTGTGAAGTCGGAGGCGGCATCAGAAGCAAAGAAACAGCCGCGAAATACATTGAAGCAGGTATAGACAGAATAATTCTCGGCACTGCTGCATTTGAAGATGAGACTCTTCTGGTTGATTTATTAAAGTCATACGGCGAAAAAATAGCTGTCGGAATTGATATAAAAGACGGATATATAGCCATAAAAGGATGGACTAAAAAAACTGATATATCGGCATATGATTTTTTTGAAAAGGCCACATCATTGAATATCAGGACGGTTATATGTACTGATATATCAAAAGACGGATTGATGAACGGTATTAATCATAATCTTTATTCAGATTTAAGCAAAAAATTCAGAATGAATATTATTGCTTCAGGAGGAGTGAGTTCAATTGATGATATTAAAGCTTTAAAATCGATTGGACTTTACGGAGCAATTATCGGTAAAGCATATTATATAGGTGCGGTTAATCTTAAAGAAGCGATAGAGGTATCAAAATGTTAACCAAGAGAATTATTCCCTGCCTTGATGTCAGAAACGGGAAAGTTGTTAAGGGTATTAATTTTGAAAATGTTAAAGATGTCAATTCGCCCGTTGCACTTGCTGAATATTATAGTGCAAACGGTGCAGACGAACTTGTATTTTACGATATAACCGCTTCTTCAGACGGCCGAAAGATTTTTACTGACATTCTATGTGAAACTGCAAAAAAAGTTTTCATTCCTTTAACTGTCGGCGGCGGAATTAATACTGTTGATGATTTTGACCGCGTGCTGAAATGCGGTGCTGATAAAGTAAGCGTAAACTCCGGAGCAATCAATAATCCGGATTTGGTGAATCAGGCAGCAAAAATTTACGGAGATCAATGTGTTGTTTTATCGGCTGATATTAAAAGAGTTAAAGGCGATTTTCATATTTTTTCAAAAGGCGGCAGAATAGATACAGGTATTGATGCTATTGAATGGATAAAAAAATGCGTTCACAACGGCGCCGGTGAAGTTGTTGTCAATTCAATCGATACTGACGGAGTCAAAAAAGGATTTGATATAGAAATGCTCAGGGTTGTATGTAATGCTGTTTCTGTTCCTGTTATTGCTTCCGGCGGTGCCGGTTGTATAAATGATTTTATAACACTTTTCAATAGTTTGGACGGAGTAGACGCAGGGCTTGCGGCATCGATTTTCCATTTCGGCGAAGTTAAAATTACAGACCTAAAAAATGAAATGAAAAAGAATAACATTCCTGTTAGATTATTCAGTTAATTCAGAGGTGAAATTATATGATTGATATGAATAAATTACATTTTGATTCAAACGGTTTAATTCCGGCAATAGTAATTGATCATAATACAAAGAAATTATTGACCCTTGCTTATATGAATGAAGAAAGTCTGAAGATTTCTATAGAAAAGAAATTGACATGCTTCTGGAGCCGTTCCCGTAAAGAATTATGGCTTAAGGGAGAAACAAGCGGAAACTATCAACATATAGTTTCGATTACAGCCGACTGTGATTTTGATGCTCTGAAAGTTGAAGTTATTCCTGACGGGCCTGCCTGCCATCTCGGAAATGAATCCTGCTTTGAGAATGTTTTATTTAATGATTCAGCCGATGAATTCTCATATGAAGGTTTACTTGAATTAATCAAGGGAAGAAAGACAGATAAAAAAGAAGGTTCATATACTACTTATCTGTTTGAAAAAGGACTGGATAAAATCTTGAAAAAAGTCGGAGAAGAAAGTACTGAAGTGATAATTGCCGCCAAGGCAGAGGATAAAAAAGAAACGATTTATGAAATATCCGACCTGATTTATCATCTTATGGTGCTTATGGTTGAAGCAAACATATCTATTAAAGACATTACCGATGAGCTTGCTTCAAGACATGTTATTGATAAAAAAGTTAAACAGGAAAAGATGGTATAACAGTAAATTCAAAATGGATTAATTTTTGTATATATTTTCTTTAAATATGTATTGTAAGATAATAAGCGTTGTGATAATATATAAAATGTAATTAACCTGAGAAATCAGGCAAATATAAGGAGGAACTTATATATGATTATCGGAATCCCCAAGGAAATAATGCATGAAGAAGACCGCGTTTCAGCAACACCTGAGACCGTAAAAAAGTACACCGAACTTGGTGTAAAAGTGCTTGTTGAAGCGGGAGCCGGCATCGGATCTTATTGCCAGGATGCAGATTATGCTGCAGCCGGAGCTGAAATAATTGACGATGTAGCTGATCTTTATGCTAAATCAGACTTGATTCTTAAAGTTAAAGAGCCTCTTTTCAACGAGAAAAAAGGTCTGCATGAAATTGATATGATGCATGCAGGTCAATATCTCATTACTTTTATTCATCCTGCCTCCCCTGTTAACCACGAAATGGTTAAGAATATGGCAGCAAAAGGCGTGATTTCTCTTACTCTTGATGCGATACCTCGTATTTCCAGAGCACAATCAATGGATGCTCTTACATCTATGAGCACTGTTGCCGGATATAAAGGAATGATAATGGCTGCCGACAGACTTCCGTGGTTCATTCCTATGACCACTTGCGCAGTCGGTGTTATGAAACCTGCTAACGTTCTTGTTATCGGTGCCGGTGTTGCCGGTATGCAGGCTCTTGCTACAGCAAAGAGACTCGGCGCTGTAACTTATGCTGCTGACATCAGACCTATGGGTTCAGAGAACGCCAAGAGCCTCGGTGCAAAAGAAGTTGAACTCGGTATCCCCTCAGAACTTGCTGTTGCTCCCGGCGGATATGCTCTCAGGCTTCCCGATGAGTGGCAAAAGAAAGAACAGGAAAGCATCGCGAAAGTTCTTCCTGATATGGATATTGTTTTCTGTTCGGCTCTCATTCCCGGCAAACTTGCGCCCATTTGTATTACCGAGGAAATGGTTAAGACAATGAAGAAGGGTTCCGTTATAGTTGATATCGCTATTGACCAAGGCGGTAACTGTGATATTACACCCAAGGGAGATATCGAAAATAAACACGGTGTTACAATTATCGGCACAAAGAACATTCCCGGTATTCTTCCGACAAGTTCAACCTGGATGTTTGCAAAGAATATGTATAATCTCGTTAATTTCATTGTTAAGAACGGTGAAATCTCACTTGATTTTGATGATGAAATAATCAAGTCCGCTCTTACTACAATTGACGGTAAAATTGTTCATGCCGGCGCGCTTGAAGCAATGGGTATGTAATTTATATACTCAAACGGGGGGGCAACAATTTGGTGTTGTCCCCTATTTTTCTTAAGAGGTGATATACGTTTTGAAGGAAGTTGTTTTATTAATTGTTTTCGCTGTTTCAACTTTAGTCGGGTACTTTCTTATTAATAAAGTTCCGAGTTTGCTTCATACTCCCCTGATGTCCGGAATGAATGCTCTTTCAGGTGTTACTGTTTTAGGCGCTATAGCTTCTACTGCTGCGGCTGTTGCTGTTAATATTCAGTGGGTAAGGGCGTGTTTTGGCGTACTTGCCATTGCTTTGGCTATGATTAATGTTGTCGGCGGATTCGGAGTAACAAACAGAATGCTTAAAATGATAAGCGGCAATAAAAACAAGAAGGACGGTAAAGAAGATGAATAATACTGTTCCTTTAATAAGCGATACTATTTATTACATCATCAGCGCTGTTTTGGTTCTTGGAGTTTTACTCGGCATTTATCTTATGAGCAAAGTTAACTCGTCTGTAAAAGGAAACACAATCAGCGCAGTATCAATGGTTCTTGCCATTATTACAGTATTATTGAAATACGAAGTGTTCTCTGCTCAGCAGCTGATATTCGTTGTTTTAGGTCTTGCTATAGGTTCTGTTATAGGTTTAATTATTAGTAAAAAAGTCAAAATGATACAGATGCCTCAGGTTGTCGCATTATTAAACGGATTCGGCGGCGGTGCGTCAGCTATAGTCGGTGCGGTTACAATTGCGAAATCAGGATTTGAAAAGGTTACATCCGTTCTTGCGGTTGTTGTTGGTACCGTAACACTTATCGGAAGCTTGGTTGCTGCTTCGAAACTGCAGGGAATCATCAGCCCCAGGCCTAAAGTTTATAAAGGTCATAAATTAATTACAACATGCACATTAATACTGAGTATCGTTGCTTGTATACTTCCTTTGTTTATAAGGGATAAGGTAATCTCTGTTATTATTTTGGTATTTGCAATTGTTGTTGCTGCATTATTCGGGTATTTCTTCTCAATCAGAGTTGGCGGAGCTGATATGCCGATTACCATTTCCTTGCTGAATTCCTTCAGCGGTGTTGCGGGATCAATAGCAGGATTGGCAATAGGCGATGCTCTTCTTGTAGCTATCGGAGGTATTGTCGGCGCTTCAGGTCTTATCCTTACACAGATTATGTGTCGTGCTATGAATCGTCATCTCTTCGATATTTTGCTTGGCAAAACTTCTGTCACCGCAAAGCCCGCCCCGGTTGCAAATAAAACCGAATCTGAAGATAATAAAACTGAAACAGAACAGGTTGTTGATAAAAAAATTACTCCTGCGGAAGAAGCGGCTGATATTCTTAAAGATGCCAAAAACATAATCATCATTCCGGGCTACGGTATGGCTTTGGGTCAGGCTCAGTCTCTGGTTAAACAGTTGTCCGACAAGCTTGAAGCAAACGGAGCAAATGTAAGATTCGCAATTCATCCTGTAGCCG
>JAILMJ010000116.1 GCA_024692685.1 Clostridia bacterium
GAGGAGAACTTCGGTATCGCCGATTTTAACCTGAGCGTAGCCCATACCGTCTGTAAGCTTTGTATCGATTATATCGGTGAAAGTATTGCAGCCTGTGATATCAACGGCGGGAACAATGCCTTCTTCATCGGGGATGTCTTCGATTACGCTCGGCTCGGTTACTTCAGGTGCTGTGGTTGTTTCGGGGGCTTTGGAGCCGCCGCATGCCGTAATAGCAAACACCATTATTGCTATGAGGGCGAGAACAAGTAATTTCCTCATTTTTTTACTCCTTTATTCTTTATTTTTATTATCAATAAACCGGTGATCGGGATATTAACCCAAATCAAACCGGAAATCTCCGTTTTCGCATTTACCGTTTGCCTGAACAATTATATACACGGTTCCTGCTTTGAGCGTGGGTGAAGCTGATTCAACACTTTGCCCGGGATTAACAGAGCACAGCAGGGTTTTGGTGCCTGCATCATCATAGTACACCTCTGCCGAGCCTTTTTCAAGCTTTGCAGAATACTTAACCGCCCCTGCTTCTTTAAGCTTGAGCCTGAATACCATTGTACCCTCAAACTGATAAAAATTCATAAAAGCGTTATCTGCCCTGTTGGAATGAACAAAGGCAACGGCGTTGTATTTTGAATTATATGCGTTGCAGCCGGAGAGCAGAATGAAACAGAGCACCGATAAAACGGAAAGCGATTTTTTCATTTTCTCCCCCCATTTGTACTTTTTTACTGTATAATTATACCATATATGTTTGCGGTGTTCAATTGAAGTTTCACCGGAAATATGATATTATTATAAAAAAATATTGGGAGATAATATGGAAATAATCAAAAAAGGTATTGTATCAAGGATTACCGACAGCTTCTTTGCTTACCACGCCTGGCCCTCGGTATGCAGGGACGAAAACAACAGAATTTATTTGGTATGCTCCGGTCTGCGTATGGGGCATATGTGCCCCTTTGGCAAAATAATAATGTTTAAGAGCAGCGACGCCGGCGAAAGCTTCGGCCTGCCCCGCGTTATCTACGACCATTACCTTGATGACAGAGACCCCGGCATACTGTACCTCGGCGGCGGAAAAATGCTTGTAACCGGAGTTTCAAACAGCGCGTCAGTGTATATCAATGAATTCGCGGACTGGATTTATTCGGACAGCGGCGAAGCCGGCAAAGGCATGCTCAGGCAGTTTGAGAAAATCCCGCAGGAGCACAGCAAAGCGCGCAGCTATTACCGCCTGCTTTATGATTACGGCGAAAAAGCAGGGGAGGAAAAGAAATCGGCAGTGCACTGCCCTCACGGCCCCGCGCTGCTGAGTGACGGCACAATCCTTTACCTCGGCAAGGCTGTTTATGCGGAAGACTCGGAGATAAGAGACCGTTTTTTTGCATACAGCAGCAAAGACGGCGGCGAAAGCTTTGAAAAAACAGGTGAACTTTCAATACCCGAGGGGTATGACCTTTCACAGTTTCACGAGGCATACTGCGCGCAGCTCGGGGACGGCAGACTTATGGGTCTGCTGCGCACTCACCTTACGGAAGATGACAATTACTTTACCATATATAAAGCTTTTTCATCCGACGGCGGCAAAACCTGGAGCACACCGGAAGCAACCGGAATATGCGGCTCCCCGCCTCACCTCTGCGTTATGAACAGCGGCAAAGCCGTGCTCACCTACGGCAGGCGCGTACCGCCCTACGGAATATACGGCAGGGATGTAAGCGAAACAGGAGAAATATCCGAAAACGAATATATGCTTGCGGAGTGCTTTGATGATGATATAGGCTACCCGGCTACGGTGCAGCTTGCCGACGGCACTCTGTTTACGGTTTATTACGCAAGGTGCAGGGGCGACAGCGCCGCCTCACTGCAATATGTGAAGTGGCTCGCCGAATAATCGCGAATCAGAGTGCCCCTTTAAAAATTTAAAACCCTTTGAAATAAGAGCTTTTAGGAATAAAACAATAAGACCGGCTATTCTGTCAGAACAGCCGGTCCTTTTTAAGCGAAGTCTTTGCCGGGCACAAGTAAAGGACTGATTCGGCGCACCCCGTGAAATAAAATCCGCCTCCGTCCGCAGGCATTTCACCCGAGCTCAGCGAGGACGGCATTACAAACAAGAAGATTGCCAATCTGCTGAACATTTCGGAAAACGAGGTCAGAAACTGTCTTGACCCCGAAACGGGAGTTATTCTGCAGATGCCTCAGATCGGCTGATTAATCCAATAGCACAAGAAGGCAGCGGTTCTCTTAATGAGGACCGCTGCCGAAACAATTATCTGCAGTAACAGGTTTTTTTGCAGAAAAACGGGTTTTTAGATATTTAACGTTACAAAAATCTAAAATTCTTTAAAAATTGACACGTTAACTTGCGTTTTTGGGTTATTGAATTATTTAATACTTTTTCAAGAGTGACCGTTTCGGGCGCTTTTTCCCCGGTACCGTATCGGGGTTTTTGTACTGTTTTCCGCTCAGTTTTTTTGAAACTATCATTTCATCATCAGGGTAATTTTCATCGGATGAAAGGAAAATTATAAATAGAAAAAAGGCCACCCGGAAGAATTATTAATCCGGGTGGCTCTTAAATTCTGCGAAACCCCTTGAAACAAGGGCTTTAAGGCATAAAAATAAAACCGGCTATTCTATCAAAATAACCGGTCTTATGTGTGTTGCCCTGCATATTTTGATAGAAAACATCTAAGGGGGTTGCATTTTTCCACAGGGGGGTTGCATTATGGCTTAGGGGGTTGCATTGGAGCTTAAAACCTTGATATTATAAATGAAAGCAGAAATGAAAAAGGTTTGACTCTCACCTTAACTTGTTATTTAACAGAACCGGAAAACAAAATGTTCCTGAAATTCTCAATTCAGGGAGTATAAAAAACACAGAACGCCGATTGTATCAAAAAATACGGTATAATTTCAACAAAGTTGCATTCAGTTTTACCACCACCAAGCAAAAAACGGCTTGAAAGAGAGTTTTATCGGATAGCAAAGCGGTATATAATTTAACTGCAATTGGTTTCGGATTTTCCCTCTTTCCGAAAAATAGCGCGGTTTATTTTGCCGCAAAAACCGTTTGCATTCGCTCCGGCGTGTGGTATTATACAATCGAAAATTGCCGGAAGAAAGTGATGAAATGAGGAGAAACAATACGCTGTTTATGATTCTGCTGCGCCTCGCACTTGCGCTGATTGTCGGAACGGTTACCTACTTCGTAATCAAGGATATCAGAAAAGATATGGGGATTGATGATAATCAGACAGCCGCATACAGCGAGGAAACGGAAATAGTTTATGACCGGGCAAATTGAGAACGGAGGGATAAGATGACAAAAGGCAATAAAATATTTGTGGCTATAGGTATCCTGATTATTATATCTGTGATTACAGCTATAATGTATTCAAAATACCTCGATCAATTGAACTTTAAATCAAATGACAGCATCGAAGCAGAAGAAACCACTTATTCGACGACAGTCAGGGAAAGAAGTACCGCTTATCACACAACAGCGCAGGACCGTTCCGTGCCGTATATCGGAATGAGCGAGGAAAATGCAAATTCCACCGAACTGGGACCTGCGGGCAGAATCATAACCAACAACATGGCCGAGAACGGAAAAATTCTGAAATACTATACATATCTTTATTACAACAGCAAAAAGGAGATTGTTTTCTCCGCAACATTCAAAAAAGGAACCTGCACCGAAATCAATGACTACAGAGACGATCCCTGGAAACAGAACGGCGGACCTACCGTGTCCGGAACATCCTGGGTAAGGAATACAACAAAGCGCCGCTCAACCGACAGCTACAGTGCGAAAGATTTCGCGGATGAAGACGATTTCTACGACTGGTATTATGACGATTTCTATGACGGGGAGGAAGCTGAGGACTACTATAATGAATGGAATTAAGCAGCACTGAACAACAAATTAAAAACCCGAAAGTGAGGTATTTACCATGGGACTTTTCGGAGACTTTTTTGATGACCCTATGTTTGATCTCGACGGCAACGGATATGTGGATTCGTTTGAGGAGATGCTCGCGTTTGATTTTTTCTTCGATGATCCCGACGATGATGAAGATGATGATTTTGACAGCGATGATGAAGATCTCTTTGACGACGATGACGACAGCTTTGATGACTGAGTAAGGCAAACTTGACAGTATGGTAAAAAAGCTTCGGTCTGAGGGCTTTGAAAATACACCATATAATGATAAAAACTGGAAATAATTATAAAGACAATACATTTGAATAAAGAAAGCAGCCTCTGCCATAGCCGGATTTCGGTTAATGACAGAGGCGTTTTTTTGCGTTTTAGGCGGTTTTTGCATAAAAATATCCTTTCGAAAGAAATTTTTATAAAAACACAACTTTGAAAACCCTTGAAATTACTGCCGAAAACACCAAAATAAATATCTTTAAAAATATCCTTTCAACTGCATAAAATTGATTAGAATTGACGATTTTCAGTCGTTTTTAGAAAAATAAATAACCCCTTATAAATCTCGAAAAGCCTTGATATATAAGGGATTTGAGTGGTCGGAGTGCAGAGATTCGAACTCTGGGCCTCGTGGTCCCAAAGAGTCCGATTTTTTGGACTTTTAAAATCTTTTTTGGACAAATTGAGACAACCGTATCCCTTTGTACACAAGGGAAATCGGGCTTGTGGTCAAAATTCGGATTTTTTCAGCTTACAGTCTCAAAAACACAAAAAAATCGCATTTTTTGATACTTTTTTGCTATACTGTTGATAATTGCAGGAAATTTTGGTCCGCGACCACGCGGCTTAAACATGGTTCAAGGTTCGAATAATTTAATAGGAGTGAACCTATGTTTAACGATTCAAACTGGAAAGAAATCCTCAGGGACCGTCCGGATCCTCTGACCATCGGAGACCTGACGGAGATTCTCGGACTTACCCCGAAAATGGTGCGCAAGTACCTCAAGAGGTCCGGAATCAACTACAAGATTATGTCACGGAAGTTTTATGTGTCAAAGTCAGTCTGGATGAGACATGTAAGGTCGGTCTTCAAAAAAGTCGGCTATGCCTCCCCAAGCGATATGGCGCGCCTGATGAAAAGGCTAACACATATGTGGGAAGTCGGCATCAATCCGCCTCCGCCTGAGCCAACCGATGAAGAGCGGGAAATTCTGAACAGGAAGCTTAACGAAAGCAGGAAAATCGGCTACAGGGAAGGCTACGCCAGAGGCCGAAAAGAGAAAACTTCCGAAGCCGTGAACGAACTCAGCGAGGATGGCTTCACTAACAAGAAGATTGCCAACCTGCTGAACATTTCGGAAGCTGAGGTCAGAAACTGTCTTGATCCCGAAACCGGAGTGATTCTCCGGATGCCTCAGATCGGCTGAAAAAACTATTGACAATATGGGATATATACCATATAATAGGTCGCAAAGGAGATGTGGGAGACTGAGAAATACATCAAGCTCCCGCCGCTGAACTGATATGTTTCATAAAGTTGTAAAACTTGAATACGGCAAAGGCACAACTTTTTATCTCACCTTTCAAACCGGTGAAGTTAAAAAGTATGATATCTCTGTCCTGTTTGACAAGTATCCTCAGCTTTCGGCTTTGAAAAACCGCAAGCTGTTCACTTCCGGAAAGCTTATGGGCGGTTACGGCATTATCTGGAATGACGACCTTGATATTGAAACCGAAACCGTTT
>JAILMJ010000013.1 GCA_024692685.1 Clostridia bacterium
GGAAAATTCTGAATAGCTATGCCGAGCGAGAGAGCGAGCGCGCCGCCGGCAAAAGCTTTTATTTTTGATTTTCCCTCCGCGTGAAGCGGCAAGGAAATGATCGCACCTTCGGGGAAATTCTGAATCGCGATGCCGAGCGAAAGCGCAAGCGCGCCTCCTGCGGTGATTTTTCCGCCGCCTGAAAGCAGACCCGCGTATATTACGCCGACCGCCAACCCTTCGGGGATATTATGAAGGGTAACCGCAAGCAGCATCATCGTGGTTTTTGCCGCTTTGCTTCTGACGCCTTCCGCCTTTTCCGCGTAAAGATGCAGGTGCGGAATAACGCTGTCAAGCAAAAGCAGAAAAAGAATTCCGAGCCAGAAACCCATCACAGACGGCAGGAAGGACAGTTTTCCCTTATCCGCCGAAAGCTCCGTTGCGGGAATTATCAGGCTCCAGATTGATGCCGCGACCATAACGCCTGAGGCAAAACCCGTGAGTGCTCTCTGCATATTTCTGCCAAGCTCTTTTTTCATAAAGAACACGCAGGCGGAGCCGAGCGCCGTACCGGCGAAGGGTATCAGCAAGCCTTCAAATACATTTAACCACATTCCCGTTACCTGTTCAGAAGGCAAACAGTGCTTTGATTGCGGCAAGGATATATTTCATATAGTAGCCGAAGTGCTCGGAGTCATCAACTGTGCTGGAATCGGACATAAACAAGTTGTAAGCGGCTTCGTCATCTCTGTCAAAGAGTTCAAAATATGTCACAACTTCGGTCTCGTAAGTGCCGGGTGAGTTTTCGCTAAGTGTGATAAGGCGCACACCCTCTTCTTCGCTGTTATAGGAGCGGAAGCCTACGCCGGGAGTGTTGCAGAGATCAACGCCCTTGTAATTGATTTCATAGGAATTAACATGATCGTGGCCGAAGAACATAGCCATAACATCGCCGCGCTCAAGCACTGCGTCAAACTGACCGTTTGTGTAGTTCGGCGGGCAGGGAGTTTCGCCGAGAACGCCTTTCGCGCCTTCGGGCAGAGTATAGAATTTGCCGCCGTGCTCCACGCTGCCCTCAACCTGCTCATCGTGTTCATCAAGAGCATCCCATATTTCGGGAACGACTATATGCTGAAACATGAGTGAAGGTATCTTGCCGCCGTTTTCTCTTTCAAGCTTTTCGGAGGCTGATTTATACCACTCAATCTGCTTCGTTGTTACACAGCCGTAACCGCCGAGATCATTTTCATTATTGTAGTTGCCCGAGTCAATCATCCAGATATTGTTTACCATTTTGTTCTTGTCGGATGATGAGTATATGGGCACATAGTAAGTGCCGAGGTTATCCTCGCCGAAATCTTCACCCGCACAGCCGATAAAGCACTTATATCTTTCATAAACAGAGAGCTGATAAGCTTTGTCGGCGGTTGTGCTCTCGTCATCATGGTTGCCGTAAACCATCACAACGGGTGTGCCAAGCGACTCAAAAATTGACATAAACTCATTGATTGCCAAAGCGGCATATGGCTTGACCCTCGTGGAACTTGCGATATTATCGCCCGTGAGAACGATTAAATCAACAGGATATTCCGCAAGCGCTTTTTTAAGCACTTTTTTTGTTATCCCTTTCATCGGGAAATAATCCTGTATATCGGAAATCTGCATAATACGGAACTTGCCGTCCTTGCCGAACTGAAGGTGGGTGTCAGCTTCCTCGCTCGTCTTTGCGAAAGCAAAAGCAGCGCAAGCGGAACACACAAGAACCGCGCTCATAATGATTGATAAAACCTTTTTAAGCATTAAAGCATCTCCTTTGGAAATTGTTACATATATTGTATCACTGCTTAAAATGCAAATCAATGGTAATTAACGGTAAATCAGATATATGATTTACTTAACGCCCGTAAGCAGAGCAGAGCCTGAAAGCGCCATCCGGCCGGATTCGCTTTTATTCATAAACATTCCGTCTGTCGTGCTTATAAGCCTGACTTCGGTATATCCCATATCTTTCAGCTTTTTCACAAACGCCCGCATATCGCCGTATTTGGATTTTGAGAACGTGTCGTGAATCGCGAAGCAGCCGCCTTTTTTCAGAGTGCGGAGTGTTTCGAGCAGTATTGCCTGCCTGTCATTTGTCGGAATATTGTGGTAAACATAGTTGCTCACAACTGCGTCAAAGGTTTCATCGGCAAAATCCAGTTTTGTAGCATCGCCCTTTCCGAATTTCACATTTGAGACACCTTCAGCCTTCGCGTTTTTTTCGCAGAGCGTTTTGCTGAATGAGGCATATTCCTTGCCCCAGCGGTCGATTCCGATGAACTGAGCTCCGGGATTTCTCTTTGCGCAGGCGATGGTCAGCGCTCCGCTGCCGCAGCCCACATCAAGCCCTTTTCCGCCTTCGGGCAGAGAGACATAACCTGCTATTCCTTCAATTACCTGCTTTGACAGTTTCCTTTTTCCGTTATATGAGAATGCCCGATACATAAGAGCCATCCAGACGGATGAGATTATTCCGGTTATCGTTCCGAGCAGTAATATGATAAACAATGCCGTTCTGAGCGTGCCCGGTTTTATCAGACCGCTCACGCCGAATACAATAAAGAGAATAAAGAATACTGCCGTTGCCGCAAATGCGGTGCAGACCATTCCTTTGGGCATCCAGTTTTTATAGTCGGGTTTCATATTCAGTTCCTCTCCTCTGTTTTATGCCTTTTTTGCCGTGACATTAAGCCAGGGCTTATCAGGGTGATTATGTATTTCGATGCTTGTAAAACCCACTTTTTCAAGCAGGGCTTTCAGCTTTTCCCCTGTGTAAAGATTCATACCGTCAATTATTTGAGAGAATTTTACGGATGTCTTATCCGTGCCTGTCGATTCGTTTGTGATTGCGAAAACGCCTTCGCTTTTCAGAACGCGGTAAATCTCCGAAAACGCCTTTTCAATATTCTGCCAGAAATAAACTGTCTCAAAGGCGGTTACAATATCAAAGCTGTCGTTTTCAAACGGCAG
>JAILMJ010000030.1 GCA_024692685.1 Clostridia bacterium
CGACATCATGGAAAGCATGCGTTACGGCGTGGAACACGAAGGCAGCGTGGAAAACAACATCCACTACTTCGACGAGACCGGCCACCAGCGCCTGCACGCCAGATGGGTGATCGTTGGCGACGACGCCTACGACGAGTTCCACACCTACGGCCTGAAATGGGATACGGAGGGGTATACCTTCTATGTGGACGGCAAGGAGTGCCGCAAGACTGATTTCGGTCTTGCCTCCGGCCCCGAGTATATCGTGCTTTCCAACTTTATGCGCGATTTCAAGACAAAGAGCATCGAAGGCGACTCCGCCGACTTCGTGGTGGACTACGTGAGAGTATACCAGCAGAAATAACCTATTGCGCATATCAGATTGCCGATGGCATGAAACAGCGCATTATTGCTTGGAATAGCGCATTGGTTGAATGTTGCATTTGTTGAATAATGCATATCGCATATCGCATTTTTCCATAGCCGCACCCCGCCGCCCTGCAATGCAGGGCGGCGGGGTGCGGTTTGAGGAGCAAAACAACTAATACCCCTCGGAACGGCGCAAGCGGCCTGACCGTTTCCCGCTTTCCGTATTGTAACGCCCGTTTTATTTTTCTCCTGCACAAAAAACTTGCAAAATGCAGGTCGTTATGATATGCTAAAACTTGTCAAACAATTTCAGGAATAGCAGTGTTTCCGAGGCGCTGCATATTTCCCATGGGGCGGTTCCGCCTGCCGCACTTTTTTACCGCGGGATCAACACAATCGTATGATTAAATGGAGGGGTATTCATGATTTGTCCGGGCTGCGGAAATAAAATTGACAACTACATCGAATACTGCGAATTCTGCGGATTCCCCATCGCACCAAAGAGTTCAAGAAGGAAATCGCAGGAACAGAATTCGAGTAATACACAAGAAGAAGTTAAAGAAAAAGATAAAGAAAAACGAGAAGAAGGCCAAAAACCAACAGAAGCAAGAAAGGAAGCACCACACCCTCCGGTCAAGAATCATTTTTCATCTGATTTGCCGCCAAAAAACAAGCCTTCTGTCGATAAATCAGAAAAGGTTTTCATCAAAGAAAACTCCGTTGCCGACGAACAAAAAACAAAGCCTGAAAGCATAAATGTGAGTCATCCGATTAAAGAACCGGAAGATTCAGAAATCTTATCTAGTGCGGAACCGTCAATTAAATCTGCAACGACAGAATCGGCAGTTTCCCCGACTTCTTCGAAAAAACAGGAAAATATATACCGAGGGAGCAACCAGCATCCGCAGGCAAATACAGTTAATTCGGCTTCGCAAACAAATTCTGCATTTGTGAACAGACCTCAACCGCACTTTACCGAAAACCGGAAAAAGCCTGTATCGCTGAAAAAACTGTTAATACCTGCAGCGATCATCTTTGCTGTTATTCTTTTCGGAATTGTCAGCAATTCGATTTTGAGGAACAAAATCGTTGATATCAAAGTAGTTTATTCCGGAAAAACGGAAGCCGGAGTAATATTAGATGAAAACAACACCGGCATATCTGTTACAGGAGTAAAAAAAGACGGCACTAAAATAGAATTGAAAAATTGGAAAGTCAAAAACGCAAAGACTTTGGAGAATGACAGTACCTCGACAGTGACAGTCCAATACAAAGGAATACGGAAAGATTTTACGGTTAAGTGCACTTCAAGCTCGATTGTCAGAATAAGAGCTTCATATGAAGGAAGCTTATCCGCCGGAACCACAATAAAAAGCGCAGATCATATAAAGGTTGTTGCAATACATAAGGATAATAAATGCACAACAATCACACAGGATTGCGTCTTTACGCCGACTTCAGTTACCTTAAAAAAGGATGGCAAAGAGAAAATTCACGTGACATATGAAAATCTTTCATGTGATATTGAACTGGTTTGCTCTGACAAATCTGTAACTGCTCTTTCCGCTGAATATACGGGAGAATTATTGGCAGGAAAAGAATTAAAAACTGACAGTAAAAATATCAGAGTAACCGCAACTTATAAAGACGGGACGAAAGAAACCGTATCAAAATGGCAGATTGAACAACCGGCTACGCTTGAATGGGAAAAAGAACCCGAAGTTTTGATCTCCTATGAAGAACAAACCTGCGTCTTAAAAGTTTTTTGTACCAGCAACCTTAAATCAATAACCGCCGAATACGATGGTTCTGTTGAAGCAGGCACAAAAATCGCTAACGGCAACTCCAACGTAAAGGTGACTGCGACGTATAAAGATGATAAAACAGAACAGGTTAAAGGTTGGACTCTCGACCGTGACGTCACACTTGAATGGGGAAAAGAAGAAACGTTGACAGTAACATACAAAGATATGAACTGTCCGTTGAAAATTCTTTGCAAAAGCGATATAAAAGAACTGTCCGCCGTTTACACCGGTTCTGTTGAAGCGGGTACTAAAATTACAACTGAAAATCATAATATTGATGTAACCGCCAAATACAATGATGATAAAACAGAACCGGTTTATGGTTGGATAATTGAGAACCCTGTCACACTTGAAGAGAATAAAGAATCTGAAATAAAAATAACCTACCAAGACAAAACGTGTATTTTAAAGATAAAATGTCCGAAAAGTATTACAATCGGAATGAGAAACGCGTTAAAAACAGCGCATAGTTATTTGGATTATACCGCGTTTTCCTACTCCGGGCTGATCGATCAATTGAAATTCGAGGGATATTCTTCAGAGGAAGCCAAATATGCCGTTGACAATTGCGGCGCAGACTGGAA
>JAILMJ010000036.1 GCA_024692685.1 Clostridia bacterium
GTATTCCTCGTCGTCATAACCTGCAAATATGCTCAAATTCCATCTTTTTGAGGTGCGAAGCAGTTTTCTCGAGAAAAATAAGCCGCAGAGCAAGGAAGAGTTGCGAAAGCATACTTTGTGTATGGTAAGCAAATCTGACGATGCTCTGCGGTTTCAGTTTTCCGCGAAAACCAATACTGTTTTACGGGCATCCGCCCTAGGGCGGCCGGTAGCTGAAACTGAAATCTGCTGATAATCAGTATTTGAAATCAGTATACTTTACAGTCGTGGACAGACTCGCGGAAGCCTTTGATACTTTGACTATTGTATAGCGTACATTTGTAAGTACTGCACTCATCTTTATGGTGTGGGTAACGGATGAAAAGCGGGTTTTGTCAACGGAAATCCTTGCTTTGACAGTAACTTCCGTGGTGTTGATTTTAATACTCTCCACACCTGCTCCGGCATCTTTAAGACCGGCTTTAATCTCAGCAACATCCTTATAATCATCGGTAAATTTGCTCAGTGAACACTTGCCCTTTTCCACACTTGACTCATTTTTGACTACAATTGTAACATCATAGTATTTTTTGTCTTCCGAAAGCTTGCAGGTAGCCGAAGTGACGTCTGACGCATTCAGGGTACTTAATTTAAGAGAATTGCCTTTGTATTTACCTTTTTGAACTGTTTCGGACGATTTTCCTTCACCGAGAAATTCACCGACTGCGCCTCTGACAACTTCAATCCTTGCAAGAGCGCCCATATCAAGATTGCTGAGTACTGTTTCCCTTGACTTTTTATAGCCGGGTTTTGAACTCTTCACGCCCTCGGTGGCTTTATTATAGAGCGCAACAATATCTTCCTTGCTTGAAGGAGCGGTTACGGCTTTTTTGGTTGTGGTCTCTTTTTTCTTAGTGGTGCTTTCCTTTTTCTTAGTAGTTGATTCTTTCTTCGTAGTACTCTCTTTTTTCTTGGTTGTAGTTTCTTTTACGGTAGTTGTTTCCTTATTTGCGGCTTCCTTTTCAGTTGTGGGTTCTTCTGTGGTGGTCTCGGTTACTGTTGTTTCTTCTGTTGTCTTTTCGGTTGTTTCGGTTTCAGACTCCTCGGATGAAACAACTTCTCCGGTTGTTTCTGTTACTTCACCTGAAGAGGACTCCTCAACTTTGCTTTCCTGAATGTCAGAAGTACTCTCCGGAGCAGTTGAAGTCGTTTCTTTACCGTTATTGCCTGCGCAGGATACAAATGTCAGAACCATCAGAACGCATAATAAAGCAGCAATTATTTTTTTCACAAATATCACCCCTATTTTTATGAATATATTATACAAAATACAATTAATTAAGTCAATAAATCATTTAAAATGTTAATGTTGAATTAAAATAGATTCTATGATTAATAAACTGAATAAAAGTATTATTCGATATTTTTTTAATCCAATAAACGAAAAAGAGGTTGGTTCTCCCAACCTCTTTTAAACTAAAAAATATTATTTTTGGTAAAAGCCTAATCTTTTTATTATTCTGCCTGCTCGGCTGTTTCTTCCTGCTCGTCTGTCTTTTCCTCTTTGGGTTTATGGAAGAGAATTTTGTCAACCGGGAAGTAAAGGAAGAACTGAATGGCTGAGCAAATCATAGTTGCGGCATTGGATGCCAGACCGTCTCCCATCCATCCCCTGGAAACAAAAAGATCTTTCAGCGTGGGGTTAAGCCAAGCGGAAAAGCAGATGAGCGCAATGGTAAAAATAATATATACCGGAAGAGTTATCGCAACGTTTGCGCTTGAATTAAATGTCTTTTCCCTGTTTACAAAGAAAGCTACTATCTGAGCAATAATGTTTGCGGTATTGTTTACTATAAAATAACCAAGACCTCCCGCGGCAACGCTGGATGTAAATACCCACCAGTTGAATTCGGTGGTATACATTGCCTTAATCTGTGGAATAAGCGGAAGGATATTAAGAAGTGCAAACTGGACTATCATTGCGAGCAAACTTACAAAAATAAACTTAACGAACTGCCAAAGAGTCTTTACACCGCTTCCTTTATCGGCGGCAGCTTTATCAATTTTATTTAACTTTCCCATAATAATCTCCTCTTCTTACTGATCAAAAGTGTCGTCTTTATTCTTCTTAGTCTTTTTTCTGTGTGCTTTACCTTCTTCAATGGCCGCGTCCATCTTCGACTTTTTCTCTGCCTCGGCAGCCTCTTTAGCCGCCTGTCTTTCAGCTTCGGCTTTCTCTGCCGCAGTGTTATTGGTTGATACGGCCCAGCGGGTTATCTTCATCTTGTTTCTGTCTGCACCGGTTTCGATAATCAGTGAATCTTCTTTAACGGTAACAACTCTGCCCATAATTCCGCCGATGGTCGTAATCTCATCTCCGACCTGGATGGAATCACGCATTGACTGCTCTTCTTTTTGCTTTTTCTTTTGCGGACGGATCATAACAAAATACATAACCGCAAAAAGAGCAACCATCATAATAATCATAGATGCGGAGCCTCTGCCCTGCGACTGGGCTCCGGTTCCGCCTTGCTGGGCAAGCTGACCCATCAGATAGATTACATTCATAGTAAAGAAAACCTCCAATAACTAAATAAATACTTTGTTATTATATATTATAAATTGATTTAATGCAATACTTTTAAAAAATTAAATTCTCGTATCCAAAATATTAACATACTTATCCCTGTACTCAGCAAACGATCCATCGTCAAGGGCTTTTCTGATTTCTTCCATCAGATTATTATAAAAACGCAGGTTGTGAATTACGCATAAACGCATGGCAAGCATTTCTTTGCTCTTGAAAAGATGCCTGATATACGCTCTTGAAAATTTACGGCAGGTCGGACAGTCACACTCGCTGTCAATGGGAGATATGTCCTTTTCATACCTGTTGTTATTGAGGTTTATAATTCCTTTTTTAGTAAAAAGATGACCGTGCCTGGCGTTACGGCTCGGCATTACGCAGTCAAACAAATCAACACCTCTGTATACGCTCTCAATGATATTGCCTGGCGTTCCGACTCCCATAAGATAGCGTATCTTGTCAACGGGCATATATGGCTCAACAGCGGTTATTATTCTGTACATTTCTTCTTTTTCTTCGCCGACGGCAAGACCTCCTATTGCGTAACCGTCAAGATCAAGGGCTGCAATTTTTTCCATATTGTCAATACGTATATCCTCATATGTGCTTCCCTGATTTATGCCGAAAAGCAACTGGTTTTTATTTATTGTATCAGGAAGAGAATTCAGTCTTGTCATCTCAGCCTTACATCTCTCAAGCCAACGTACGGTTCTTTCGGCAGATTCCTTTGCATATTTATATTTTGCAGGATTTTCAACGCACTCATCAAAAGCCATTGCGACAGTGGAACCGAGATTCGACTGGATTCTCATACTTTCCTCAGGCCCCATGAAAATATGTCTGCCGTCGACATGGGACTGGAAATACACGCCCTCTTCTTTGATTTTTCTGAGGGAAGCAAGCGAAAACACCTGAAATCCGCCGCTGTCAGTTAAAATCGGACCGTTCCAGGCTGCAAACCTGTGAAGTCCGCCGAGTTCCTTTATCAGCTCATCGCCGGGCCTGACGTGAAGATGATAGGTGTTTGAGAGCATAACCTGACATCCGACGGCTTCAAGGTCGGTTGAAGAAAGAGCGCCCTTTATTGCACCGCAGGTGGCAACATTCATAAAAGCCGGTGTCTGAACCGTACCGTGAACGGTTTCAAACTCAGCTCTTCTTGCCTTTCCTTCGACTTTAAGCAACTTATACATATAATCACCGTGATTATTCTATATTAATTGCTCCGGGATGTCAACGATGAATTACGGTACCGCCGGACAGTATTAAATTAATTGTTCACAATTTAAGCATTGACAATTCAAATATACTATATTATAATATGCGCGAATTGAATATCCCTTATTCAGAGTGGCTGAGGGACAGGCCCGATGAAGCCCGGCAACCTGATTTTTCAAGGTGCCAATTCCTGCGACTTTAACAGTCGGAAAATAAGGTGTTTTCGCCCGCCGAGGACACTTGGCGGGCAGTTTTTATCAGGAGGAACTATGGCAAACTATTTTTTTACATCTGAATCGGTAACAGAGGGACATCCGGATAAAATCTGCGATCAGATATCCGATGCAATACTTGATGCGTATCTTGCAAAAGATCCGGAGAGCCGTGTTGCCTGTGAATGCTGCACTACAACGGGAATTGTTTTCATAATGGGTGAAATCAGTTCAAAAGCAAGCGTTGACGTAACCTCAATAGCAAGGAAAGTTATATGTGACATCGGTTACGACTCTTCCGAAAAGGGATTTGACGGAAACACCTGCGCAATTATCACCGCGCTGAACAAACAAAGCGCTGACATTGCTCTGGGAGTTGACAGGTTCGGAGCGGGAGACCAGGGTATGATGTTCGGTTATGCCTGCAACGAAACTCCTGAATATATGCCGCTGCCCATTTCTCTTGCTCACAAACTGGCCGCAAAACTTACCGCAGTGAGAAAAGAAGGCACATTGCCCTACCTTCGTCCCGACGGAAAAAGCCAGGTTACCGTTGAGTATGATGAGGACGGCAAACCTGTAAGAATCGATACAATAGTTATTTCTTCCCAGCATTCCGCGGATGTTTCGCTCGAAACAATCAGGAAAGATATAATTGAAAAGGTCATCAAAACAACCGTGCCGGCAGATTTGCTTGATGAAAAAACCGTTTTCTTTGTCAATCCGACAGGCAGGTTTGTTATCGGAGGGCCTACCGGTGACAGCGGACTTACGGGCAGAAAGATAATCGTTGACACTTACGGCGGTTACGCGCGTCACGGAGGCGGAGCGTTCAGCGGCAAGGATCCGACAAAGGTTGACAGAAGCGCCGCTTATGCCGCACGCTATGTTGCTAAGAATATTGTTGCCGCAGGTCTGGCTGATAAATGCGAAATACAGCTTGCGTATGCAATAGGTGTTGAAGAACCCGTGTCGATTTTCGTTGATACCTTCGGAACGGGTAAAATCCCCGATACCGATATATCTGCGATAATTAAAGAAAAATTCGATTTGACACCCGCTTCTATAATAAGAAAGCTCAATCTGAGAAGACCTATCTACTGTCAGTTAGCCGCACTCGGACATATGGGAAGAATCGACCTTGATGTTCCGTGGGAAAAGCTGGACAGAGTTAATGATCTGAAGGTGAAATAATGAAACTTTCCGTTGTTGTTCCTTGCTATAACGAAGAAGAGAACATTCACTTGATTTATGAAACAATCCTTCATGATTTTTCTCACTGTGATTTTGACTACGAAATTGTTTTTGTCAATGACGGCAGTAAGGACAATACATATACCGAGTTAAAGAAGCTTCTGGCTTTTGAGCAGCCGATTAAAATAGTCAATTTCTCAAGGAACTTCGGTAAGGAGTCTGCAATGTATGCCGGTCTAAAGGAGTCAAGCGGTGACTATGTGGCAATAATTGACGCAGACCTTCAACAAAGGCCCGCTCTTGTGCTGGATATGGTCAGGATGCTTGATGATGAACCGGAATACGACTGTGTTGCAGCATATCAGGAAAACAGAAGCGAAGGCAAATTCATCAGTTTCTGCAAAGATATTTTTTATAAATTCATAAACAGGTTTTCTGATACCGAATTTGTTAAAGGCGCAAGTGATTTCAGAGTCTTCAGCAGAAAAATGGCTCAATCCGTTATTGATGCGGATGAGTATTTCCGATTCAGCAAAGGGCTTTTCTCCTGGGTCGGATATAATACAAAGTTTATTCCCTATATTGCCGATGAAAGGGCAAACGGAACGTCAAAGTGGTCTTTCCCGAAACTTGTTGCCTATGCTTTGGACGGCATTTTCGCTTTCACTACCGCTCCCCTTAAAATACCGACTTTCATCGGATTGTTATCAGTTCTTGTCTCGGTTATATACCTCATTGCGGTAATTATCCACAATTCGGTTTCATCATTTTATGTGGTGACTTATCAGCCTGTTTTATTTGCCGTTCTGTTTATCGGAGGTCTTCAGCTAACGGCTATGGGTATTGCCGGCGAATATCTGGCAAGAACCTATATTCAGACAAAAAACAGACCGATTTACATTGCAAAAGAAGTAGTGACTAATAAAAAAGAAGGAAATAATATCAATGGATAACATTACTGTAAACGAAAACAAGGTTAAAGACATAGAAGTTGACGGCAGTAAATATGAGCGCTACGCTATCAAAACCCATGTCATAACAGAAGTTGATGATATAGTTGAGGTAGCAAAACAATACGCTTCGCCTCATCTCTCGGACGGCGACATTCTTTTCATCACCGAGAAGGCTGTCGGCTGTACTCAGGGAAGAGCAATTCCCATGAAGGATATACATCCGCGTAAACTTGCTGTAATACTGAGCAAATTTGTTTTAAAAACTCCTTACGGCATCGGACTCGGCATTCCCGAAACCATGGAGATGGCACTCAGAGAGTGCGGAACTCCGAGAATACTTTTTGCGGCATTTATTTCCGCAATCGGTAAGGTGCTCGGAAAAAGAGGATGGTTTTATAAAATCGCCGGGGAAAAAGCCCGCTCAATAGACGGCCCCTGTGACTGCACACTTCCTCCGTATAACGAATGTGTTTCACTTTCTCCCCTTAACCCGGATGAAGTATGCGAAAGCATATCAAAGGAACTCGGCTGTCCGGTGCTTGTTACGGATATAAACGATCTCGGCGGAGTAATAATGGGAGCTTACCCCAAGACCGTAGACAGAGAACTGATGGCAAGAGTTTTAAAAGATAATCCCCTCGGTCAGTCGCACGAGCAGACACCTATGGGAATTATAAGAAAGATATAAAAAACAGCCGGACTTGATTCAGTGAAAGTCCGGCTGAATTGTTTTTTATCAAATATCGGAAGATACATTAAACGTTCCTATTCCTTCGGTATCAGAAATGAAATGAACAATCTCTTCGGTTTTCATTGTAGTGGGTACTCTGATTGCGAGCTCATAGTGAGCCGAATCATCATTATCAGAAATATCAATTTCATCAATAAGTCCGTTCCAGTAATCAATCTTCTTAAATAATTCAGACTTAAAGTTATCATTGCCCTTAATATCAAATTCAATATGGCAGGAAGCGAATGAGTCAAAACCGAATTTGAATTTATGCATAACATACTGGATTATGGTAATTACAACCGTTGAAAACAGTCCGATGGCATACATCCCCGCTCCAAGTGCAAGACCTATACCGGCGGTTGCCCATATGCCTGCGGCTGTCGTCAGCCCTTTGACACTGGCACCGTGTTTGAAAATTACGCCGGCACCGAGAAAGCTGATACCGCTGACCACCTGGGCGGCAATTCTTGCCGGATCCGCTCCGCGTGTTGCGCTCAGAACACCGTCAGAAGAAACAGCGAAATCCAGAAATGCATATTTTGAAACTATCATCATTAGAGCGGATGCACAACAGACTATAATGTGAGTACGCAGGCCGGCATTTTTGAATCTTCTGCTCCGTTCATAACCGATGGCAGACCCGCAAAGACATGCGACTATAATCCTGGCAAAAAAATCAAGATACTGAGGTATACCGAGATTTTGAGTGAGATAGTTCACTATATTCATAATGACATAAACTCCCGATAACAATTATAATATATTATTATATTACCAAAATAATGAGAATTCAAGTATTTTAAATTAAAATAAACAAAAAAATCTAACTTTAATAATAAATTTAATTGGATTTGACTATCATTTCCGGAGTTATGGTTATTTTTTCTTTAAGTCTCAGTTCACGGGATGAGGCTCCTGCATATATTATGAAATCTCCGGGTTCAATTACTTTTTCGTAATTCACATTCACCAATGAAAACGCCTTGTTATCAAGCTTCAAAACCACTTCCATGCTCTCGCCGGCTCTGAGAGAAACCCTTTTAAAGGCTTTCAGCAGAATATCCGGCGTTACAACAGAGCTTTCGCAGTCTTCAACATAAATCTGAACTACTTCGTCACCGTCATATTTGCCGGTATTCTTTACAGTAACGCTTACTTTTACATTGTCCGAATCGGTTACATCGACTTTCAGGTCGGAATAGTCAAATGAAGTATAACTCAAACCGAATCCGAACGGATAAAGCGCATTTCTTGAGCCTTCATAGTATTCATTGCTTGCTCCCGGCAACATTGAGTAATAACACGGAATCCTTGTTGAACTGACAGGAAGTGAGAAAGGCAATTTACCGGAGGGGTTGACCTTTCCGGTCAGCACATCGCAAATCGCCTGCGCTCCGCACTCTCCGCCAAACCAGCAGGAAAGCACCGCGTCGGAAACCCTGCTTTCATTTGTAAGCACAAGAGGTTTTCCGTGAATAATAACGGATATAAGTGGCTTACCCGTTTCCGCGAGCTTGCCGACCAGAGCGGGCTGATTACCGCACAAAGTGAGCTCACATCTGTCTCTGCCCTCTCCGCTTGAAATACCGTCATCGCCTCCGCAGAATATGATAAGATCTGCCTCCTGCGCAATTTTTACCGCTTCATTGATATTGTCGGTAATTCTGTCGGCCTTAAATCCGAGAAGATGCTGCTGACCGGCAAGCGTAAGTTCCTTGTCTTCACTTATACCGCAACCGTCTGCCTGCAATATTTCGCTGCCGGGCAGTTCTTTTTTCAGAACATCGTAAACCGTTGGTATTATTCTGCCGACAGGAATTGCAGAGTACCCTCCCAGACGGACCTTGTTGCCGGAAGGCCCTATCAACGCTATCTTTTTATATCTGCCATTCTCAATGGGAAGTATCCCGTCATTTTTCAGAAGAATAGCGGATTTCTGTGCTATTTCAAGAGCCAGATCAAGATGCTCCTTTTTATTGATAACGGATTTATATCCGTCTTCATCGGTATATGGGTTTTCAAATAAACCGAGAGTGAATTTCAATTTTAATACTCTGCGACAGGATTCGTTTATGTTTTCTTCGCTTATTTTACCTTCATTGACAAGTTTTTCAATTGTGTCAACCCAGAACTTATTCGGGTATTCGCTGCCTCCCTGGCAGTCAAGACCGTTCTTTTTCGCAAGATAAACTGCGCCCTCGTCGGTTGCAGTCAGTTTATGAGCTTCTTTAATTCTTATAATACCTCCCCAGTCGGAACGGCAAATTCCTTTGAGCCCGAACTTCTCTTTAAGGACTTTACGCAAATAGTAATCCGAAGCCATAAGAACATCGCCGTCAATGCAGTTATAACTGACCATAACATCGTAAGCGCCGCCTTCTTTTATCGCCGCCTCAAATACGGGAAGGTAGCAACTGTCAATTTCTCTTTTGCCAGCTCTTGCTACAGCACAGTTAAGACCGGCTTCTGCAATTCCGTGAACACAGTAATGCTTGGGTTCGGAAATAACACTGTCCGGCTGAGATATATCGCCGTTCTGGTGGCCTTTAACTATACCAACTGCCATATTTGAGGAGAGACAGGTATCTTCACCGAATGTTTCTTCCGTTCTCCCCCATCTGGGCTCCCTTGCAACATCAAGATTGGGAGCAAGGACTTCCCTGATGCCCAGCGAGGCCGCTTCCTTTGCGATTACACGTCCTGCTCTGAAAGCATAATCCGGCTCAAAAGTTGACGCTATTGCCGTGGGAATAGGCAGAATCGTTCCTCTTGTTCCGCTGATACCGTGAAGAGCTTCGCCTGTAAAAATAACAGGGATACCTAATCTTGAATTGCTGATAAAAAACTTCTGAAGTTTATTCATTACAGAGGGAACTGAATAATTATCATGGAGATATCCGAGACCGTCAGGAAAATCCC
Organism: Clostridia bacterium; assembly: GCA_024692685.1. Classification (GTDB taxonomy): domain Bacteria; phylum Bacillota; class Clostridia; order Oscillospirales; family Acutalibacteraceae; genus CAG-177. Next base: position 9,796 of record JAILMJ010000036.1, read on the forward strand.
TTTTTAGTTTATCCCAGTCATAATCTGAATTCTCATCCACCGAGCAGTTGTGGTTTTTATCAACTTTCGTGCAGTAGTTATTGCCGAATTTCAGGTCAAGTTGAGCCGCTTTTTCCCTGAGCGTCATACGGGAAAGCAGGTCCTCCGCTCTTTCTTCCGGAGAAAGTGACGGATTTTTAAACGGAAAAACATAATTATTCATTGCGCAAGCCCTGACAGCAACCCGTATGCCTGCTCTGACAAACATACCGGTTTAAAGCATTCCTTTCTTTATCCGTTCATTTTCTTGTTGTTATGAGCGGATATATGTGTTATTATATTTGTATAACATTTTTTAACATTTTTCAATAGAAAAATTCAGTTTGGCGGAGATAAATATGAAAAGAAAAGTTCTTCTGTCAGTTTTCAGTTTTATCCTGATGTTTTCAGTTTTTGCAACGCTTAATACCACATACGCACAGACCGATTTTGAAACCGGTGACGAGGTATATTTCGGCAGCTATCCCGTTTCCGTAATAAAAGATCAAACACTTATTGCCTCTCTCGGTGAAATTGAGAGCGAATGGAAAACATTCAACTATTCCTATGGTAACGGCAGAGAAAACTCGGCTCAGATACAGGATTACGCTCATTACACCGATATTTATTACGGCGGAATTAAATACAGAGGAATTAAATTTGATAAATACAGGCCTAAAAAGACTAACGATGTCCCCGAAGAAAGCGCATCTGCGCAATCCGGAAACGGATATACAGTTGATACCGTATACTGGTTTGAGTATGAGCCGCTGGTGTGGAATGTAATAGATAAAGATAACGGAATTATCCTCTGCGACAGAGTGATTGACGCCCAGCCTTTTAATGAAGTCGGGCTTGACAATAATTATCTGAATTCCGAACTCAGGCAATTTCTGAATGATGAATTTTATAATTCCGCATTTACATCCGGCGAAAAAGAATACATAGTCAGAAACTCCAATGATGACTTCGTTTCTCTTGCAAAGACAGAATATAAAAATAACAACCTTATACCTGATGCCGTAACGGGTTTTACGGATTACGCTCTTTGCAACGGGCTGGTAAATTCACTAAACATTAACCTCAACAAAGCTTCATGCAACTGGTTTCTGAGGGATAACAGAGAAGAGTCGGACGGGAAAGCCGCAGCTATTACATTTATCGGTCAGGTCGGCGCAGCAAGCGTGAATTTCTGCTACGGCGTCAGACCGGCAATCATGGTAAACCTTAAAGAAACGAACAAGTTCAGTCTGAGCTATTTTGTAAACGGTGCTGAGGCAAAATGCATCAGACTCTCAGAGGGAGAGCAAATCGAGAGTTATATTCCGCAAGCCCCTGAAGGATACACCTTCGACGGCTGGGTGCCTGAAGAGCCGAAAAATATGCCCGGTAATAATCTGAAGCTTGAAGCAAAATTTACGGTGAATAAACATAAGGTACTGTATTTGGTAGATGGAATCGCTGTTTTGGAGCGCAGCGTTAATTTCGGCGATACAATACCCCGGATTGATAACCCGGAAAAGGAAGGCTTTATATTTTCCGGTTGGGATACGGATATTCCCGATAAAATGCCGGACAGGGACCTTGTATTCAATGCTGTATGGGTTTCCGAAGCATACAAAGCCGCTTATTATTCCGATAATCTGCTTTATTCCGAATATAATGTGAAATACGGCGACACCGTTCCCGAACCCTATTCCCCTGTTAAAACAGGTTATACCTTTGCCGGTTGGGACAGAGAAATACCCGGGAATATGCCTGCAACAGATATCATATTCAATGCTGTATGGAAAAAAACCGGATATACAGTCCAATTCATTGACAGCAACGGAAGTGTGCTGGCAGAATATACCGTGGAATACGGAAATGATATCCCGGTTCCCGATGCGCCCTTAATAGACGGATACTCTTTCATATCCTGGGATAAGGATGTGCCCGAAAAAATGCCGGACTGCAATCTGACTTTCACAGCGATTTATGAAAAGAGCGGAAACGAAAGCACGGTTCCGGACAATTTCGGAAACAAAGATACGGGCACAGATGAAACCGGAAATGAGATAAATGTAATCATCAAAAACTGTGAAGATTTAACAGTAGGTTACAGAGCTACCGTAATCTTTCATGCAGAGGTTAAAAACACAAATATCAATTCAGTCGTCTGGTATGACGAAAACGGAGAAATAAAGGGAACCGGCGAAAGATGTATAATAACCTCCGGCTTCTCTTACAGGCTCAGGGCTTCGGTAATCGGTAATGACGGAGTAAGGATTTACTCACCCGAACAGGCAGTCAAGGTTAAAGACGGCCTGCTTGACAGATTCATATCCGTCTTTGCAAGAATATTCAGGTCTCCTGCATATATCATTGACAGAAAGTAGGGAAAAGAAATGAAAAAAATACTGGCACTTGTATTGGCATCGGCACTCATCATCCCCTTCGCAACAGAAACCTTTGCGGCAAATCCTGACAACATCCCGGAATATAAGTCAAAATTCAGGGACGCAACAGGGCCCGAGGTTGACGGCCTTGCGATTGACTATGTCAGCTATTCACCCGCTGACGACGGCGCTCCTAAGCCTCTGGTAATTTATACTCACGGTATGGGTCAGGGCAAAGCTCCCCGTGCTCAGATTGAAGAAAATAACATTTCACTCTGGGCAAGCGATGAACTTCAGGCAAGATTCACAAACGGCGGCGCTTACATATTGGTGCCCAGAAGCCAGGAAAATCACAATGAATTCTGGTCAAATAAATACATCAAATCGCTGAAAGCGGCAATAGATGATTTTATTGCTCAGAACAGAAGCGGCATAGATGTTACGAGAATATATATAGGCGGCTTCTCAATGGGGGGAAAAATGGCATTTAAGATGATTACAAGCTACCCGGATTTCTTCGCTGCCGCTTTTCCGATGTGCCCTGCATATCTTCCCTCTGACGAGCAGATAGACGCAATAAAGAATATGCCGATCTGGATGCTTACAAGCAAGTATGATATCCTTGCCGGTTATCATGTATCGGGTGAAAAAATCTGGAAGAAACTCTGCGAGAGATCAGCCGTAGCCGCAGATTGCAGACTTTCACTCTTCGGTAAGGTATGTTATCCCGACGGTAAGAAATGCCCGAGCAATCATTTTGTATGGTTCGCAGCTTCAAATGATATGTTTACCTATGACGAAAAGGATTACCCGAATATGGTGACCACCGACGGTCTGGGCAATACCGTTACGCTTACCAGCCCCGACGGACTTATTTCGTGGCTGTGCAAATACACGTCAAACTACAACGGGCAAACCGAAAACTACACCGGACTTGCGGAAGTCGGAGGAGAAAACGAGCTCAATTTTGTTGCAACAGTACTGCGCGCAATTTTTCCGATGATTTCAGATACCGTTAAATCACTTTTTGCCAGATAAGGACAGGGAAAAAACAATGATTAATATCGGACTTGCCGGCACATGGCACGTACACTTTGAAGGGTACGCAAACGAAGTTTCAAAAAACAGCAACTGTAAAATCACGGCTTTATGGGACAAAGACGAAAACAGCGGCACCTCAAGCGCCGCTAAGTATAACTGCGATTATGAGAAAGACCTTGATACTTTTCTTTCAAGAAAAGATGTGGATGCAATCATAGTATGCTCGTCAACCGATCTGCATAAAGAGATAATAATAAAAGCTGCGAAGGCCGGAAAGCACATATTCACTGAGAAAGTTCTTTGCTTTAATCAGGCGGACGCTCAGGAAGTTGCAGATGCGGTAAAAGAAAACAATGTGAAGTTTACAATTTCTTTTCCGTGGATGAGCAGAAGCGATTTCATATGGGTGAAAAAGTCTGTAGATGAAGGTCTTTTCGGCGATGTAACATATTGCAGAATGAGAAACGCGCACAACGGTGCAAGCGGAAAATGGCTGCCCGAAACTTTCTATGACAGGAAAACCTGCGGCGGCGGAGCAATGATGGACCTCGGTGCCCACTCGATGTATATCCTTAACTGGATAATGGGTGAGCCGATATCGGTATCATCCGCTTTCACAAATGTGATGGTCGACAGTGTCGAAGATAATGCAGTAACAGTAATGAGATACGCAAACGGCGCAATCGCAGTAAGTGAAACAAGTTTCGTTTCTCCTAACAATCCGTATGAGTTTGAACTTTCCGGAACAAAAGGTACCGCTTTGATGGGAGGCTTCCTTGACAAGCCCTGCTACAATATCGGCAACGGCTGGGTATTCCCCTCTCTTCCCGTAGGCAGACCGGGACCGATGACCCAGTGGATAGACTCAATAATGAACGGCACGGAATCATACTATGATATTGACAAGGCTGTTGCGCTTTCAAAAACAATGGAAATGGCATATAAATCAATAATTTAAACTTTATTTAAGGTTTAGATGTTATGGTAAACTGCGGAGGCGATAATTATGCGGATACTCGTTGCCGAGGATGAAAAACCTCTTGCAAGAGCTATTTCTAAAATTTTTGAGAAAAGCAATTATTCAACCGATGTTGTATTCAACGGTGAAGACGCGCTTGATTATATTGAAACAGGCAACTATGACGCAGCTGTTCTCGATGTAATGATGCCGAAACTTGACGGTATATCGGTCTTGAAAAAAGTCAGGCAGGCCGGAAATAACATACCAATACTTATACTGACCGCAAAATCGGAAACGGACGATAAGGTTCTGGGGCTTGACAGCGGTGCAAACGACTATCTGACAAAACCGTTTGACTCCAAGGAACTGACAGCGAGAATCAGAGCGATAACAAGAACTCAGGTTTCATCAGACACAAAACTGACAGCGGGAAACCTGACACTTGACAGAGCAACATTTGAACTTGCTTCACCTGAAGGTTCATTTAAGCTTGCCAATAAAGAATTCCAGATGATGGAAATGTTCATGATGAACAGGCACGTTGTTATTTCAACTGAAAAGTTTATGGAGAAAATCTGGGGCTACGATTCGGAATCAGAAATAAATGTGGTTTGGGTTTATATCTCATACCTCAGGAAGAAACTGACTGCTCTGAAAGCAAATGTTTTCATAAAGGCGTCACGCAACGCAGGCTATTCTCTGGAGGAAACAGATGATTAAAAAGCTGAAAAAGAGATTCGTGTTGCTCTCGGTCGGCTCGATTTTTCTTCTGCTGGCAGTCATTGTAACGGGAATAAATACCCTGAACTACAGGACTGTTGTAAGACAGGCTGATGACACGCTCGCATATCTCACCGAAAATAGCGGAGAAACTTTTAATCCCGACGGAAACTCAGTTCCTCTTGATACACCGGATTCGAACGCACCGCAAAAACCCGACCGCGGGTTCCCTAAGAACCGGATGCCAAAGCCCAGCGGAATAAACGGCGGCATATTTAACAAACTGTCACCTGAGACCCCGTATGAATCACGTTTTTTTACGGTTACCGTTGATGAAAACGGAAACAAAAACGCCGAACTTTCCAACATTGTCTCCGTTGATGAAAATACTGCCGCGGAATATGCCGATATTATTTTAAGCGGTAACAGCAGGAAGGGTTTTATAAAGAGTTTCAGATACTGTGTCAAAGCGGAAAACGGCTCCTCTGTAATCACATTTCTTGATTGCGGAAGGAGAATAAACGCCTTTTTAAATTTTCTTATTACAAGCACAGTCGTATCCGTTCTCGGTCTCGTCGTTATGGCTTTGATTCTGACATTTTTTGCCGGAAAAATAATCAAGCCTATTGCCGAAAGCTATGAAAAACAAAAGAGATTTATTACCGACGCAGGCCACGAAATCAAAACCCCTCTGACTATAATCAATGCGAATGCCGATTTATTGGAGATGGATATCGGCGAAAATGAATGCCTGAGCGATATAAAGGAACAGTCAAAGCGTCTCACCGAGCTTACAAACAATCTTGTTTATCTGTCAAAGATGGAGGAAAATGAAGACAAAATTAAGATGATTGACTTTCCTTTGTCTGATATAGTAAATGATATCTCCGACGGATTTGAGCATCTTGCAAATGTTAAAGAAGTCAGTTTTATCAGAAGCATTCAGCCGATGATAACTCTGAAAGGCAATGAATCGGCTGTAAGTCAGCTAGTATCCATTTTACTTGACAATGCTTTTAAGTATGTCAGTGAAAAGGGTAAAGTGGAACTTAATCTGAAACAGGATAACACCTGTATAACGCTCGAAGCAAAAAATGATACCGATATGATAATAAAAAAAGAAAACCTGTCCGATATATTTGACAGGTTTTACAGACTGGACTCCTCAAGAAACTCGGAAACGGGAGGTCACGGTATCGGGCTTTCAATAGCAAAAGCCGTCGTAAACGCTCACGGCGGTAAAATAAATGCTTCAACAAGTAACGGGAAAGACTTTATTATCACAGTGATATTCAAAAAATCCTGAGATTAAAAACTTAAATAAATTTAAAGTACATTTAAGTTAAGAATAATACTATGGTATTGCAGTGAGAACTGCAGAAATACTTTTTCTTCTTTCCCTCATGTGGGGGCTCGCCTTAATCCCGGGCGGGCCCTCACTACTTTTTATATAACGGTAAATGCTTCTCCGTTGGGTGAAATCTTCATTCTGACTGTCCTGTTTCTGAATGTAAGTCTCATTTCACCTTTTTTGCCGATAAAAGGAAGAACCGCATTTCTCAGTTTCTTTTCTTCAAAGGATTTAACTATTATCCACTTGCCTTTCCCGCTCTCTATTTCAGAATAGGAACCTTCAGCCTTTAATGCTATGGCAGCGGGAGCAAAACGCTTTGTTGTTACACAAACAAGACCGTTTTCTTTAACAAGGGAATTTACTGCCGATAAGGTCTCATCGGAGATATGATAACCGCAAAGGAAGCAGAGTTTCAGACTTTCAAGGACATCCCTGCCGACTCTGTCATCAAATACCGCTGTACTGTTAAGAGAAGCAAAAGAACGGTGCGGCCTTAAAGACCAAGGAGATATTCTGTCCCAACTCAGGCCGTTTTTGCAGGTTTCGCCGTGGGAAAGCAGATTAAACACTTTAAGATACTCTCCCGCCCTGTAATCGGGTTTTATAAGTTTATTGCCGAAAAGCATAGGCTTCCACGCAACAGGGTCGCACTGACCCCAGAAAGTGTCATCATATCTTATGATACCGATTTCGGGTCTGAAATCGGAAATATCATAATCGCGCTCTTTGCCCTTATACGATTTGCAGAAATTTATAAAAGTTTTGCCGTATTCATTCAGAACCCCCTGCCCGGAGGACGCATCCGAAAAGGCGTGGCAACTCTCAACATATACTCTTGATACACCTGAAAGATAAGCAAATACAAGGTTATGATACATTTCATTCGGAGAATGACCGGGATTTGTCATTCTGAACCACAAATCTACACAGTTAAATAGCTCCGTGCCGTATTCGAGAGCAGCTCCGGCGGCTATGGCAAACTGAATATTTGAATATGATTCCTTCTGTGATTTAAAATTCGGGGTAATGCCGTTTGAAGCAAATCTATGAAACAAAACAGGGAAAACATGCTCCCCGCACATAGCCGGAGCGCCCTGATTTTTGATACTGTCCGCATATTCCCTTAACTGGCTGTCAAGAAGGTCGCCCTGTTTTAGGACATCGGAATAATCAAGCAGAGGAAACGCTGATTTTTTGATTTTTCCTTTTGACGCAAGTTCCAGGGATAAGTTTCTGTTGACGATTACGTGCTCAAATTCATCATACATCAATCCATCATAATTACCTTTTGAAGCGAGTTTACCGATATAGCCATCCGGCAAATTCAAAAGGTGGGTACCGTCTTTCCGGTTTGCCCATTCGTAACCGTCTTTGCCCTTACTGTCAATGCTGAAATTCTGAAACTCAAAATTTGAAATAAATCTAAGGTTTAATTCTTTGAGCTTTGAAGCCGTTTTTTCGGCGGTTTCAAATGAACCGGAAACAGTATCGGTATTGGGGTCAAAGTGTACAACGGCATAATCCAGATTGTCACCGTTACCGGCAACACGCAGAAATACGGGGGCATCGTTTACAATATCAGATTCAAATGTATTTACACCTATCAGCATTCTTTTGTCTTTTTTTGTTTCCGGCATATATTTATTCCTCCGCATTATCAGAATTCGACCGCTTTTTTGCGTTTTTTTAAGTTTATCACAAACGCCTTTAACAATCAACAAATTTTAAAGGAATCCCGCACTGTATTACGCCTGTACCTTTGCATTGACATAATACTGACTACTGTGATAAAATCTAAAATATGATAACAGTAAATTGGAGATATATTTATGACCGATGATATAACAGCATTAAGCAGATATTTATTACCGATACTTGCTCTTGTTATTCTCGGCCTCTGTCTGTTTGCTCTGCTCAAAAGGAAACCTCAGGCGCTCGGGAATGTCAGAATTATCAATCAGATAACCGGAGATATATTTCCCATAACAGCACGTGAAACTTCGCTCGGCAGAAGCAAGGACTGTGATATAGTCCTCAATTATCCCGGAATTTCACGGTATCAGGCAGTCATCATCTGCAAAAAAGACGGATGGTATATCAATACTGTCGGCGGCAGTGAAGCTGTTCTGAAAGTCAACGGCAAAGCAGTGGAAAAAACTTCTCTTCTCGCAGACGGAAACGAAATTTCCTGCGGCGGAGTTAAACTGAGATTTTTGGTAAAATAGCATATAATTTGCACAAATTCTATAATCATTCGGAGGGATTGATTTTGGCTCGTAAAAGAAAAGAAAGCAAGCTTGCCGTTCCGGTAGGTATTCTTACAATAATACTTGCCGTTATCGGATTGATAACGGTTATTCACGGGGTTGCCGGTATTGTTGAAGACCGGAAAAACAATGTTGCTGAGAAAGAAAAATATGAAGAACTGCTTACTCCCGTTGTCATGTTCGATCCCGACCCGTTTGACGATCTCACTCAGGCTGATAAATCGCAACTGCTGTATGCCGCAATCTGGGACCTGCTTCTTGATAAGGACGGAACCAGCAAGTATTCCTACTCTCAGGGAGAAAATATAGGAATCGTTGTGCCTCAGAACGACATAAAAACACATTTTATCAAGCTTTTCAGCGATGAAATTGATATTGACTCCCTATACAACGAAATAGATATGAGCGGATACGATATAACTTATGATGCCGCGCTGCAAAGTTATATACTGCCCATTACCGGCGTTGATTTCGCCTATGTTCCCGAAATATACAATCTTGAAAAACAGGGAAACAGTACCGTGCTTGAAGTGGGATACATCGGAAACAAAGCCTGGGCAGACATTAAGAGTGATGAGTACACAGCGCCGGAAGCCGATAAGGTAATGAAAATAACCCTGCGTGAAAGAAACGGCGAAATCTTCGTTTCGTCAATCCAGGAAACAGACTCAACCGACATTGCCGATATAACCGCAGAAAACAGGAATTACCTTGACGAAAATACAGAAAACTACGAAAACGGCGAAGTAATCACGGAAGAGATAACGGAGCCTGTTTCCGCCGAAGATATCACCGGGGAAAGTCTGACCGATGAAAACGGCGAGACCGTTACCGGCGAAACGGAAACCGAACCGGGCGAAAGCGAAACCGTAAACAGCGAAGAAACAGAGGAAATATATTAAAATGACATCATTTGAGAAAAATGCAAAGGCGCTCGAATTTGACAAAGTCCTTGAGAAACTCAGCGAGTTCACCTGCTGCGACGACGCAAGAGAAAAAGTCCTGAGTCTGAAACCCGAAACCGATCTTAACCTTGCCCGTGCGCTTCTCAATCAGACTAATGACGCTCATGTACTTCTTGCGAAATTCGGAGGGCCGTCTTTCGGCGGACTTAAAAATGTCAGCAATTCGCTCAGCAGAGCAGCCGCCGGCAGTGTACTTAATACAAAAGAACTGCTGGATGTCGGCAGTGTGCTCAGAGCAATCCGCTCGCTCTCACAGTGGAGAGAAGCAAACCAGAGCGATAATCACGGACTCGATTCACTGTTTTCGGCTCTTATGCCGAACAAATACCTTGAAAACGCTATTTTTACGGCAATTCTTGCGGAGGATGAAATTGCCGACAATGCCTCACCTGCTCTTGCCGATATCAGACGAAAAATCAGAATACAGGAGTCGAGGATCAGAGAACAGCTTGATAAACTTACGCGTTCCTCATCCTTCTCAAAGTATTTACAGGAAAACATAGTAACACAAAGAAACGGCAGATATGTTGTGCCCGTTAAGAGTGAACACAGAGCGGACGTTCCCGGCCTTGTTCATGATACCTCATCAAGCGGAGCGACAATATTCATTGAGCCGGTATCGGTCGTTGAAGCAAACAATGAAATACGTGTGCTTCAGGCAAAAGAAAGGGAAGAAATCGAGCGCATCCTGAGTGAGTTATCCTCACAGACGGGCGATTTTGCCGAAAGCATCAAAAACAGTTACGAATGCGCAGTTGAGTTGAATATTATTTTCTCAAAGGCACAGTATGCATACAGTTTAAAAGCCTCACCTGCCGAGCTTAACGATGAAGGTATTATATCATTGCGCAAAGCGAGGCATCCGCTTATTGACCAGTCAAAAGCAGTGCCTATTGATATCAGTCTCGGATCGGATTTCACAACGCTGATTATTACGGGCCCGAATACAGGCGGGAAGACGGTATCACTAAAGACAATCGGTCTTTTAACAATGATGTCCATGTGCGGACTGATGATCCCGACAAGCGACAAAAGCAAAATTTCCGTGTTTGACAATATACTTGTCGATATCGGAGACGAGCAATCAATAGAACAGTCACTTTCGACTTTCTCGGCGCATATGACAAATATAACCGGCATACTTGAAGCCGCCGGTAATACAAGCCTTGTATTGATTGATGAACTCGGAGCAGGTACAGACCCGATAGAAGGCGCAGCTCTTGCCATAGCTATACTTGAGGCGCTCAGCAGCAAAGGAGCGGAAATTGCAGCCACAACACACTACGCGGAGCTTAAAGCCTACGCTCTTGAAACAAAAGGCGTTGAAAACGGCTCCTGCGAGTTTGACATAGAAACACTCAGACCCACATACAGACTTCTGATTGGTGTACCGGGTAAATCAAACGCTCTTGCCATCAGCGAAAAACTCGGCCTTGACGAGGAAATCATTCAGCGCGCCGCCGAACTTATTTCAAGCGAAAACAAACAGTTTGAATCGGTTATTGACAAGCTTGACGAAATGCGTAAAAAGACCGAAAGCGAATATGAAACAGCGAAGGCTCTTTCCGATAAAGCACAATCGGAAATCAAGGACATTGAGCAGAGAAAAGCCGAGCTCGAAAAAATGCGTGAAAAAGAACTGGAAAAGGCGAAAGGCCAGGCGCTCAGAGCCGTTGAACAGGCAAAACGCGAGGCATATACTCTTCTTCAGGAGCTTGATAAACTAAAAAAGGAAAAAGCGTCAACCGATGATATTTCCGAGCTTGCCAGACGGGCAAGAGCTATAGTCAGGAAAGGCATAGGGTCCATTGATTCCGCTGCCGATCCCGTCATTGATCAGATGGATGATGACTATGTACTTGAAAGGCCTGTCAGGAAAGGAGACAATGTCATAATAAGGACCATCGGCAAAAGCGCGGTTGTGCTTTCCCCTGCCGATAAAAACGGAAATGTCGAGGTACTTGCAGGCTCCGCTAAAACAAGAGTCAAAGAGGATAACCTCAGACTCGTCAGCGAAAGCAAAACCGAAAGCAAGCCGAAATCATCGGCCAGAGTTTCGGGCGAAAGCAAACTCGATATGAAGGCGCAGACCAAACTTGACCTGAGAGGTATGACGGTTGATGACTGTCTGCTTGAACTTGACAGATTTATAGATCAGAGCCTGCGGGCGGGCATAGCCGAATTCACTGTCGTTCACGGTAAAGGAACGGGAGCGCTGAGAAAAGCTGTTACTCAATATCTCAAATCCTCTCCCTATGTTAAAAGCAGTCGCCTCGGCGTTTACGGCGAAGGCGAAGACGGAGTTACGATAGTAACATTGAAATAGTTTAAAACAAGCACCGGAGTAAAATATTCCGGTGCTTTTATTCATACAAGAATATATTTTTTGAAATTCTCTATATCATCATCATTCAGCTTGAGGCCGTTGTGAACAAAATTGTCAAAGGAGCCGTAAATCTCATTCATAGTATCAAAAAACGCATTCAGATAGCTCATATCGGCGAGATAAACTTTTCTGACCTTATTTGCAAGCTGTTTATTTCTGAAGAATATGAGAGCAAGTTTACTGAATCTTTTTGAATTTTTCTCAGACTGTTCATTCGTTTTAAGGTAATCGGCATTGACTGTATCGGAATCAACATTCAGGATTTTATAAATAATCGCAGAGGTAACGCCTGTTCTGTCCTTACCGGCGGTACAGTGAAACAAAACCGCACCGTCTCTGTTATCCATAACTGTTCTGACAGCTTTCGAAATCTGGGAAACGGAATACTCATCACGGGCAAGCAATGAATATACATTCTCCAGCTCCGGAACATAGCCTATCAGTTCCTCAACGCTCTTACTTCTCCTGATAGCGCCGATAACATCCGAACCCATACCCCCGGTAACTTCGAGACTTGTTTCATTAAAATAAGGAATAGCCGTATACTCAAAACAATCTGTAACGGTATCCGGATGCTTGTCTTTCTCTGAAGATGATCTTAAATCCAGAATCTTATTAACAGAATACCCATTCTTTAAAACATATATTTCCTTTTCTGTGAGTTTACTCAGATGGCCTGACCTGAGAATGGCATTCTTTTTAACAGTTAAACCGTCCCTGGTTATGACTCCGCCCAGGTCTCTGAAATTCCTTTTTGCCAAAGGTTTGATAACAATCACCCCTTTCTGTTATAACGGAATGCGGCCTCGTACATTTTCTTCCAGTTTTTGAGAGCGTCAGGGCTGTATCTCTTCGGAATAACAGCACAGGCACCGATGGCCTTTGAAATCCTTAAGCCGCTTGACGGAAGTTTTCTGAGCAGCGGAGGATACTTACACACTCGCATACCTTTAGTTATTATATCCGTAAGATTTGTATTGATTTTGGTCAGCCCCGTAAAGTCAGAGCCTATTGTGATATTATCTTCGTTAATCATACCGCTGTCAAAAATATAATCAACTTCATCAGCTGTAAGATCAAGCAGAAGAAGTTTGGCAGCCGCGAGCGGGGCAAGCCCCGAACCGAGCATCTTAAAGTAATTGTACTGGTAGCTCCAAAGAGTTTCGATGTTGAAAAGACATGCGGTATCGGCAAGAACGGTTTCGGTCAGGATTCTTGACGCTTTAAGACTGTTTGCAATACCGGAACCGATAACAGGAACTGTCATAAATGCGCTGTCACCTATTGCGGCATAACCGTCACAAACCATCTGTGAGAGCGGCTGCCTCGTCGGTATTTCAACAAACTGACCGCCTCTGACAATCTCCGTACCGAGACGGGGATTTGTTTTTCTCAATATATCTGCAAAACGGTTAACCTCATCAATATCAAAATCGGCAAATCTCCCGATGAGCAGGTCTGTATAGTCATCCTCTGAAGCCACCCAGCTTACTCCTGTTATGCCGTCTTTAAGCAGGCACACCTTGAATTTGGCTTCAACTTCAGCATCCGACGCCTTGTTGTAAAAAGCTCTGAAAATTGTTATTTTTTCGTGACGCAGAGGACCCTTTTCAATTCCGAAAGCAGACGGCAGATTGCTTCTGACCGGTGAATTCATACCGCAGGCGTCAATTACAAGATCGGCATAAAAATCACCCTTTTCGGTTTTGATTCCTATAACTCTGCTCCCTATAACAAGCGGAGAGAGAACCTTACAGTCATAAACAATTTTAACTCCGCAACTGACCGCGTGATTTATAAGATGCTCATAGATATCACGGCGTTCAAGTTTTATCTCGAGTTTATCCTGAGGCACATGCTGGCAATATCCTATATGCTCGGACGGACCGAAGAATGTCATATTCTCCTTATATTCGAACTTGTCAGGCGAAGGCATCGGGATGCCGGCATACGCAAGAGCATCCGGAGCGAAAATGTCAGTCCAGTCATATCCGAGTGTACCCTCTGATTTCATTTCATAAACCGTAACATCAAATCCCGCTTTTGAGAGCTGAGCAGCAGCCGCTATACCGCCGTGGCCCAGGCCGGCGACAATAATCTTTTTTTCCATTTTAAAGCCTCACCTTCATCATATAGATTATGAATAAATGTTTTCTTTGCATCATCTATATTTGGCAACGAGATTTGAAATGCCGTTTATCTGTCGCCAAAAATACAATAATTGTGCAAATTATCTATACTTGCATAGCTTATTGAGTTTCATCGTCATCTGTATCTTTTAAAACATCAAGAAAACCTGCTGTTATGATTCCTGATGGTAGAGCTATTATAGCAATACCAAATATAGAAGAAATCATTGTTACGCTTCTTCCTATCGTGGTGACTGGATATATATCTCCATATCCCATTGTCGTCAAAGATACTGTTGCCCAATAAATTGCATCAAAAAACGAATCAAAAGAATTAGGCTCAACATTAAATATTAAAAGAGCTGATATAAGAACATATCCAACCGCTAGTCCAATAACAACATAAAGTGTTTTCCTTTGTCTTTTAAATACTTCTATAATCAATTTAATGCTTTTAGAATATCTTATTATTTTAAATGCCCTAAAAGCTCTTAATGTTCGAAACAATCTAAAAACCTTTAGTAACCTAAAGCCGCTACTGATTACAGTAATAGACGGCAAAATTGAAACCAAATCTATTATTGCCATTGGAGAAAATGGATAAATTAAAAATGATTTTATTCCCTTTTTTAATTTTAAATCAGCCGTAAACAATCTAAGAATATAATCCACAATAAAAATGATAACAGTAACCTTATCAATAATAATAAACACTTTGTGTTGAGAATGGAATGCAAGAGGAACTATGCTGATTATAATTGCAACCATCATAAACCAATCATACCAATCAAATAATGTACTATTATCATTTTCGTATCCAATTTCCAAAAGATTATAAAGCTTTTTTCTCAAAAAAGTCACTCCTGTTTTTTAAAGGAAATATCTATGATAAGCAAGTTTAATAAATGAAATTATAACAGAATAAATCACGTGTTAAAAAAAGAGTCACAATATGGACATTTTGCCATTCCACTTTTTTTGCCATAAAAAGATGCTCCGCAGTTTGGACACTTAATAGCAACTTTTTCCTGAGTTGACTTCTTAACCTCAACCGTTGGCATTCCTAAAAACGATTTCATAAACCCTTTTACACCGGTATCGTTTTCAGTTATTGAATAAATATCAAAATCACTACCTGTTACTATATGGTTTATTTCGTTTGCAAATTGTATAACATTTGCATACACAGCATTCAAAAAAACAAAAGAAATTTGACCAGAAGAAAAGTAAATGTCGATTTTATTTTGCATTCCATTAACACTATAGATTTTTACCTGGGCAGTATCCTCAAATATCTTTATATCAGAAATTGGTTTATCTAATATAACTTTAGGCTTTCCAAAAGTACCATTTTTACAGACTATTATTCGTTTGTTTGTTAATAATATATTGCAAAGTTTTGTCGTTTTACTTGAAGCGTCTTGAAAATTTTGAAGTTCTGAAACAACATATTCGTTTGGCTCAAGATTAAATACTGACATTTTATACACCTCTAAACTTACATATTAAACCAAGGAATTAATCGTGCGGATATCATTTGACTCAATAAGAATTATTTTAATCTTCAAGTTTTTATTCAGATTGAATTGAGAAAGACTATTCCCTTTCTACTATGCCTTTTATGAATGAGACAAACGAGTTCCACGCAAGAACAAACTGATTCATAATTCTTCTGAAAAAGCCCGTCTTCTCAGGTTCGGTGCCGATATCCGGTGAAATCGCGCCCGAATCGACATCGTATTCGAGGAATCTCGGATACTCCTCAAATGTTTTGACGGTAGCCTGACCGTCATAATAGAGAAGATCGAAAATCATATCTTCAAGGCTGCCCGGTTCCTTGGCGTGGTGCATATTTTTTACAAACCAGGTTTGCTCCGGGAAAAGACAGTAAGAGGCGTAAACCGATCCGTCTTTATTCATATATTCATCGTTTTCGTGTTCGGCGATAAACGCCTCGCTGAAAGTTGTGTTATACTTTGCGCAATACGCGCCGAAGGACGAGTATTTGGTGTCAATAGTCGAATCGGACATATTATCCCAGGACTCGGTTAACGGCACAGAGGTGAAGCCGTATCTCGAAATAACATAAAGATTTAAATCGTCATTCTGCGATTTTAGGTTTTGCGTTTTATTTGCTCTGACCTGAGAATTGTAGTTTTCAATCTTGCCGATAAGACCGGAATACTCCGCTTTCTCCTCTTTATATACTGTATCAAAAACATAGTTGTATGCGGAATCGTAGTATTCATCGGGTATCATCGCCCATATACTCGGCCAACCGCCGAACATAGGCAATACGACCTCTTTAATCGCTACAGGACCGAGGTTTTCAATAAGTTTGTTTGCAAGGGAGCAAATTTCATCTGTTATCCCCGCGTCATTGAGCATATCGAGAATACCTCTTAAAATAACCCTGTATTGATTATCCCCGAGCAGACATTTGAGATAATCGGTCAGCGCGTCTGCCCTGACAACAATATTTCCGCTGAGCAATTCACCGGTATAGGTTTCTCCGTAAATGGCAGTGGTATCATAACAAACGCTTCTGAGTTTCGAATCCCCGTAAAGTTGAACATATGAGGCGGTGATTATTCCGCCGAAGCTGTGACACTGAAGAACAACCTGATCACAGCCCGAAGCGTCAAGAACATAATTGATAAAATCATTAAGCTGTCCGGCGACCTCAATGGGATCGATGCGCCAATCAAAATTAAAATCAAGGGATGAATCTTTACCGATTGAGTCTTTCGGAGGATAAACAAAATATACGCCGCTGCCGTCCGGAACGTTGCCGTCTTTATCAAGGTTTGCAACTCCGAGAAGATCCTTGAACGGGTCGATTATCGCATCGGCAAGGGCATCGTAATTTCTGGTTGCAGCAAACTTTATCAGCGCGGGAAGACATTCTTTTACCGTATTAAGAATGGAGTCGGTTGAGGGCGGCCATATTACATCGCTGTCCCTGTTATCCTTATCCGCGTGAATGTCCTTTGCCATAAAACCGTGAACATAAATATAGGGGCAATCCCTCTGCGTTTCTTCCGCGGCAAAAGCCGTGGGCAACAGCCCTGCAATCATAATAACCGAAATGATTACAGCAATCAGTTTTCTGAATATCATATTATTCATCCTTTCTCTGTTTATCGGCGCAAAACGGAGTTACCGAAAATCCGAAATTGATATTGCCGAAATCAAATCTTCTCTCCGGTTCAATATCTTCAAAATAGTCCCGACCGCCTCTTATATCCTGCTTGTAATCGATAAACACGTGGGTAAGTCCGTCTGAAACAAGTTCATCATCATGTGCGGTATTTTCAAGAACCACAGGAGTATAAGCGGAGGCGTTGAATATAAAGTCCGGTGTATTCAACGGGGTGAATTTAAAGCCGAGGTTATCCTTATCAAGGATAAATGCATACCGCGTTCCGAAATGAGCTCCGTTTTCCATCGGATTGATATAATGAACAAAGTTATCCGAAATATCAGCCGTATACCTGCCGTATTTCTGCGACCTATGTCTGTCGGCATAGGATTCGACGGGGCCCTTCCCGAAATAAACCATCTTTCTGAATCCGGAAGGCAGATTCATCATAAAGCCGAACCTGCCGAGCCTTATATCCATCTCTTCAAGTTTTTTGTTCATTTCAAAATCAGAGATGATGTCAAAACGGCCGTCCGAACAGAATCTGTATATCAGCGTTCCGTTCAGTACAGGCACAACGGACGCGCCTCCGACAGCCGATTCACAGGTTATCTGAAGATAACCGTTTTTTTCTTCAACTTCAGTTTTCTTTACATACAGCGAGGCAAAGTCGGTTGACGCGCTCTGACGGTCTTTAAACCTGTCTTTCTCATTATTACCGCTCGCCTTTTCAATATTGATATCGAGCAGGAATCCGTCAAGTTCTTTGCCTCCTGACTTACAGGCTGTGATTTTACCGAAGGGCTTGTCAAAGACATATTCGCAGCTGTCAGTTTTTATTATAACATATCTTGAGTCCTCGGTATAACCGGGTATACCGCGTGAATTATCATCCGGCACGTATTCCGAAGACAGTTCAAACTGGTTAAAACCCGCTTCAAAATCTTTCCCGGCATAGGTGGTATCAGATTTCAGCCTTAAAGAAACAGTCAGGAAGAGATTCGGCGCTTCAACACCTATTAAAGCAGAATCAAGAGTATAAGTTTCCGATGTCTGCGGGGCTATATCGAGATTATCAATAATGGTCTCGGCAATTTTTTCACCGTTGCTCTCAAGATAAATATAAAGATAAAAGCCGGAAAGCGAGGTAAAATAATTTCTGTTAAAAACAGTTAATCTGTCCTTGTCAAGTTTACATTCAAACGGCTCGTACGCTTTCTTAAGATCATAGTAGCCGGGTTTTAAGCGCCTGTCGGGAAAAACTATTCCGTCAAGACAGCAAATATTGTCATTGGGATAATCCCCGAAGTCTCCGCCGTATCTGAATTTGCCTTCACCTGTTTTTACGGCGTGGTCTGTCATTTCCCAGAAACAGCCGCCGCATATCTGAGGATATTTTCTGAACAGATCTGCGTGCGCGTGAATGTCACCGGTTGTCATTGAGCAGGCATACTCGCAAAAGAAGAACGGCTTCTCTGATTTATCATCAAGGGCATAGGACTCAGTATACGGTAAAGAAGCATACATCCTGCTTTCAACATCCGAGATGTCCGTTATATTCTCCCCGGGCTTGACCGCTTTAAATTCAAGATGTGAATTCTCATAATGAACTATAGCGTCGGCATCTCTGCTCTTTATATATTTTCTCATTTCCCTGTGATTGCTGCCGACACCGGACTCATTGCCCAGGGACCACATTATCACACATCCGAAGTTCTTGTCGCGTTCATATAATCTCGCGGCTCTGTCAACATAGGATTCCCTGAAATCTTCACTGTCGGAAAGAGCCGACCAACGGAACCAGTCCCACGTGTCTTTATACTCAAAGCCCATCCCGTGCGTTTCAATATCCGCTTCATCTATAACCATAATACCGGCTTTTTCGCACAGTTCATAAAATAAGGGGCTGTCGGGATAATGAGAGGTTCTGACAGCGTTGATGTTTGCCCTTTTCAGTATTCTCAGATCTTCCGCGGTCTTTTCAAGGGGTACATAATAACCGGTAACGGGATCCGATTCGTGACGGTTTATTCCGTAAATCTTTATGGCTTTACCGTTGAAATACAGAATATTGCTTTTTATTTCAACCTTTCTGATTGCAATATAAAAAGGAATGAATTCATTAACCGATTTTACAACCAATTTATAAAGGTACGGATCCTCCGCGTTCCACAGTCTGACTTCATTAATCAGGAATTCAGGGCTTTCGCTTTCAGCTATCAGCTCATTGTTATTATTAAAAAGATAGTATTTATTGTTTCCTTCAGCATCGGAATATAATCTGCAGCTGCCCAAGTCATCCGATATTTCGGCTTTGACGGTTATATCGCGAAGCGAATTGCAGTCTCTTTCAAGAATATACACATCCCTGAATATGCCGGATAACCTGAACATATCCTGGTCTTCAAGATAACTGCCGTCGCACCATTTAACAACTATGACATCAACCCGGTTTGAGCCGTTATGCAACAACCCGGTTATGTCAAATTCACTTGTGCAATGAGAAACCTGGCTGTAACCCGCAAAAGTATCATTTATATACAGGTAAAAGCACGAAGAAACACCTTCAAAGTTGATATAATACTGTTTATCATCCGATTTACTTAAATCAAAGCATCTTGAATAATGGCCGGTAGAATTGTCGGCGGGAACAAAGGGAGGATCGAGAGGAAAGGGATATTTCAGATTGCTGTAAAGAGGGACATCATATCCCCTGTTAAGGAACATCTGCCAGCAGCCCGGCACAGATATTTTTCCGTTGAAATCTGATTTTAAAAAACCTTCTCCGAGGTCCTCAAAAGAGGAATAGTAATTAAAGCTCCATTCGCCATTGAGGTCAATATAAAAACCGGAAGCATATCTGTTATTTTCAAGAGCGCTCTGCAAATCGGGATATGGAATATAATATGCTCTGGGTTTTTCGCAGTTAACATGGAGCGATTTCAAATCTTTGTGATACTGTTTAATTATACTCATTTTGCCCCCTCCATAAGAGTAAGAACCTCATCAAAGTCACCGGCACTAAGACCCGAATAATTTATAAAAATGCGGTTTTCGTCTTCGGAAAACTCTCCGGAATAATAGTCGCCGGTGAAAGATACTCCGATATTGTTTTGCTCAAAAGTTTTTTTCACTGCTGACAGTCTCTTCTTATCGTTAAAAGAGACGGAGAAATGCAGGCCTGCCTCACCTTCATATAAAACCGCATCAAGAGCCGGTCTGTGCTTTTCAAAGACATACAGCAACTCGTCTCTCAGTCTGCCGTAATACTTCTTGGTCCTGCTGATATGTCTTTCAAAGTAGCCGCCTTCAATAAAAGCGGCAAGGGTATACTGATCAAAGGAAGACACGGAGCAGGAATTTCCTTTGAAGCAGGAATTCATTTTACCCGCAAGAGCGGCGGGAAGCACCATATAGGCAACACGCACCGACGGAGCTATCGTTTTGGAAAATGTATTGAGGTAAATAATGTTTTCATTACTGCAGGCGGAAAACAATGTCGAAACGGGTCTTCCGGAAAACCTCAATTCGCTGTCAAAATCATCCTCAATAATATAGCGACCGTCCTTTTCATTTGCCCATTTCAGTATTTCGTTTCTTCTTCTCGGAGACGTAACCGAACCTGAGGGGAAATTATGAGAAGGAGAAAAATGAAAAACATTGGGATTAATTGACCTGAGGATCTGCATTGAGGGACCTTCGGTGTCTATGTCAATATCTTTTACGGTAACTCCGTTCTGCCTGTAAATCTCCCTGATTTTTTGATAGCCCGGGTTTTCGGCAGAATAAACCATATCATTGCCGAAAAACTTTATTATCATATAATACAGATATTCGGAACCCGCTCCTATAAATATCTGCGAGGGATGTACTTTCATACCGCGTTCTTCGAAAAGGTATTTACACAGCACGCTTCTGAGATACGGCGTTCCGTTAAAGGGAATCGGATTCAAAAGTTCTTTTCCGTAATCAAGGCAGACCTTTCTCATCATCCTTATCCATGTATCAAAAGGGAACTGCTTTTCTGGAACGTTATTTGCGCTCAAATCAATCCGGAAGGTTTTACTCTCGGATGAAAGCACGTCTGTCTGCGTCGGATCATTATATGTGCGCAAAGGGGCCTGCAATCCGCTCTCGGCATAGTAACCTTTTTTGGGAAGCGAATAAACATAGCCTTCCGAAATAAGAAGCGAATAGGCATTTTCAACAGTAACCTTACTGACTCCGAGATGCTCTGCAAATTCTCTTTTTGAAGGAAGCCTGGTATCCCCGTCAATAACACCGGAGATAATGTCATTCCTGATTGAAGAATAAAGCTGTTCATAAAGCGGAGCAGCATTGCTTTTGTCAAGATTATAAGTAAGCATAATAAGCCGACCAATCTGGCATTATAATTTGCTCATAAAATGGCAATTGATTAAATGCCAATTATCAGTATAATAAATACACTAAGAAAAAGCAAGAGGACAATTATATGAATATTAAGCAAAATTACAAAATTGCCTATTCCGCCCTGTTTACGGCAATAATAATTCTTTCGAATCTTTTATTGAAAATACCGATCCCCGGCGGAGAGGGTTATCTAAACATTTCAGATGCATTTATTATCATCTGCTGTTTCCTTTTGCCTGCACCCTTCGGAATAACGGCAAGTCTGCTGGGAAGCGGATTGTCAGACCTTATCAGCGGTTATGCATTTTATATACCCGGAACGCTGGTTGCAAAGCTGCTGCCCGCCGCCGCAACTTACATAATACTCAAAAAGGATCTGTCAAAGAAAAAAGCTGTCATATGCATTGTACTTCTGGTTTCCGAAATCCTTTCCGCGGGAATATATTTTCTGTATGATTATTTAGTCATCAAACTCGGGCCCGTGGCAACACTTGACCTTTTTTATAATCTGATACAGGGTGTAGTGTCCGTCATTCTGGCGGTTGCGCTGCATTTTACAACATATAAATTTAAAAACAAGGTGATAAAATGAGTAATGTATACGAACAGTCGCTGAAAGCAATAAACGAAATAATTGAAATCAGCGGGATTAAAAAAGGCGGTCTTTTAGTGATAGGCTGCTCAACAAGCGAAGTTGCCGGAGAGAGAATCGGAACCACAGGCTCACCTGACATTGCAGAAGAAATAAAGAACGCCGCTTTTGATGCAGCAAAAGAAAAAGGAATAGAAATAGCCGCACAATGCTGCGAACATCTGAACAGAGCACTTGTTATAGAGAGAGAACTTGCGAAAAAACTGAATTATGAGCCTGTATGCGCTGTACCTCACCCCCATGCAGGCGGTTCATTTGCAACGAGCGTTTATCACTCTATGAAGGGCCCGGTACTGGTTGAAAAAATCGAAGCGGACGCAGGCATAGACATCGGCAACACGCTTATCGGTATGCACCTCAAAAGAGTGGCGGTACCTGTAAGACTGAAAAACAACGAAATCGGAAACGCCTATGTCAATGCGGCGCGGACAAGGCCGAAATACATAGGCGGAGAAAGAGCGAAATACGAATAATAGTTTTAAGCATCAGCGGGTCAACCGCCGGTGCTTTTTATTTGCTCATGCTTTTGTGCGATTTTTGTCATCGAAGAATAATATCCGAAAGCTTTCTTTTCGGAACACAATGGGTATCGTCGGTGTCTCTGTAATATGCGGTTGAGCCGCTCCCGTCCGTCTCGACTAACTTAACCCTTTCTTTAGGCTTACCCAAAGCGACAATCAAATCGACAGAATATCTGTCTGTGTCTATGTCAAAACAGCGTGAGATTCTATTCTTGTCAATTGAGCCCAGCATACAGCCGCCGTATCCCATCTCAGTCGCTCCCAGAAGGATGGTCTGAGCTGCGATACCTTCATCCCACTGCTTATTCTTTCCGATGGTTCCGTCACAAAGAATAATTATATATGCCGACGGTCTTTCGCTTTCCGAAGGCCCTGACCAGTCTTTGAGCAACCCTGCCCAGGCAAGGGATTCAAAAACCTCATTCTTTTTTTCGTCATCGTTGACAATTATATATTTGAGAGCCTGGGAATTAACCGTGGAAGCGGAGTTTCTTGCCAGGTCAATCAGCCCGGTCAGCTCATCATCACTCATTCTGACATCTGCGTAAAATCGCCTGTATGACCTGTTTTTTAAAACTAAATCTTTGAACATAATTGTTCACCCATATTTTTATTAACCGTTCTGTATTCACCGGTTTTGATATTATTCATCCAATCGGAATTATCAAGATACCAGTTTACGGTTTTAAGAATACCGCTGTCAAAATCCGTTTCGGGATACCAGCCGAGAGCCGAGGAAATTTTGGAAGGGTCAATGGCATAACGCAAATCGTGCCCGGCTCTGTCTTTAACATAGGTAATGAGAGACTGCGGTTTATTCATTATTTCGAGAACAGTTTTAACTACATCTATGTTTCTTTTCTCGTTGTGGCCGCCGATATTATAAACTTCTCCGACTGTACCGCCTTGAACAATAAGGTCAATCGCCTTACAGTGATCATCAACATAAAGCCAGTCCCTTACATTAAGTCCGTTGCCGTAAACGGGAAGCGGCTCATTATCGGAGGCCTTCTGAATCATAAGTGGTATAAGTTTTTCCGGGAACTGATAAGGACCGTAGTTATTCGAACATCTTGATACGGTTACGGGCAACCCGTAAGTCCTGAAATATGCAAGAGCAAGCAGGTCCGCCGAAGCCTTTGAAGATGAGTAAGGGCTTGACGTATGAATGGGAGTCGACTCGGTAAAAAACAAATCGGACCTGTCAAGCGGCAAATCGCCGTATACCTCATCGGTTGATACCTGATGAAATCTGCTCACCTTATACTTTTTAGCTGCGTCAAGCAAAACTGCAGTGCCCATAATATTTGTCTGAAGAAAAACAAAGGGATTTGCAATTGATCTGTCAACATGGCTTTCAGCCGCGAAATTGACAACCACATCGAATCTTTCTTTTTCAAAAACCTTATCAACAAAGTCACTGTCCGCTATATCACCGAGGTAAAATCTGAATTTGCCGGTATCGTATGCATTTTCCAGATTGATGATATTGCCTGCGTATGTCAGTTTATCAAGGCATACAATGGTATAATCGGGATGACTGCGAAGCATATAATAGATGAAATTCGTGCCTATAAAGCCGGCGCCGCCGGTCACAAGGATTTTCATTCGTCATCTTCCTCCCCGTCTTCAAACCCGGTGTTTATCTCAGTCACTATTTTTTTATAATCAATGCCGTCATACAGTTTTTTGAACCTGACTTTGACAGAGTACTCTGTATCGCAATTATTACAGTGGAAGGTTGCTCTGAAAAACTGACAGCTGTATTTCCACGGCTTTATTATTCTGCACTGAGTGCCGCAGGTATCGCAGTAATGTTCAAGTCTTTTTTTGTCAATCAGAGGCGAATCGATATTCTTGATAATTTTTGCTTTATAAAGCAAACGGCTGTAGAATTCATCGTCACATACTCTGATTTCTTTTTTAAATAATTCGCTTTTATAAATAAGCTCAAAAATATCCACCGTCAGAAGGCTGTCACCGAGCGCTCTGTGATGAGTATACAGCTCCGGGTCTATTCCTATTTCCTGGGCGGCGGTTATAAGGCCCGTCTGCTGCTCCGGATGAGATGAACGGGACTTCTGATAGTATCTCTGGAGATCACAGTAGTAATTGAGAAAAGGAATAACTGATATTCCGTTGAGATAGGAGTAGTTTTCAATCAGAACGCGAATATCCCCGTCTCCCCAGGTAATAATGACAGATTCATCGGACCCAATCCACCTTCTGAATAATGAAAAAGCTTTGGTAAAAGGAAGGCCTCCGGAAATATCGTCATTGGTCAGATTGGTGAGTTTTTTTACGCTGCCGCGAAGTTTCCTGCCGATCTGGGAACGGATGATGCATGAAAAAGTGTCAACGGTATTGAGCGACTCATCAAGCTTGACGGCGCCTATCTCAATAATCTCATTGATAAACCCTGCGGTTTTTTTAGCGTAAGTGTTGTTCCACTCAAGATCCATAACAATATACTGCATCATAAAACTCCCGGTAATTATTTTATATTGTCAATAAACTTCAGGAACCGGTGCATTCCCTCTTCATTGCGGGCGAAAACTCCGCACTGTTCAAGAATGGCGGCAAAAACCGCTCCGACTTCATCCTCGAATATCTTATCAATATTGTCCTTTGTAATAATATATTTCTCTTTGAGATAATCAGCCCAGGCAGCGTGCTTTGAAAGCTGCTCATCTGATGAAATATTCATATCGGAAAGAATAGCTGTTTTCAGTTTATCCAGTTCGGACTTAAGGCGTGAAGGAAGAACGGCAAGACCCATAACTTCAATAAGCCCGATGTTTTCCTTTTTGATATGATGATACTCCGGATGAGGATGATAATATCCGTCGGGATATTCATCGGTAGTAATGTTGTTTCTGAGCACAAGATCAAGTTCGTATACCCCGTCACGGCATCTGGCTATAGGCGTTATGGCATTGTGAGGAACTCCGTCGGTTTCAGCATAAATAAACGCTTCCTCATCAGTATAGTTCCGCCAGCAGTTTAAGATTTTTTCTCCGAGAGCGGTAATACTGTCCGTGTTCTTGCCTCTCAGACGGATAACAGACATCGGCCATTTTACAATACCGGCTTCAACGTCATCAAATCCGTCAAAAACGACATATTTTTCTATAGGTGCCTTTGCCATTGCAAACTCATAATTCCCGCCCTGGAAATGCTCATGAGAGAGAATTGACCCGCCTACTATGGGAAGATCGGCATTTGAGCCGACAAAGTAATGAGGAAACAGTTTGACAAAGTCAAAGAGCTTGTTAAATGCGGCTCTGTCTATCTTCATTGGAGTATGACAGCTGTTAAGAACAATGCAGTGCTCATTATAATAAACATAGGGCGAATACTGAAAACACCAGTTTTCACCGTTAAGCTTCAAAGGGATAATTCTGTGATTCTGGCGGGCAGGATGATTGACTCTGCCCGAATAGCCCTCGTTTTCAATGCAAAGCTGGCATTTCGGATATCCGCTCTGAACGGAATTGCGGGCAGCGGCTATTGCCTTCGGGTCTTTTTCAGGCTTAGAAAGATTAATGGTTATATCTATATCACCGTAAGGAGTTGCGGTTACCCACTTTATGTCATTTTTTATTCTGTATTCACGGATATAATCGTCTTTCCTGCAAAGGCGGTAATAGTACGCCGTGGCAAGTTCCGGACTCTCTTTATATTTCTCATAAAAACAATCAATAACCTTGGACGGTCTGGGAGTAAGGATACCCATTATTTCCGTATCAAAGAGGTCTTTATATACTACCGAATCCTCACAAAGTCCGTTTGAAACAGCATAGTCCAGCACAGAACTCAGTATTTCTTCAAGTGAATACTTACCCTGTGCCCTTACTTCTTTATATTCATCAAGCGAAAGTGCGGAAATAAGTCTGTTGATACACCAGACTCTGTCGGCGTGTTCAATAAGGTTTTCTTCTTCGGCGTAATCGGTAAGGGCGGTAATTGCTTCAAAAATGTCCATAAAGTCAGATTCTCCGTTCAAGGTAAAATAGTATAGCTTTAGACTTAAAGGCAAAGAAAAACTCTCGGAAATAAAAATCGGGAATCTTAAGCGAAATAACTCGGCCATATAAATCTATTTTAAATTATAACATATAATGAGTGAATTTCAATAAAAAAATCTGCACGGCATTTACTGCTGTGCAGATAAAACAAACGGCAATCAAATCATTTCCTCGGTATAAGTTTTTCTTTTCCGCCCATATAAGGTCTGAGAGCTACGGGGATATTCACTGTGCCATCCTCATTGAGGTTGTTTTCCAGGAAAGCGATGAGCATTCTCGGCGGGGCAACAACGGTATTATTAAGTGTATGCGGAAGGTATTTACCGTCCTTACCGTTAACTCTGATTTTAAGGCGCCTTGCCTGGGCGTCTCCGAGATTTGAGCAGGAACCGACTTCAAAATACTTCTTCTGCCTCGGTGACCAGGCTTCAACATCCACCGATTTGACTTTAAGATCGGCAAGATCGCCGGAACAGCATTCAAGCGTTCTCACGGGGATATCAAGGCTTCTGAAGAGGTCAACGGTATTCTGCCAGAGTTTATCGAACCAGAATGGACTTTCTTCGGGTTTACAGACGACTATCATTTCCTGCTTCTCAAACTGGTGAATTCTGTAAACTCCTCTCTCCTCAATACCGTGAGCTCCCTTTTCTTTACGGAAGCAAGGTGAATAACTTGTAAGGGTATGGGGAAGGGTGTCCTCTTCAATAATTGTGTCAATGTATTTGCCAATCATTGAATGCTCACTTGTGCCGATAAGGTAGAGGTCCTCGCCCTCAATCTTATACATCATGGCATCCATTTCGGCAAAGCTCATAACACCTGTTACGACATTCGACCTTATCATAAACGGAGGAATATAGTAGGTAAATCCTCTGTCAATCATAAAATCTCTCGCATAAGCCGTGCAGGCCGAATGCAAACGGGCTATATCACCGCTCAGATAGTAAAATCCGTTGCCGGCAACTCTGCCCGCCGCCTCAATATCTATACCGTCAAAACTTTCCATAATATCGGTATGATAAGGAATATCAAAATCAGGCACAAGAGGCTCGCCGAATTTCTCAACCTCAACATTTTCGCTGTCGTCTTTACCAATTGGAACACTCGGATCGATGATATTGGGAATAACCATCATTATATTGTTGACTTTTTCGGAATACTCCGCCTCAAGTTTCTCGCACTCGGCAAGCCTCTCGGCATATTCTCCGACTTTCTGTTTAACAGCGTTTGCCTCATCTTTTTTGCCCTGAGCCATAAGAGCGCCGATTTCTTTGGAAAGCTTGTTTCTCTGCGCTCTGAGACTGTCAGCCTCTGTCTTTACGGCTCTGCTTTTTGAATCAAGATCGATTACTTCATCAACAAGAGGAAGTTTTTCGTCCTGAAATTTATTTTTTATATTCTGCTTTACAAGCTCAGGATTCTCCCTGAGTATTTTTATATCAATCACTCTTTAATCATCCTTTCAAGAATTTCAACTGCATCTTTAACATATTTGTCACCGACAAGCTCAACCGCACCCTTATCAACCAATGAGGTGACGGAAGAGTCAACGGGAATCTTTGCAAGAACAGGAACGCCCAATTCAGCGGCGACTTCATCTGCCTTGCTCTCGCCGAATATATCAATCTTTTTTCCGCAATCCGGGCAAACGGCATAACTCATATTCTCAACAATACCGAGAACGGGTATATTCATAAGTTTCGCCATATTGAATGCTTTTTTAACAATCATTGTCACAAGATCCTGCGGAGTGGTGACTATGATAATACCGTCAACGGGCAAACTCTGAAAAACGGTGAGAGAAGCGTCGCCTGTTCCCGGAGGCATATCAACAAACATAAAGTCCACAGCGCCCCAGACAACATCTTTCCAGAACTGCTGGATAACACCGGATATGACAGGACCTCGCCACACAACAGGAGAATCCTCACTTTCAAGCAGAAGGTTTACTGACATAATCTCAATTCCGGTTTTTGAGACTTTCGGAAGCAGACCGATTTCGTCTGACTCAGCTCTGTCTTTTATACCGAACGACTTGGGGATTGAAGGACCCGTAATATCGGCGTCGAGAACGGCGGTGGCATTTCCCCTTGCCTGCATTGCACAGGCGAGAAGAGATGTTACAAGAGATTTTCCGACTCCGCCTTTACCGCTGACAACTCCGATAACCTTTCTGACCTCACTGAAAGGACCGGAAGGAATAATCATACTTGTATTGTCTCTTGATTCACAATTGCTTGAACATTCCGAACAATTTCCGTTACAGTTTTCGCTCATTGAATTAACACCTGACCTTTTATCTGATTATCAAATCTGCTATATACAATATGCCGAAAATAACGGGCATATGTAATATATAAATAATGAGAGTATGTCTGCCTATAAAGCCGAAAAACGGCGCTCTTTTTTCATAGGTAAATCGGCTGAAGCCCTTCTTCGAAAAATGAATTCCGGCAAAAACACCCGCAAAAAAAACAAAAATATCGGGAAAAACCGGAAAATAATCGGCGGAATGAAAACTGCCGTTATATAAGCCGAAGGGCATAAGGTAATTTGTTCTGTAAAGAACCTCGGGAAGATTGAGAACAAAAACATTTCCGTAATTGAGAGTGCCCTGCTCTATGCCGCTGAAAAGCGGAAATAATACAGCGCATACCAGGATACCCGCATAAGGATTTATCTTTTTAATGCCCTTTTCGGCAAAGGAATAAATCAAAATGCAAACAGAAAGAAAATGGAGAATACCGAAATAAATTTCGGCTCCTTCGAATTTCAAAGCGGGCATAACAACACAGGAGACAAAAGTAATGCCCAGCGCAACGGCAAGCAGTTTCAGCCCTCTTTTCAGATTGTTTCGGGAAAGAGAGCAGGAAATACCGCACACAAAAATAAACACACAGGCAAAAAACGGCTCAAGCGGCGTATAAAAATCAAATGCCGCCGTTCCCCATTCATAGCCGAAGGTTTCCCCCGCAATGAAAAACCCGTGATAGAGAACCATACATAATATGGCTATACCTCTTACCTCGTCAAGGAGGTATATTCTCTTTCTTTCATTTACCGAATTAACCATAGAAAGTATTATAACATAATTTAATATTATTTCAAGTGCGCTTCAGTTTATTTATATCATCCTGCGGTTTTTTCAACTCTGATTGTACCGCTTCTGATTTCACCGTCAAGAACAATCTCCAAGGCACCGCTTGTCCTGTGATTAAACCGGATTTCCTTTCCGTCAAGCGTGACAGTGAACTTTTCATCCTCATTCATAACGACTATGAAGGCATATTTTTCATTTGCTCCGCTGTATTTAAACCGGATTTCGGCACTGCTTCCGTCGCAGAACTGGCGGTCAGTCCAGACATCAAAGCCCGATGTTATTGTACCGGGTCGGTAATAAGCATCTGCCCAGATACAGACAGGAGCGGAAAGGCCGCCGAAATTATGGAACCAGCCGCCTCTGAGCGTTTTAATTCCGAAACACTCAAAGGTATATCCTGAATTATCCGTTTCGTTTTTCCAGACATTCAGCGCTCTGTTTGCAATTTCGAAAGCAAAATCGGTATCTCCGTTATCGAGCATTGCTTTCCAGACAAACCATTGGTGACTCATCCAGACATTCCCGTTCCAATATCCGTCATCGAAATAATATGAAGCGCTCATATCAACGGCGCTTATGCCTGCATCGGACCACATCTCACATGGAGATTTGATGTGGGAAATAATTCTTTCTTTTCTGCCCTTTGGGGCGACACCGGCAATAAAAGGATACACTCCGTCAAAGCCCTTATCCGCATTTTCCCCGTCCCGGGTTTTCATCAGATAAGGATTATTTCTGTCCTTGTCATAAAGAGTGTAGCCGTAGTAACCTGATTCTTCATCCCACGCATATTTATTCAGCGCAGCGGCAGACAGACTTATATCTTCATCATAAATACTGACATCGTCGGTTTTGCCGAGGCTGAGGGCTGCCGCCCTCATTATTTTTCCTGCAATTATAACCTGTGAGGTTGTAAGGCAGGGGCAGGAATACTCTTCCACTTTGTTTTCAATCATTGCGACCTGGGCGGGATAGTCGTCCATCCCGGAGCAGGAATACCAATAGTCGTACGCTGTAAGCAGACCGTTACCGAACTTGTTGAATGTTGAACCCGCAAGCCTTCCCCTGAGGAATTCATAATACCTTTTCATCATCGGATAAAGATAAGCGAGCGAGCTCTTATCCGGTGTTCGTTTGAGGAGTTCAAAGTATTCCGCAAACTGAGTCGGCACAAGCGAGCCGTGGAGCAGGAAAACAAAGTCCCTGTTGCTCTCATCACAAAGATAGGTTTCAAGAACATATCGGCAAAGCTCGGGTGAGTATTCGAGTAAACCGAGACCGATAAACCCACTGTCCCATGTATAGAAGGAATCCCAGCGTTTACCGGGTGTATGATGAACAATGTTTTCTCCCCTTCTGTAAACGGGATAAACGGTATTTGTCATTAGAGTTGCACGCATTGTATTGACAGAAAAAGCGTACTTTTCACCGTCTTTATTCAGCTGAGGCGGGATACCGAGAGCCTTTGCTCTGAGATAAATGTCTTCAAGAGCGTCTGCTTCCGGGCAGGCAATATCATCCTTTGAAACAACCATATACTCAATACGGTTGCCGTGAGGTTCAATGAATATGGATTTTATCAGAGGGTTAACAAAAAATCCCTCATCGCTTTTTTTCCTGTGAAACGACGCAGAAAACGTTTCCCTGAGGTTGTCATAAGTCGGGTCTGCATTTGAAAGGCGGTTGATAAGGGCGTCCTCAAGACAGCCGCTGTCAAGAGTTCTCAGGCGGGTATCACGGCTGAAGGTATACACTGTATAAGAGCAGCCGCATTCTTTGTAATCAAGACGGACCTTCGATGATGTTTCGCCTTTATCAAATGAATGCTCGGGAATGAAAGGATATTTTTTAAACTCGACATCAACCGTTTCATTTTCTTCAATAACGGCAATAAAATCGAATTCAACTCCTGCGCCGCCTTCACTGACAAGACTTGTAACCGTGCTGAAAGGGAGACGGGCAAAGGCAAGGCATTCACTGTGAGGGAGAGTTATGCTTTCACCGTTCAGAGAAAACACCGCGTCGCCTTGCGTAACCGTCCTGTAACGGATAACAGTAACGGGATTGAGAATACCGTCGCTGCTCAGGTTATAATCAACCCTGTCACCTTTAACGCAGCCAAAGGGTTTCAGCCCGAGGAAATGAACGTGGTCATTATTGCAGCGGTCGCCGAGTCCGATGGAGCCCGAAAAGTTTTCATCTCTGAAAGTTCCTCTTTTCATACCGTCGGGAGTCTCACCGTCCCAGGGACGTTTAACGGCATAATCAAAGCAAACATAATCGGACGCATCCGTGATGTTACATTTTGACGGTTTTATAATTTCAACCTTTTTCTCAAAGGGAAACTCCATAGATGCAAAAGCGTTCAGTATGCAGTTCTGCGACATGAAGGAATTATTTACAAACTCGCACCTCATCAGGAACGAGCCGTCATTAATCCTTGAAAATGAAATATCGGCATAAACATTATTACTGCCGGAAAGGTCGTAACGGTAAGAATAATAATCAAAATTCTCGGAACACTCTCTGAGATGATAGCCCGACGGGAATGTAACATTCGGAACGGGTGTTGATGAATTCCAGAGTGTGGGATGAACTATAAAATCAAAACGAGCTCCTGTATTTCCGAGTGAAGCGGGAATGTGTGAAATTCCCATATATTTTTTTGAGTATGGACCCCAATCCGGCATTCTGACTGTTGTTTTCATAATTCACCCCGGTATTAGTCGCCGAATACCTCCCGGCATTCTTCAAGATTCTTGATTATTTCAAGATGCTGAGGGCAGACATTTTCGCACTGACGACAGGAGATGCAGTCCGCCGCAGAACCTTTACCCTCAACAGCTTTCAAATAAAGTCTTTTACCTTCCTCAATACGGCCGTAGGAAAGCTGCTTGTTCCTTGCCGCAAAAATTTCCGGAATGGGAATCTGCGAAGGACAGCCTTCGGTGCAGTAATGGCAGGCCGTGCACTGAATTTCCTTTGAAGATTTCTTTATAACCTGAGCCTTTTTAATCGCTTCAAGTTCCTCTTCGTTAAGGGGAGTAAAATTCTTCATATAAGAAAGATTGTCTTCCATTTGTTCAATATTGGACATACCTGAAAGAACAGCCAGTATGCCGTCAAGGGAAGCTGCAAAGCGGATTGCCCAGGACGCATAAGAAGCATCGGGATTTACCTGTTTGAAGAGTTTCTTTATTTCTTCGGGCGGATTGGCAAGAGCGCCGCCTTTGACGGGTTCC
>JAILMJ010000046.1 GCA_024692685.1 Clostridia bacterium
AATCCTTGACAAAAAACACTTGTTCATTTATAATTAACTCGCTCAAATGAGTAACAATATAAAACGGTCGTTTAGCGCAGCTGGTAGCGCATCCGCTTGACGTGCGGGAGGTCACAGGTTCAAGTCCTGTAACGACCACCAACAAAAGAGCACTTGCAGTTGCAGGTGCTCTTTGCAATATATCCGTTCCTGCGGAACGGGTGAAATCCATTTACAACAGATGAAATCGCTCCGCGATGAAATCCTCCTGCGGCGGGTTAAAGCGCAGACTTGGTTTCATCGGGAGTATAACGAACGGTTTTATTAAAACGAGGTGCGGTGATTATGTCAGAAAACAATAATTCACAAGTTAAAATATTGAATCCGGAGGATATCATCAGCTCTTCTATAAAGATTCCCGGAGTAAAAGTAAACAGAAAGTCATTTCTTGCCGAACAGTTTTCGCAGATGGGCGAGAATATACAGGAAATCATCGACAAGGGACCAATAGAAGCCGGCATTTCAAAAGAAACACTTAAATCTATGGCTGATAAGCTCATTTTCAAACGCACCAGTCAGTCATCAATCGCTTCTTTTATTGCCGGTATTCCGGGCGGATTTGCAATGATGGCAACCATTCCGGCGGATGTTATGCAGTTTTTCGGTATGGCTCTGCGTCTTGCACAGGAATTATCATATTTATACGGCGCGAGTGATTTGTTTGTTGATGGTGAAATAGACGATGATAAGGTTAAATCGCAGTTTATTATGTACTGCGGAGTTATGTTCGGCGTTTCAGGCGCAGTTACGGGAGTAAGAGTGCTCACCACTCAGATTGCCAAAACCGCAGGAAAAAAGATTCCGCAAAAAGCACTGACAAAAACCATATGGTATCCTATTGTCAAAAAAATAGGAAAAGCAATAGGAGTCAAAATCACAAAAACAACAGTCGGAAACGCTGCTGAAAAAGCAATTCCGGTTGTCGGCGGAGTCATTTCCGGTACGATGAATTTTGCATCTATGATGCCTATGGCAAAAAGACTGATGAATACACTGGATAAAGCCTGTTTTGATTACACCGATGAGGAGCTTGCCGCAGATATCGAGGCGATGGAGAGAATGGCAAACGGTGAAGAAATTGATGACGTTGAGCCCTCAAAAGTCGATGAAATCAAGAGCAAGGTTTCGTCGGGGCTTAAAACCGCCGGAGCGAAAGCGACAGGTTTGTTTGAAAAAATCAGCAAAAAAAATGAAAATGAAGAAATAGAAGATGAGAGTGACCCGTTTGAACTGATAAAAAAATATAAAGAATTGCTCGATATGGGCATAATATCGCAGGAAGAATTTGAGAAAAAGAAAAAACAGCTGTTGTAAAATATATAGAATTAATAAATTCACCCGGAGTGCGGACTTGTACCGCGCTCCGGGTATTTGCTTCTGAACAGGGGAAATAATTGTGTAAGTTTTTCGCTTTTAACCGTCTTATAGGTAAGATCTCAATTCAGGCGCCGATACAGAGGTGAGTAAATGAATAAAGATGAAGTCCTTCGGCTTTACGACCGATATGCGCAGGATGTGTTCAGGTTTGCTTATTCCTGTCTGAATTCGTATTATGACGCGCAGGATGTGGTTCAAGATGTATTTTTAAAGCTTCTTGCCAAAAACCGGAGCGTTTTACCGGGCAAAGAAAAAAGTTATATACTTGCTGTAACTGCAAACAGATGCAGGGACATTATCAGATTGCACGGCGCGGGCGCGAAAGATACGCAGCCCGCGACGACGCGGTTCAAGTCCTGTAACGACCACCAAAGAGACACACCTATCATTTGATGGGTGTGTCTTTTTATATGATTGACGCAGAACCTGTGACCTTCGGTGAAGAGATTCCCGAATGGCAGAGTCGTTTTTGAAACTTTGTTTGGATTAGTAACCTATATTTCTATAACAAAAGGGTTAACCAAAGAACGAAATTGTTGTAGATTATGCAGATACTCATACTGACATTCCGATGACCGGAAGCAGCAAGGTGATTGCTACCGGGGCTTTTGCGGCCGTTTGCAGTGCATTAATCGGAGTAATTGTCACTATGAAACGCGCTCAATGATTATTTTCTGAACCCTTAAAACGGATGTACCGGGTGTCTCATCTTTAGGTACATCGGTACATCCGTTTTTTAAGTCCGTAAGAAAAAGTAATATTTTCTATCATCTTTTTTGACTCATACAGTTACTCTAAAAAGACATATTATTTCAAGAGCGGCCTGTTTTGGGCACTTCTTCCTCAATACCGTATCGGGGTTTTTGTACCGTTTTCCACTCAGTTTTTTATACTCGATGGTTTACTCATCTGAGTAATTTCCATTGAATGAAAGTACAAAAAGAACAGGTCCTAGATGCATTTCGTCGAAATAACTAAAATAAAAGGCTTGTTTTTTTATTCTTTTTGTGCAATAATTAATTATTCATGGGTTGTAGTGAATATATTCTTTATTCATTGTGGAGGAAATCATTATGCCGTTTGTTCAAGCTAAATGTCCTAATTGTGGTGGAATTCTTGCGGTAGATAATTCAAACGATGCTGCCGTATGTCCGTTTTGCAATACTCCGTTTGTTGTTGAAAAAGCAATTAACAAAGAGAATGACAGCATTTCAGAGGAGAAAGCCGAGGCTAAGCCTCTGCAAAAAGCAGAAGAGACTCGCATAGCCAATCAAAAGAG
The DNA here is from genome assembly GCA_024692685.1 of Clostridia bacterium. GTDB lineage: Bacteria > Bacillota > Clostridia > Oscillospirales > Acutalibacteraceae > CAG-177. Next base: position 2,696 of record JAILMJ010000046.1, read on the forward strand.
AAAAACAATAAAGAAGATTGCTTTGATTTGCGGACCAATAGCGGCAATTATCATTGTATTCATAATAGTACTTAACTCTGTCATTATCCCTTCAAGCAGGTATAATAAAGCAATTAAACTTGCAGAAGCGGGTGAATATGATCAGGCAATAGCGGCATTTGAAGAAATGGGAGATTATAAAGATGTAAAGGAAAAAATCCTGGAAGTACATTATAATGCGGCAACGGCGGCGAAAAAATCTGGCGATATTCGAACTGCAATATCAGAGTATGGAAAAGCAAAAAAATATAAAGATGCATTCGAATGTATTATCGAGCTACAGTCGCTGATGCGTGGTATTGTTTCCGCGGGGGCGAGATATACGGTCGGTCTGCGCAACGACGGTACGATTGTCGTGACGGAAGACCCTAAATATATTAGATCTGATCATGTTGGCGTAGACAAATGGACTGATATTGTCGCCGTTTCGGAAGGACCTGGTTACACAATTGGCCTTCACTCAGATGGTTCTGTAGAAGCAAATGGAAGCATATATATGGGCTTTTATTATTATGAACCCTGCGTTGTGGATGATTGGTCTGATATTGTCGCTGTATCTTCAGGTTATGATCATCCGGTTGGCCTGCGTGCTGACGGCACAGTTGTTGCAATAGGTGATAATCATCTTGGTCAATGTGATGTAGATAAATGGACTGATATTGTCGCCGTTTCTCCGGGAGGTGATCACACAGTTGGCCTGCGTGCAGATGGTACAGTAGTCACAGCCGGAAGTAACGAGTTTGGACAACGCGATGTTAATAAATGGACTAATATTGTCGCCATTTCTGCAGGAAAAAACTATACGGTCGGTCTTTGTTCCGACGGTACTGTTGTTGCAACCCGCGAATCAAGTAGTAGTTTTGATGTAGATAAATGGACTGATATTGTCGCCGTTTCTGCGGGAAGTGAACACACAGTTGGTCTGCGTGCCGATGGAACAGTTGTTGCGACAGGAAAAAATGATTATGGCCAATGCTATGTAGATGAATGGACTGATATTGTCGCAGTTTCTGCAGGAGCTGAACACACAGTTGGCCTGCGTGCCGATGGAACAGTTGTTGCGACCGGAAGAAATGATTATTGTCAATGCAATACAGATGATTGGAATAATATAAAGGTTCCAACTGGTATTTACTAATGCTTGTTTAATTAACGCCACTCGTTAATACGGGTGGCGTTAATCTTTTATCGAGGAGGCTGATACATGTCAACCAAAACACGCATGTAAAAACAACGGTGCGTACCTGCGCCTCAGGGGCTTACCCCGGTCAAGCAAAACGGAATTTATACCGGCTTCAGCGGTTTAAACACCGAAAAGCGAAGCGGATTATCATAGTCAGACATCGGGCAGACGGTGAAGGTCTTATTTGTGTTATTGAATACAATACTCCACAGGGTCGAGCAGATATATCCGTTCATATCCTCGTCCTCTACGTGAACGGCGTTGAGGATATCCATAGCTCTTTTTTCGCTGACTTTGTAATTTGCCTTCCGCAGCATTTTTTCAGCTGTCGCATATCTGTCACGGCCCAGCCCGTCGGGGTCGTTAACTCCCTTCGACAGCCAGTAATTTGCCGAGATAAGAGTTCCTGATTTGCCGGGCCTGAGCACAACGGTTTCGCCGTTGACATATTCAATAATTGCCGTTTTGCCTTGCGCGTCGGCAATCTGATAATGGTAGGTACAGCCGCCTCCGAGCAGGTCGTGCATATCATAACTGCGGAATATCGCCACCGCCTCTTCAACCGTTGCGGCGTGGTCGAGCACGGCGCGTATGACGGCGGTTGTAGTAATGTCTTTTTTATCAGTCTGAATGAAAGTTTCGGGTGTTTCAAGCTCCAGTACACCGATAGAAAGCCCCTTTTCGTTCATCCCGTCAACGGGGATATACGGAGCTATAAGCGTGAGCAGGGATTTCAGAAACCCGTCGGGCATAAAGTCGCCGCCGTAGCCGAGGAAGTAAAGAGAAACCGTGGAAACGCTCGCGTACCCGTTTTTGGGGTGAGTCCATACTGTCATACCGGGAGAATCCATGTAGTCATAATTCCTGGCAAAGAGCTTCTCTCCCGAAGAGGTTGACGCGTTGAAAGCTGTGCATCCGAACCCGGTTACGCTCAGCAGCTTATCCATAACCGAGGCAACTTTACGGCTGTCTATATCGCAGTAAAGGCCGAGATTTGAAACGATTTTTCTCGCGCGGGGATTAAGATGCAGGAACACATCCGCGGCGGAATAGAGAAGAAGCCCCGCTGTGGTTGAGTTGCCTGTTTTGCTCTCAAGCAGCGTGTCGAGGTCATAGTCATAGGTATAATCCATAAGATAGTAGCCTTCGGCCGCCTTGGTAACGGACTTAAGCGACTCAATCCTCCCGCTCCCGAAGCCGGCAAAAGAACCCGAAAAAGCTATTCCGGCGGAAACTATCAGAGAAACCGCTTTTGTAAAAAAGTGAAATGAAAGCATTGATTCTCCTCCTTATATCTGTCTGAGCCGGTCTGCCGCGACTCGGAAATATTACGTCTTGACATATTATAACCCGAAACGCCGCACACGGTCAATATTTTTTACGGGCCTCAGTCCGGAGCGGCATATACACTTGCCGGGTCATCAATTAAAAACAGTCATTTTCGTCATTTCATAAGGCATAAAAATACCTGGAGTAACGGGCTTTGAGTTCCCACGCTCCGGGTTAAAAGTTTAATGATAAAATCGGGTTTAACTATATTTCCGCTCTATTGATAAATAAGATTAATTGAAACATCGCCGTTTGAAAGCAGGTCTGTCATTTCACTGCGGCTGAGGTTTATATGCCCCAAACGCGTATAAGACCAGGAATTTGAGCCGTAGAAAATCACTATCTGATTTCCTTGATAGAGCACGATATCTCCGAAGGAGGCTGAAGTCTGTTTATCGTTTCTCGGAATTGACGAGCCGAGAGAGCCGACCTGCTCAAAGCCGCCGTACATTGACATATTGACGGTCAAACCGTCTGTTGAAAGTTCAGAGAGCGCGGCGACGGAATCATTGTTTTCCCATGTGACAGGCATTTCCCTGCCGCTTATTCTAAGAGTCAGTGTTTTAATCACCTGTGTTTCCTCCGTTGTGCTTTCTTCTTCACCGGGGCCCTGCGGCTGTGTGCTTGAAGGCGTTTGTGCCGGATTGCCTTCGCTGACGGGTTCGGTAACCGATGTTTCCGGTGCCGCTGTGGTTTCTTTGTCACCTGTTCCGGGTGCTTTTCCGCAGGAAACAAACATATTAAGTGCGGTGAATATCGCCATTATAATGGAAAAAATTTTTGCCATTATTTAAGATTCCTCCCGAATTCATAAGCGTCTTCAAGGGCTTTTTCTTTTCCCGATGCCTCACCGGGCGCAGTGACATCACCGCAGAAGAGAGAGCCGGCAAATCCGGCTTTTTCAAAGCAATCAATCCAGCCCTGCAGTCCGCTGACCGCTTTTTCGGGCACGGATTCTTCGCCCTCTGCAGCGGTTGAGAGCATGTAGACATTGCGGAATTTATAATCGGTCGTGTAAAGAGGATTGAGTCTGTCAAGCAGAGTTTTCATCTGACCGCTCATCTCATAATAATAAACAGGAGTGACAAAAACGAGCGTTTCTGCATTTTTGACCTTTTCCGCAATATCCGGAGCGTCATCCTGAATTACGCATTTCTGCGTTTTCTGGCAGGTGAGGCAGCCTATGCAGTATTTGATTTCTTTGCCCTTGAGGCTGACACATTCAACGCTGTGTCCCGCATCCTTCGCCCCCTCGGCAAGGCGTGAAGCGAGAATGTCGGAATTGCTCTTTGCCCTGAGGCTTGTTGTAATTACGAGAACTTTACTCATTTAAGATTCTCCTTCATAAAAGATTCAATTCTGTCAAACGGTATCGCGCCCG
>JAILMJ010000066.1 GCA_024692685.1 Clostridia bacterium
CAGGGGGCAAGAAATGCCGGTTATATTCCGGTCTGGGTTTCTACACTCGGCTGGTGGTCCGTGCCCGAAATAGAAAAGACAAAATACGCGGTCAGCGATGTCAGCGAAGTGCCCGATCTGGTAAGAAAAATCAACGCTGAAGAACAGGGCGTTTAATTCCGCGCAGACAGAATATAAAGAAGAGTTCCGCTCTGAATAACGGAACTCTTTATATTTTTTATACCTTTTCAGTCGGTTTCCGGCTGAATAAAAACGAGAGAACGAAGCCGCAGATTATTGCCGCCGAAATGTTCGCAAGGGCGGTAACAATAAACATAATTAAGATAACCGCCGCGCTTTGCAGATGAGTAAAGGATACCTTGAGCTTTCCCCACTCCACCGTCTGCCACGCTTTGACTATCAGCACCACGGCAAGAGATGCAAGCGGCATTCTGTTTATCATTCGGGTTGAAACACAAAGCGCTGCAATTATCAGCGCAGCTATAACGCCTTCAGCAAATTCAGCGGATGATGAAACCGGCTTCAGCGCGGACGAATAGCCCGTTAATCCTCCGATTGCAATGTCCCCCGCTCCGCTTGCGGCAAGCTCCTTCTTTCCGCCCGCCTGTACTTTGTTGAGAACACAAAGCGCCAGCGCCCCCGCGATTACAGACACATGGCAGTAAGGCTCTCTGATAACCGAAAGATCAAAATCCGTCAGCCAAACGGGTCTGACTCCGCTGTAAGTGATAAGCTCAACAGGCTGAACTCCGTGAGCCGGGATAAGGAAGAAATTCAGCACATAGGTTATCAGCAGCGCGGAGAACGGTGCCGGTATGATTTTTGACAGTTTTTTGAACTTCCTCGGAAATGTTATCATCACAACCATAACAATGGTGCCGTAAAGAACACCGCGCCAGTTTGCGTGAAAACCAAACGACACATAGCTCTTTATCATAGTGATTGCGGTGTGACCCGAGGCGCCTATACCGAAGTAATAAGTCGTTATCATCACCGTCATAAGGCACGCAACGGCGAGCGAAAGTCCGGCGTCAAATGACTGCGCCACTTTTTTTTCGGCTGCGGAACGGAACGCGGATAACGCAAGAGTGAACAGTCCCGCAAGCGCAAAGGTTATCATAAGCGCGGAAACGCCGTAACCCTCCGACACATTCAGCGCGACAAGAAACCCCGCGAACATAGACAGAAATGAACTTTCCGGAGTAAATGAGAAAAAAAGAGCAGTCAATACCGCAGATACGGCAAACGGAACAACTCCTGTTTTAAGGCACGCCCCCATGCTGAGAAATACGGCAAAAAAGGCAAGCGCTTTGTAAATCGCATTTTTAAAGAGTACTTTCTTCAATATCGGGTTCCTGCTCTTTCTGTGAAATCGGGATGAAAATATCAGCCCGATGCCGGGAAAACTCAGCACCGGGCAAAGCTTTAAACAGCTGTTATCACTCTGTTCTCAGAGCGACAACGGGATCTTTGCGTGACGCTATCTTTGACGGTATGAGGCCGGCTACAAGAGTCAGGCACATACTGATGATTACAAGCGCGATTGCCCCGTTAAGCGGAAGCATGGCAACACTCGGTATGGATGTCAGATGCCGTATGACCATATTTATCGGTATGGTAAGCAGAAGAGAAACACCTATACCTATCGCGCCGGATATGAAGCCGACTATCATTGTTTCGGCATTGAACACCCTGGATATATCGTGCTTTGAAGCGCCGATGGCTCTGAGAATACCTATCTCCTTTGTTCTTTCGAGCACGGAAATATATGTGATAACGCCTATCATAATTGAGGAAACAACCAGCGATATGGCGACAAAAGCAATCAGAACATAGGAAATGATATTAACGATTCTGGTTACGGATGAAAGCAGCAGACCTATGTAGTCAGTATATTTAATGCCTTCCTTTTCTCCGCGGCTGCTGTTGTATTTCTCAATAACAGCGGAAACCTGATCCTTTGACTCGAAATCCTTCGGATATATGTTTATCTGCTTGGGCTTGCTGACATCGGCACAGCCGAGAATCTGGATTGCCTCATCATAGCTTGAGGCGTAGGGCTCCGGCTCGGGTTCAGGCTCGGGCTCGGGCTCTTTTTCTTCTTCTTTCTTTTTGTCCTTTTCGTCCTTCTTCGCGGCGTCATCCTTGACATTTACACCGCCGAATTGGCCGGATATCATGGCATTCAGCATTTTCAGCTTGGTCTGCTTATCCATCATTGAAAGATAGGTGTAGGCCTGGTCGCCGGATATGGAACCCATACCCTCGGCGGAATATTGAGAGAGCAGCTCATCGAGGTAACCGACAAGCTCTTTTCTTTCGCTTCTTGTGAGAACCGATTTGAGCATAAGCTCCACGGTGCGCTTCATCTTTTTTGCTTCTTCACCCTCAAAGTTCTTATCTATCGCGGCGTAAACCTCTTCCTCGGTTGCGGCGGGCATTGAAGAAAAATCAGGTATGCCGGTGGCGGTGTATGCCGCGCTCACCTTTTCCGCATTACCGAGCGGAGCTACGACAGGCTTGTTCTCCGAAGTAACAAGAACATCGGAGACTTTCTCGGTATTGTCTTTTTTATCCTCAGGCTTTTTAAAGGGAATACCGGTAAATACGTCAACATCCGGGTTTTTCTTCTGCTGTTTTACGATTTCGCTGTTATTGGTCTTGTCAATGACATACTCGGTGAGCTCCTTGGTGTAACCGATGCTGCCCATTGTTTCGACCATAAGCGAATCTTCATCCGGACGGATAATACCGACAACAGTGATATCCTCGGCGGAATCAACGGTGTCTCTGACGAATTTTTCATCGCCGTGCCTGTCGTCCCAACCGGAGGTTTCTTTGTTGTAAGTGAAAAATTCGGGCTCAGTGACAAGCTTGAACTTCTTGCCGACTATATCGCCGTATTCGATTTCATAGGTCTTGGTTTTGATTTTTTTGCCTGTGGACACGGCGGTAAAATCATTCATCATATCCGACGCGGAAATAACGCCGAGTCCCTGAAGGGCAAGGTCGCTGACCTCGTTGTTTTTGTCAATAATAAGGACAACCTCATTGTATGAGGAGGGCCATTTGCCGGTGACAAGTTCATACTGGCTTTCCAGCAAATCTTTGTTGTCAAGGAGTTCAAGCCAGGAATTATAAAATCTTGAATAGGATTCTATTGTTGAAGTGTCAATGCCCAGAGAGCCGATATTGAAACCGCTCGTCATTGTCTCCATCATTTCAAGCACGGGGCTGGGATAAACCTGATTTAAATCCTTGTCTTTAACCGGGGCGGCATAAATGTTCATTTTACCGCCGTATGTATACTGGATTGAATTGACATAATCCTTTATGCCGCTTTCATCGCTCTCAAGAAACTCCTTGAATTTCGCAAGGTCATTGAACCAGACTCCCGAAGAAAGGGATTTCATCATATTGGCGGACATCGTGTTGGAATAAACCTTATCGAGTTCGTGATTAACCTCGCCGGGAGTAATGCCTGCCATAGAGGCTGCCATTGCCGCCATATCCGTTGTTACGGCATCAACCGTAATAGGATAAGAGGTGAGCGCCTCCTGCTGAATAGAGTCGATATACGCCTGAAAGCCCGTTGAAAGTGAGAGTATAAGGGCGATACCTATAATACCGATACTGCCCGCAAAGGATGTAAGGAATGTTCTCGCCTTCTTGGTGAGAAGGTTATTGAGCGAAAGCGCAAGGGCCGTGAAGAAAGACATTGATGTTCCCTTTTTCCTGCCTTTCTCTTCAGGCTTTTCAGCCTGCTCCTCTTCTTCCCCTGAATACGGCATACTGTCATCTGTGATTTCGCCGTCGGCCAGCCTGACTATTCGGGTTGAATAATCAGCGGCAAGCTCCGGATTATGGGTAACCATAATGACAAGGCGGTCATCGCTTATTTCTTTAAGTAAATCCATAATCTGGACGCTTGTTTCGGAGTCAAGAGCTCCTGTGGGCTCATCCGCAAGCAGAATTTCGGGGTTATTGACAAGAGCTCGGGCAATTGCAACCCTCTGCATCTGACCGCCCGAAAGCTGATTCGGCTTTTTATTTATCTGATCGCCCAGGCCGACCTTTTCAAGCGCTTCCTTTGCCCTGTGCTTGCGTTCGGATTTGGATACGCCGGAGAGCGTCAGCGCAAGCTCAACATTTGACAGAACAGTCTGGTGCGGAATGAGATTGTAGGTCTGAAAAACAAAGCCGACAGAGTGATTGCGATAGGCATCCCAATCGGAATCCTTGAAGTCCTTTGTTGATTTATTCTTGATAATCAGATCACCTGTGGTGTACTGATCAAGTCCTCCTATGATATTGAGAAGAGTGGTTTTTCCGCTGCCGGAATGACCGAGTATTGAAACAAACTCATTCTTTCTGAATTCAATATTAATATTTTTAAGAGCAACGACCTTTTCATCGCCGGTAGGATATTCTTTAAAAATATCAATCAGTTTAAGCATACGTACGCCTCCTTTTGAATTGAATTTTTCCTGTTTATCTTACATATTGAACGGTAAAACAGTGTGACCTTACTTTGTATTTCATAACCTTGGTTCTGAAGGTCTCTCCGTTGACGGATATTCCTCCGACCTTGACTTCATTGACATATCCAAGGGACTCGCTCATTGAACCGTCGTGAGATATTATCCTTATCCACTTGGCGGGATTTTTGTCAAACTCGGCGGTAAGTCCGCGTGAAGACGCAAAGTCGGAGATAAGGTTGCGGACCTCCCCGACAGTCAGCTCAACAGTTGACACCTCAACCTCTTCCGGGCTGCTGACACCGCCGCTGAGGTATTTGAGTTTCATACCCCATACCGATCTTGCAGAGGCAGTTTTGCCTGCCATCGAATTACAGTAAACAGTATCGGCATAAGTTCCGTTATAGCTTACATATCTGGAATGAGGCCACTCATCTTCACTGCTGATGCCGAGGATATCCATAACCGCCTCCTCCACTTTCGTACCGCGGTAACTGAAGTTGTAATCTATCGTCTGTCCCCGGTCAAACGAGCCGTTAAACATGGCATAGGTATAGGCGGCAACCGCCTGCGCTTTCAGCGCTTCAAGAGGAGCGTTATCGCCTATCTCCTGCTTGGTTGTTTTACATAAATACTCAAGAAGAGTCATACCGCCGTTTCCGTTTTCATCCGGCTCGGTAACATACTTCGGTGTATTCGGGTCAACGGCTATTACCGTTCCGGGGAAATAATGGCCCAGAATCTCGTTACAGGTACTGCCCTGCCTTGCCATAGTCTTTGCGCCGAGCTGGCTCATACCCACTCCGTGGCCCCAGCCGTAAACGGTCAGGATAAATTTGCCTGTGGGCTGGGCGGTTGTCACGGGAGCGGATGTACCCGGTTCGCCGATGGCAACCGTGGTTGCCGTCGAAACTGTGAGATCGCTTCCCACAGAGGTTTCCTCCGGTGCAAGAGTTGTCTGAGTGTCTTCCGGAGCCTCGCCTTCGTCGTAATCTATGGGCGAGGTGGTAAGGCCGTCTCCGGCGGACATACCTGCGTCACCTGCAATATATGTGGTCTGCGCAAAGGATGCCGTAGCCTCGAGCGCTCCGAGCACCGTGGACTGAATCCTGTTCGCGGAAGTTAAAAAAGGGTCGTATGCGCTCGCGTGAAGGGGAGAAACCTCACCTGCTTCATAGATGTCAAAGTCCTCATCGTCGCTGTATCTGACATCATCTGTTGTCTCGCTCATGGCGGCTTCATCCTCAGCCTGTGAATTTCTGCCTGAGAGACCTATTACCCCTATGACAACACAGAGAATGAGGGCAAGCGCTAAGCAGACTATCGAAATAATCAACGGAACCTTTGAAACGTCTTTCTTTTCCGGCTCCGGAACCTGAATGTCCTCCTTCGTCGCCTCGAGCATCATATCGCAAAGGGTCACAACCGCGGCCCCGGTAACTTTATTGCCGTCCTCACCCTCAACGGGATGAACAGTATTAACCTTTGCCGCCTTTTCGCCGGCAACACAAACGCTGATTGAGCCGTCCTGAGCGGGAGAGGATATAAACGCGCCGAAATCTGACCCGGACAGTTTCCTCGCGGAGCTTGCCATAGACGCGGCGGCATCTTCAACCGCCGAATCCCCGTCTTCAATATCAACGCTCCTGAATACCTCTTCACTGCCTCCGACCGCTTTTATGACAGTAAGGAGTTTGGCGGCATTGCCTGAATTTGCTATTGCAACGCTCTTTCCGCTCTCATTGACAGCGGCAATCTTCTCACGGAGCAGGTCTCTGGCGCTTGCGGCGGCCTTTGTATCCGGCTCATCCATGAATACGCCCTGTTCTATTGCCTCATTAAGACGTACCATATCGGACGAAACGAACACAATCTTTCCTTCGCCCGACGGACAGGCAAACGAAGAATACAATCCGTCAAATGAAACAAACACGGCAGCCCCCTTGGGAATTGCGGTCTGGACATTGTAATCGTCCGAATGAGGATCAATTTTATCGCCGATTTTCTTTTTGATTTTGGATGAACGTAGGATTTTTACCGAAAGAGCCTTGAAAAGGCACATCTTTACCAGGCCGTACTGCGCAGGCTCGGCCACAACAACCGAAACTGAGCCGTCGGCGGTTGCGTCAACCGCCGCTTTTGCCGCTCCCCACGCCGAATCATATGCAAATGTATGCGCAACTTCCAGCTCTGATTTGATTCTTTGGGCAACTTCGCCGTTTGCGCTTTCCGACTTCGGTAAATACAGTTTTATCTGCTTATCCATAATGAATCTCCTTTCGACCTGACGACACGGAAAACTCCGTAAAGGAAAACGGAGCTCCGCTTTGCGTGAAACCGGTATTCAGCTCTCTTCGCAGTTAATCAACGGTTGAATTCGGATTCCACCTTGCGTCGTCACTGTAAGGATTGGTCTTCTTGTTGGCGTCATACCACGCCTGCGGATACTTCGGGTTCTCATTCTTAACAGCCTTCGAGGTGTCAAATGTGCTGCTTTCTCCGTCTCTCCTCAGTCTGGCAACAACAACAAGCCTTGCGTCGTCGAAATCGTAGCAGCAGGTTGAGAGTGTGAGTATCTTGTCTGTAGGCAGAATATCAATACCCGTGGTATAGAACTTTCTCTTATCCAGTTCATTGATATATTCAATGAATTTCGACTCTTTCAGGTCGATGAAGTTATACGGGAAAACATAGCCGTTATCCTGCGCCTCTTTTGCGTTTGAAATAAACGCCGCGTAAACAAACCAGGTGTGATCGCCGTAAATTGTGTTGCACTCAATCACCGGCGCCTTTTTGAATCCGTCAATATCCCTGTAATCCTCGAGCATGCCGAAGATGAGGTCATCGTGACGCATATTGTGACCGTAAATAACAGTATTTCTGGGAAGATTCTTGAAGTCCCTTATTCTGCTGTCGAAGAACGGTACGCCGTAATTCGTGCGCTTCTTGTATATATTCCTGTGAAGGTAATAATCGTTATCCGTTCCCTGGGCAACGGGAAGATTTATCTCGTATGCAGGCACAGAAATCCAGCCTCTGAGATCCGGATTTATGTCATAAAGCTTTGTATATTTGAGCAACATACCCTCGGGATAATCGGACTCCGGGCTGACAACCGCCTCGGAAGCGTTATCAAATGTGCCGCTGTCATCACTGATGGCATCGCTGACTTCCTGCTGATGCTTCTTGAACTGATACGGCTCAATAATATAGGTGTTAACAAGAATACCCGAGCAAACCAATATAACAATCATGGAAATGACAAGGACTACTCTGCGGGCTGCCTCGCCGGCGCCGCTGTTTTTGCCTTCAAGCTCCTTGGTTTCCTTTTTTGCCTGTTTCTTTTCCTTGCGGGTAATCTTACCGTCATCCTCTATAACCTCAACAGGCTCTATTCCGACTGTCTTCTGCCTGTTTTCGGTTGGGATGAGAGTCTCTACGGGGACGCTCACGGGAGCATTCTCTTCCTCATCGGGAATATTAATGACAAACGGCACCTTCTTGACCGGCTTCTGCCCTTCCGGCGGTACCTGCTCCGCCTTAACAGGCTCTTCTCCCGGCACGTCATCACCGAGCAGAGACGAAAGCTCATCCATAAACTCGGGATCGTCGCTCAAATAACCCTTTTTTGCCGGACTTTCCGCTTTCGGAGTTTCTTTCCGCGCAACAAATTCCTCGGTGAGTTTGTCAATGTCCTTCATATCATCAAGCGGAGAAATCTGTTTGTCGGACTCTATATCCGCAAGTAATTCGTCAAAACCCGTTTCACTGTCCGTATCGGATTTAAGATTCTCTATAAGCTCAAATATATCATCCTTCGCGCTCTCCATCGAAACCGACGGAGATGTGTCGACCTTGCTGCTCGCCTCAACGGGAGGCACTTCAATATATTCTTCGGGGCTGAGCCACATTTCCTCAAGCGGAGTAGACGGTTTCTCCTCCTCCGGATTTTCCTTTGCGGCTATTTCCTCCATCGTTCTGGGAACAATGGTGACAGGCCCTGTAGCCATTATATCATCATAGAGATTCTGCAGCTCATCGGCAAGACTCTTTTCGGTTTTCTCAATATCCTCGTGAAAACCCTCATAGAGCACTGAGGTGTTGTCCTTGTCGGCAAGGAAACTGCCGAAATCTATTTCGGTAATATCCTCCTCATTGCTTATGGAGCTGAAGATGTTGTCATTATTCTTGTTGTTATCTGCCATAATCTTACTCCTTTTGGGATTTTCTTACGGGCTTATTCCGCGCTCGGTTTCCATTTTTCGGCATTCTTATAGGGATTCTTCTTACCGTGGTTGTCATACCATTTCTGCGGTCTGCGGTAATCGGGATTGTCCTTTACAAGGGAGGCGTCAATGCTTTCATCCTCGCCCTCGTGAAGCAGCCGTCCGACAACCACGAGCCTTGTATCTATACTCTTTCCGAAGTCGTAAATACAGGTGGAAAGAGTTATTATGTTATCCGTGGGCTCAAGGGAAACACCGGTATCATAAAGCCGTCTCTGATTGACCTGATCTATATATCCAACCATATTTGAATCTGACATATCCGGATAGATATAGTTGAAGAAGTAGCCGTTATCATACCCGGGCTGCGTGGTTGAATAGAATACATCGCAAATTTTGAAGGTGTACTCATTATAAAGGGTTGTGTATTTTATTATCGGACATTCTATAAAGTGTTCCTTGCTGCGGTAGTCGTAGAGGGAACGGAATGACTGCTTGGGTATGTTGTCGGACTTTCCGGTTGTATGGCCGTGAAGGATGGTGTTCTTGGAAAGATACTCATCGTTGCGGCACTGGTAGTCGAGAAATACATTTCCGTAAAGAGTACCGCTGACCTCCGAGGTCCATATCTCATAGAAGTTGTAAGTCAGGTATCTGCTGTTGTCCTTACCCTGAATAATGACGGTGTCGATTTCAGTGCCCGGGATTGAAATTCTGCCTACGCAATTTTTGTTGACCGCATAAGCCGTTTTCATTGAATCAAGTATGCCCTCGGGGAACTTGACGCCCTTCATGCAGTTCGGCTCAACAGCGGCAACCTCCTTTGCGGGCTTGTCTGTCTCAACCGCATCGGCAATGTCGTAATTATATGAAACGGGAACTTCTGTCTGTCTGTCAACTTTGAGTTTCATAAACAGCATCCCGGTGAATGTCAGAATCATAACTGCCATCAGGCAGCAAAGCACTGCAAGGGCTTTATTGCTCTTCATTTGTCCGTCCTCTCTTTTCCGCGTATTCCCTCACGAGGTTAAGCGCACGGGATGCGGAAACAAATCTGTTATAGTTTCTGTCGTTCCTTCCGGTTTCTGTCTTTTTGCATATCCGGGTATCGGCAGTATCAATGGCCGTATAGATCAGGCCGGGCTTCTTTCCTTCTTCATCGGCATCGGGTCCGGCAAAACCGGTGACGGAAACACCTATGTCCGCGCCGGAAATCCGCCTTATACCCGCCGCCATTTCAAGGGCTGTCTCTTCGCTGACCGCCCCGTGAGCCGCCAATGTTCCGGGGTCAACTCCGAGAACCTTGACCTTAACCTCATTGGCATAGGTTATCACACCGTGTTTGAATACTGTACTCGCTCCGGGTATATCCGTGATTCTTTTGGCAACCAGACCCGCGGTGCAGCTTTCTGCCGTGGCCAGAGTCAAGCCTTTCTCTTTAAGCAGGTTTACCGTTCTTGTCTCTATGTTGCCGCAGTCAACGCCGTAAACCGAATTTCCGAGCCGTCTGACGATTTCATCGGAGACGGGTTTAATCAGTTCTCTTGCTCTCTCCTCATTCTCAGCCATGGCGGTTAATCTGAGAAACGCCTCGCCCATTCTGCAATAGGGAGCTACAGTCGGGTTTTCAAGCTCGAGAAGGTCGCTGACCGCTTCCGCCATAGCGCTCTCCCCAAGACCCATGGTGTAAATCTCACTCGATACGAGCACCGAGCCGCTGTATTCCCTGAGGAAGGGCTTGACATATTTCAGAAACATCGGCTCCATTTCAAACGGAGGCCCCGGCAAAACCACAAGGCATTTGCCGTTTTTCTTTATTCCCGCGCCGGGAGCGGTACCGTTCTCATTTGTGAAAACAACACCGTCCTCCGGCACATAAGCCTGTTTGAAGTTGCTCTCGGGCATTGTACGCTTCTGACCGGAAAAATAACCTCTTATACGTGCGGCCGCTTCCTCATCAAAGACAAGGCGTGAGCCCATAACTTCGCAGCAGGTTTCCTTGGTTATATCATCGGCAGTCGGTCCAAGCCCGCCCGTCGCAATTACAATATCGCTCCGGGAAAGAGCAGTCCTGACCGCCTGCGCCAGTCTCTCTTTGTTATCTCCTACCGTTGTACGATGAAATACCGATATGCCCATTGCGGCGAGTTCCCTTGAAAGGAATCTGCTGTTGGTATCAAGAATATTGCCGAGCAATATTTCAGTGCCCACGGAAATTATTTCGCATACCGCCATTTTTTCACCGCTTTCAGTTTATGAATATGAATCTTGCTTCCTTTTCCGCTTTTTCAAGCATAGGCTCCCAATCGGTGACACTCTCGCACTTTTCAACATAATCAACCGTAGGCCTTGTTTTGGGGTGCCTCGGAGTAAACACCGTGCAGCAATCCTCGTAGGGAAGAATTGAAGTTTCAAAGGTGTCTATTTTTCTTGATAATGAGATGACCTCATCCTTGTCCATACCTATGAGAGGTCTGAAAACGGGGATTTCGCAAACCGCCTGTGTGCAGGCAATGGCGTGCATGGTCTGGCTGGCAACCTGCCCTACGCTCTCCCCGGTTATGAGGGCGCCCGCCTTGTTCCCGACGGCTATGCGCTGGGCAATTCTCATCATCATTCTGCGCATAACAACAGTGAAGATTTCCTCGGGACAGTTGTCCTTGATCGCTTCCTGGATTTCGGTGAAGGGCACAACCCATAAACCGATTCTGCCGGAGTACGCCGCAACTTTTTTAAGCAGAGAATGAACTTTCTGCTCCGCCTTCTCACTCGTATAGGGAGGAGAAGCAAAATGAACGGCCATAAGTTCAAGGCCTCTTTTAGCCATCATGTAGCCCGCCACGGGGCTGTCTATTCCTCCCGAAATCATCAGGCACGCCTTTCCGGAAGAACCTACAGGCATTCCACCTGCGCCTTTTATCTGTTTGCCGTGGATAAATGCGGCAGTATCTCTTATCTCTATGTTGATTGTGATATCGGGATTGTGAATATCGACACAAAGGTGGGGAAATCTTTTGAGAATGTATTCCCCTGTCTCCCTGCAAATCTCAGGAGATTTGAGCGGGAACTTTTTGTCGGAACGCTTTGCCTCAACCTTGAAGCTCCGTGCGGCGAGAAGCTCCTCTCCAAGGTATTCCGCCGTGCTTGTGAGAATGGTGTCAAAATCCTTCTCGACTGCCGCCGCTCTCGAAAAGGCTGCTATACCGAACACCTTGCTTATTACGGCAACCGCTTCGTCCAGGTCGCAGTTTTCATCCGCCGGCTCGGCAACTATGGTTGACTGCGAGGGGGTAAAGATAAACTTGCCGACGGGCAGCAGCCGGTGTTTCATATTTTTTATGAGCATATCCTCGAAGGTTCTGCGGTTGAGCCCTTTGAGGGCAAGCTCGCCGTTTTTGAGTAAGATTACTTCTTTCATATATTCTCCGTTTTGCGAAAGAACTGTTTCACTTGATTCTTCTTATTTCATTTTTCCCCGCCGCTATCATCGCAGCAAGATAATCTATCTCTTCTTTGGTTGTATATCTTGAAAAACTGATTCTCAGCGGGCTTTCCAGCCTGTAAGAGTCAAGCCCCATAGCAGATAGGACACGGCTCTTTTTTCCGCCCGAGCACGCTGAACCTGCGGAGACGCAAACGCCTTTTGACGAGAGAAAGTTGAGCATCGGCTCGGACTTTATTCCTTCAACCGAAATATTTGTGATATACGGCAGGGCATTTTCCGGCGAATTAACCTCTATGCCTCCCGCTTCCCTGAACAGACCGAGCATATAGTTTTTCAGCTCCGCTGTTCTTTTCGCCTGCGCGTCTTTATCCGGCAGAGCTCTGACCGCCGCTCCGAAACCCGCAATGGCGGGAGTCGCCTGGGTGCCGGGCCTCATTTTGTTTTCCTGCTCGCCGCCGAAAATAAGAGGCTTTATGCGCACTCCCTTTTTTATGTAAAGGGCGCCGGCTCCTTTCGGCCCGTGGATTTTGTGAGAACTGACTGTAATAATGTCAGCTCCGAGGCGTGAGGGACGCACATCAGTCTTGCCGAAGGCCTGAACGGCATCGCAGTGAATCAAAGCCTTTGATTTGGCTCTGTCGGCGGCTTTTCTCGCCGCCTGAACCGGCATAACCGAACCCACTTCGTTATTGACAAGCATCATGGTGATAAGCACGGTACCGGCATCAACGGCTTCATAAAGCTCGTTCACATCGATAACGCCGTCCTTGTTAACCCCGAGCCTGACTATTTCAAAACCCTCACCTGCAAGATATTTCAGAGTTTCGTCCACACTCGGATGCTCAACTGAGGTTGACACTATCTTATTGCCGTATCTCCTCATCTGACGCGCGGCTCCGATGATTGCGAGATTGTTGGATTCCGTTCCGCCTGAGGTGAAGAATATTTCTTCCGGACTGCAGTGCAGTTCACCCGCGACCGCTTCCTTGGCGTCCGCAATTATTCTGTCTGCCGAAATTCCGACGTAGTGAAGGGATGAAGGATTCCCCCAGTTTGCGGTGAGGGCCTCATTCACGGCCGCAGTCGCTTCGGGGCACGGCTTCGTGGTCGCGCTGTTATCAAAATATGCCTGCACCGTAATCCCTCCTTTGCCGATTCTCCCTTATTTTAAGCATATATATAGTGCATTATACTACCAAATTGTTAAGATTTCAATAATTTATTTATTATTTATAATATATAGCCGTGTCGCTTCACTCTCAGGGTAAAAAGAAAATCCCCCGGACAGGTCAATATCCGGAGGACTTGCTGACATATTTGTTTTTTGAATCTGCATCTTTTTAAAGCGAAGGACCTGCGGAAACAAGCGCCCTGCCTGCTTCGTTGCCTTCGTACTTTTTGAAGTTATCAATAAATCTGCCTGCGAGGTCTTTTGCTTTTTCATCCCAGACGCTGCCGTCGGCATATGTATCCCTGGGATCGAGAATGGCGCTGTCAACGCCCTCAAGCTCAGTGGGAACTTCAAAGTTGAAGAAGGGTATCTTCTTTGTCGGAGCCTTGTTGATGGCGCCCGAGAGGATAGCGTCTATGATGCCTCTGGTATCTTTTATGGAAATACGCTTGCCTGTTCCGTTCCAACCGGTGTTTACAAGATAGGCCTTTGCGCCGCTCTTCTGCATCTTTCTTACTAGCTCATCGGCATACTTTGTGGGATGCAGCTCGAGGAAAGCCTGACCGAAGCAGGCGGAAAATGTGGGAGTGGGCTCCGTGATACCGCGCTCGGTACCTGCAAGTTTGGCGGTAAAACCGGAGAGGAAATAGTATTTGGTCTGTTCCGGCGTGAGTATGGAAACCGGAGGCAAAACTCCGAAAGCGTCAGCCGAAAGGAATATAACCTGATTCGCGTCGGGAGCGGATGAAACGGGTCTTACGATATTTTTGATGTGAGTGATTGGATAGGATACACGGGTATTTTCCGTAACGCTCTTATCGCTGAAGTCAATTTTGCCGTCCTTGTCAAGCGTAACGTTTTCAAGCAGCGCGTTGCGTTTGATTGCATTATATATATCGGGCTCAGAATCTTTGTCAAGATTTATAACCTTGGCATAGCAGCCTCCCTCAAAATTGAAAACGCCGTTATCATCCCAGCCGTGCTCGTCATCGCCGATAAGCAGCCTCTTGGGGTCGGTGGAAAGGGTGGTCTTTCCCGTGCCGGAAAGGCCGAAGAAAATGGCGGTGTTTTTGCCGTCCATATCGGTATTTGCCGAGCAGTGCATTGCGGCAATACCCTTGAGGGGAAGGTAGTAGTTCATCATTGAGAACAGACCCTTCTTCATTTCGCCGCCGTACCAGGTGTTGAGAATAACCTGCTCGCGTGATGTGATGTTGAAAGCAACACAGGTGCTTGAATTAAGGCCGAGTTCTTTATAGTTGCCGACCTCTGCCTTTGAAGCGGTGTAAACCACGAAATCAGGCTCAAAGTTTTCGAGTTCCTCAGCCGTGGGCTTGATGAACATATTCTCCACGAAGTGTGCCTGCCAGGCAACCTCCATTATAAAACGGATGGCCATACGGGTATCCTTGTTCGCGCCGCAGAAGGCATCGACAACAAAAAGACGTTTGCCGCTGAGCTGCTCACGGGCAAGAGCCTTGACTTTTTCCCAGACCTCTTCGCTCATGGGATGGTTGTCGTTTTTATACTCATCGCTTGTCCACCATACGGTATCCTTCGAGTTTTCATCCATAACGATGTATTTATCCTTGGGTGAACGGCCTGTATATACGCCGGTCATAACATTTACCGCGCCGAGTTCGCTAACCTGACCCACATCATAACCGGTAAGGCCGGGCTTGGTTTCCTCTTCGAAAAGCCGCTCGTATGAAGGATTGTAAACAATTTCTTTTACATCATTTATGCCGTATTTTTCAAGATTTAAAGCTGCCATTTATATCGCTCCTTCCGTTGCATTAAAATGCAACCCTTTTCTGTCATTTTGATATTATCACAATCTTTTGTCAATGTCAAAAGAAAGAAGAAATATTCATAAAAAATTAAAGAATCGGCCTCTCTGCGGCAGGGTCAGCGCCGGCGTCACCACAGCACTTTTATGAAAAGGAATCGGAATTTCTGCTTTACCGTCATATCCATAAACGCCTTGTTTTTCAGGGATCTGAGCGTTTTCTTAAGCTCGCGGCAAACGCCTTCGTCACTCCTGCCGGAAAAAAGCGCTTTTTCAATTTTACCGCACAGGTCTTTGCCGCTCATCTCTCCGGTAAATCCCCTGTTTTCAAGCATGGCTGTAAACTCGGAATATGACAGCTCCCTGTCACCCGTATTCCCGGCAAACTTTTCAATGAGATAAAGGTGAGCGTAACTGTTTCCCACATCACACCGCAGATTGCCCGTATGGAATGCCCTGTGCCTCATAAGTGTGATAACCGCCATACGGATAAAATACGCCGCGGCAAGCATAATAAGAAAGGCAAAAAACAGCTTCGTCAGGCTTGTCTTGGTTTTCTCGGTGTCTATCTGTCTGACATTTTCCATAAGTTCCCTTGCGGCGGGTGAAATCAGCGCATTTGTCCCACCGAAAAGAGCGGAAAGGAGACTCTGCTGATCATCGGCAACGGCGGCGGTAGTGGC
The DNA here is from genome assembly GCA_024692685.1 of Clostridia bacterium. GTDB lineage: Bacteria > Bacillota > Clostridia > Oscillospirales > Acutalibacteraceae > CAG-177. The sequence goes on from JAILMJ010000066.1 coordinate 15,793, forward strand.
TTCGACCGGTTTCCAGCCAAGTCCTTCAACATAGATCTCGGCCCAGGCGTGGGCGTTGTAATCGGGCACCGAAACCTCTTTGACCTCGGTATCCGCTCTGTAAGGCGTGGTCAGCCAGTCCTCGACCTTTTCCGTGTCAAGCGCGGGGGAATCATAGAAATCGCTCCTGTCAACCACATAGCCCTCCGCATAGCGCGCGGGTATGCCGAGATACCTGAAAATGAGCGTCGCGGCCGAAGCAAAATGCTGGCAATACCCCTTTTGCGAGGCAAGAAGGAAGAAATTCACATAGTCCTCGCCGTAAGGCACCTTATCCGGTCTGAGGGTGTATTCAAAGTTATCTTCGAGCACGGAAACCACATCGGAAACCACATCGTCCGAGTCAGCCGAGATGCCGTATGCCAGGCAGAATTTTTCGATTGCGGGCAGGTTTCTTTCGGGCACACGCATGGCATTTGAATATGCGTCTTTCCTTATCAGTTCAGCAGTCCGTGCGAAGCTTTCTTTCAGTTTCTCATCCTTGCAGTTCTCAATGATTTCACTGTAGTTGCCGCCTTTATCGTCGGTAAAAAAGATATATTCTTCTTCGTTTGACCCGGAGCTGTCCTCTCTCACAACCTCCCCCGAGGTAATAAATCTGTATCCGCTGTGCGAAAGCGCGGAATAATAAGGCACATTCAAACCTGTACCTATGAGGGACGGATCGGCAAGTCTTACCCTGGCTCTGTGACGGGAAACGGAGGTTATCTGTGAATTCTCAAAGTCCTGTTCCAGCAGATTCGCCGTGTAATTGAACATCTGCTCGGTGTCAGAGGGTATTCCCCTGCTCCACCTGAGAGAATATCCGTTATAGTCATAGCCGGCAAAACTTCTGAGATATATCCTGTCCGCCCTGTAGTTGACGGTCGTTACTTTCAGGTCCGTTCTGCCGTCAAACGATATGGACGAAACGTTTGAAAGATGACCGGGCTCGCTGCTCTTTCTGTCGGGCGTGAATATGGATGTCATTCCGTATGAAAGATAGTTTTTGACTACACGTTCCGTGCCTGTTTTCAGCCCGTCGGTCGGCAGGGAAAGCTCAAAACCGTCCTCCGGCATTACCGAAAAGACGGGAACGGTGATAACGAGAATGAACATCAGCCAGACCGCAGCCACTTTCGCTGTGTTGACGGAGTCCGTGATAAAACCGTAACGGTGCTTGTGCTTCCTGACAGACGACCTGCTCTCCATATTAACTGTAAGACCGTTATACGCATTGGAAAATCTGACTCCTGCAACGAGGAACCAGCTCGCCGCTACCAGAAGCATGGCAAGCTTCGATGTGGCATATCCGAAATACATACCGAGCTGAACGAACGGAAAAGTCAGCGCGAATAGCATAAGCAGGTTCATTTTTTCGGATATGAAAATGTTGAGAAGCAGTATAAGAGCGACGGCGAAAACACACACGGCTATGGACATTGCGATATATTCATCGTTATAGCTGACATTGAATTCCCTTAAAAAGGGAAGCCCGCCGTGTTCGTCAATAAATTTCAGGATGTGGTTTCTGATTGCGCTTATTCCGCTGTTGACAACGGAAAAATATCCGAAGCCGATGCCTATCACGGAGAAAAGCACAAGCAGATATGTGATTATTTTTGCCTTGAAGCTGAAATACATAAACGAGAATATCAGCGAGAAAATAACACAGGTAAAAGCCAGGGGTATGACCGTCATTTCAAGCTCAAACGCGGAAATCACGCAATAAAGCGAGCCGAATGACGCTCCGAAAAGCGCAAGGGCGTTTATAATATATTTCAGAAAGGGAAAGCCCTCTTTTGCGGCAGTCAGGTCCGGGTAAAAATAAATACCGGTTGCCTTTGAGAGTTCCTCTCTGCGCGCCCTGTTTTTCAGCTCTTTTTTCTTTATCCTGTTTTTTCCGATGTTCAGAAAAGACATATTACAGAAACCTTATCCTTATAAGTTCCGAGTATTCTTTTATCCTCATCCGGGGCGAAACCGGGCGAGGTAAAATAAATTGCGTTGTCTCTCTCATTCGATTGGGACTGCGTATATTTTTCGTATGCGGGATATCCGTCATAACTCTTTGACGCAAACATCTGTGACATCACGTCACTCAGCACTTCGGGTTCGTCAACGATTTCACTCACAAAGCGGTCGCTGTCTTTATCATACCACTGAACGCGGAAATTGATTTCCTTATCAATAAGCAAAACCGCGGAGGAATAAAAAGCGGTGATAAGATCGTCAAGGAATCCGGGCTCATCGGAATCTTTCCTGAGCTCCACCAGCAGTGTTACGGTACGGTTGAACTCCTTCTCAAACTCCCGCACAAACAATTTGTCCCTCTTGGCGGTTATTTTCCAGTTCACCTTCTGCATTCTGTCCCCGGGTCTGTACTCCCTGAATTCCTTTATCTGGGTGACATCCTCAACCGTATCGGCGGTGTCGGCCTGAGTATCCTCTCCCGGTGTGAGCAGGCCTTCAATAATATTCATTATAATTTCCGACTCTTTCGGAAAGACGGTGACGGATTCTGTTTCGTCCCAGTCACGCTTAAAGTTGAAGATGCCGAGATAATCGCGCATACTGACTTTTCTGCCGCTCAGGTTTACCTTGCCTGCGTAGACGGATGAAATCTTCCAGCCGTATGAGCTCTTTCCTCTCGGCAGCGGAAGACTTACGTAATGCACTTCATCATTGGGGTAAAATCCGTTTTCAACGGTGTATTCCAGGGTTATTCCCGGCATGGGCAGGGCGGAAGAATTTTCAATTTCAAAAAGAACGGGTATGTCATTCTCCGTTCCGATTGCGCCCATCGGCATACCCGCTTTAACCTGTGTCCTTCTGAAAACATAAGCGCACGCGAATCTGCTGAAAACGGGAAGCAGCGCAACAATGAGAAATATATAAAAGAAGAAAAGATTGTGATAAAAAACAAAAAGGAAAACGGAAATGAGGAAAACTATGCCGTAACCAATCCTGTTTTTCAGCATAATCATCACTCCCGATTCCTTTTTTTGTTTCTGATTTTACGTTTAACCGGCGGTATTATGCCCGCGGCATTTCAACAAGACCCGCAGTTTCGAGAACTACCTCTTTCTCTGTTCTTCCCGCTGCCTTGGCCTTGGCGCTGAGAGTAATTCTGTGGCACGAGGTCATAGCCAGAATCGCCAGAATGTCCTCGGGAACAACATAGTCTCTTTTTTCGGTATATGCGTGCGCCCTTGCCATTCTCAGTATTGCCTTTGCTCCTCTCGGGCTTATGCCTGTCCTGAGCCACTCGGAATTTCTGGATTTAACCATAATCTCGGCTATATAGTCAAAAATACTGTCATCGGCAAATATTTTATTGACTTCTTTTTGCATTTCAATAATATCGTCAAGCGTTGCCACCGCTTTGACATCATCCATATCGTTTCTGCCCTCATATTTGAGCATAAGGGCTTCGCTCGCCGGATCGGGGTAACCCATGGTCAGCCTTATCATAAATCGGTCAAGCTGGGACTCGGGCATCTTCTGGGTGCCTGCGGAGCCGAGAGGATTCTGGGTTGCTATAACAAAAAACGGCGAAGGCAGAGGATGGGTTACGCCGTCAACGGTGACCTTACCCTCCTCCATAACTTCAAGCAGAGCCGACTGGGTTTTAGGTGAAGTGCGGTTGATTTCATCCGCAAGGAAGAGGTTGCACATGACTGCGCCCTCCCTGTATTCAAAGGCATCCGTCTGCTTATTGTACATCGAGAAACCCGTAACATCCCCGGGCAGAACATCGGGGGTGAACTGCATCCTGCGGTATCTGAGAGAAAGGGCACGCGAAAGAGCAAGGGCAAGTGTCGTTTTGCCGACTCCGGGTATATCTTCCAGCATAATATGACCGCCCGCAAGAACAGCCATAAGCACAGCGTCAATAACCTCGTCCTTACCTATGATTACCTTTTTGATTTCTTCTCTTACAAGCGCGGGCTTTTCCCTGAGATTTCCGTTGCTGCTCATTTTTTCACCGCCTTATATATCGAGAACGGCTATACACGGTCTGTGATCCGAAACAATCAGATCCGGTATAAACGCCTCTCTGACTTTTATATCTTCGCTTACAAATATGTAATCTATTTTTCTGTCCGGCTTATCCGACGGAAAGGTCGGCATGGGACCGTCATTCACGCCTGCCGTATCGTTCAGCCTCGCCGAAATACGCGAAATCACGGAGCTGTCCGGCTTCATATTGAAATCGCCCATCAGAATACAGCGGCTGTCCGGTATATTTGCCAATACGGTTTTTTCGGCATTAAGATGCTCGTCTGTATTGAGCCCGAAGTGGGTAACAAGAACGTTGACTCCGCCTGCGTAATCCACCTTTGCCTTCAGCAAGGCCCTTGTTTCATAATATTCTTTTCCCGTTTTCACCGCAGGGTCGGGTATTCCTTCCGTCACGGCGGAAATAATGGGATATCTCGATAAAATTGCGTTTCCGTACGGGTTTTTCCCGTCAAAAGCGATTGCTTCGGAAAAATAAGAGCTGAATCCGAGCTTTTCGGCTAAAATCGATGTCTGATCTTCATATTCCGGATCCGCGCCCTTACCGCGCACCTCATTAAGTCCGATTATATCAGCGCCGGTTGAAGCGATGGCCTGCGCAAAGAAATCAAAATCTATCTCCCCGGTTATAAAATTCCTGCAGTGCTGAATGTTGAATGACATCGCTTTCAGTTCCAAGTTTATGACTTCCTTTCGTCAATGGGAATATATTCCTTTCTTTCGGCGATGCTCTTGTATGCCGGCCTGATGATTTTGCCGGCGTTTATAAGCTCTTCCATACGGTGGGCGCTCCATCCGACAATTCGGGAAACCGCGAAAATCGGAGTATAAAGCTCGACGGGCAGGCCGAGCATTCTGTAAGCAAAACCGCTGTAAAAATCAACATTCGCGCTCACGCCCTTGTATATTTTCCTCTTGCTTGCAATTGCCTCCGAAGCGAGTTTTTCGACACGGCTGTAAAGATTAAATTCATCACTGAGGCCTTTTTCCTCGGAAAGCTCCCTGACAAATGACCTGAATATGCCCGCCCTCGGATCGGAAACCGAATAAACGGCGTGACCCATACCGTAAATAAGGCCGGACCTGTCAAAGCCTTCCTTATTGAGCAGTTTATTGAGATAAGCGGTTATTTCCTCTTCATCCTTCCAGTCCCTGACATTCTTTTTCATGTCGTCAAACATCTCAACAACCTTTATGTTCGCACCGCCGTGCTTCCCGCCCTTGAGGGAACACATTGCCGCGGCGGTTGCCGAATATGTGTCGGTGCCTGAGGAGGAAACCACGTGCATTGTGAAGGTTGAATTGTTTCCTCCGCCGTGCTCGGCATGAAGAATGAGGGCGGTGTCGAGCACCCTTGCCTCAAGCTCCGTGAATTTGCAGTCCGGTCTGAGCATATAGAGCAGGTTTTCGGCGGTTGACAGCTCCGGCAGAGGGGAATGAATATAGAGACTCTCAGCGTTGTGATAATAATTGTTGGCCTGGTAACTGTAGACCGAGAGCATAGGCAGGACCGATATGAGTTTAAGACACTGCCGCATTACATTATCGAGGGAAATATCGTTTGCCCTGCTGTCATAGTAATGAAGGGACAGGATTGCCTTTGACACCGAATTCATAACATCGGGGCTTGACGCCTTCATAACCACATCACGCACGAAATTTCTGGGCAGAGTGCGCAAATCGGAGAGAAGATTTCTGAAATCTTCAAGTTCGCTCCTGCCCGGCAGTTCGCCGAAAATGAGAAGATAGGCAACTTCCTCAAAGCCGAAGCGGTTGCCGTCTGTCGTGCTCTTTATCAGATCGCATACGTTGTATCCCCTGTAAAACAGTTCGCCTTCACAGGGAACTGACTTGCCGTCAACAGTCCTGCTGCCCACTATTTCGGATATCTCGGTGAGCCCGGTAAGCACTCCTTTTCCGTTGACATCACGCAAACCGCGTTTTACATCATACTGCTGATACAGGTCCGGATTTATTGATGTGTTTTTTACGCAAAGGTCCGTCATGCGGGAAACCGAAGCGGATATCTGCGGCATATTGTTTTTCATCGGTTTTTCTCCAAGATTTTTCTTTAATAATAGCACAAAAATATGAACAATTCCACTTTTTCGGCAAACTGCTCTTCACACTCCGTAAAAAGGAAAGGCGGCAGCCGTATGCTGCCGCCGGGAACTGTATTCTGATTTGTTCCTTTGCCGTTTTATGACTGGATTACGGTCTGAAGCGAGCCGACCAGTCCCTTGAAGAATGCGATAATCCTCGTCAGTAAGGAGCCGCTGACTTCAACATTTTCCGAGTCGTCGGATATCAGGTTTTTATTGTCGTCAACAATCTTCGCGGTAATGACGGTGTCTCTTCTGAGTTCATCCGTTGTAACCGTCAATTCATTTACGTTTTTTTCTCCAAGGGCAATCAGTTTGTCGCCGGAATAAATCTCGATATGCTGATTGGAGAGAATGAAGTCCGCCTTGCATGTGAGCTGAAGTTTTTCACGGTAGCTCAGTTTTGCGGTACCGGGGTTTTTAAGAATATGAATGAAGGAACCTCTTATGCCGGTATTGTCTTTGTTCTCCGGGAAAAGGTGAACCTTTTCAAGATCCTTGATTTGCGGCTCATCCACTACAGAGTCAATATTTCTCTGGTCAAAGGTGACTCCTACGGTTGCTCCGACGGTGCCGATATTTCTGCCCTTGAACGAAAGAGCGTCCCAGTCGTTCTGGCTGGTAAGAATATCGTAGCTTACTTCCTCGTCGGGTTCGGTTGCCTGCGAACGGTTTGAAAGGTCGGCTTTGACGCCGATGTCATCGGTATCACCGTCAAGGTTGAAATCGATGGGAGTCTTTGAGGTGGGATAGTAATACATCTGGTTGTTCACGAGCATACGCATAATGATTCCGGAATTTTCGGTTAATCCGGCAGGGTCTATTCCGTAGGCCTCGTTAAGGTTGTTTTCGTCAATATCAAAAAGATCATAATCGGAGTATCTGTAACCCAGAACGCTGTCGTAGGAATACAGATAGTTCATATTGCTCAGATAGTTGGGCTTGTTGTTCAGGTTGTCATCGCCGCCGTGTCTGAGGCCGAGATTGTGACCGAGCTCATGCATAAACGCCGCGCCCTTATCCCAGTCATCCATATACTGCGGATCGGCAAGTACGGCAAAGAGCTGATCGTTGAGATATGCCCAGCCGCCTGCTCCGCCGAGTTTGGGAGCATATACGCAGTAATGGAATGCTCTTGTTCTCGCCGGTGTGAAGTGAGTATTTGCCAGGGTATGAATGACGCTGAATACATTTTCTTCATTTACGGCAGGGATTGTATTCGAACCGGTGCCTCCGGGGTAAGTGCTCCACTTCTGCTTTGTGACATAGTCAATTGCGTTTGCGCCGAAATCTATATGCAGACGGATGTTATGCCTCTCATATTCTGCCGCGACCTTGTCAAAAAACTCCTGTGTTGTCGCGCTGCTGCCCTGAATACAGTCAACCTCGACATAGACATCCTTGACGTACGGGTCCGCTCCCATCTTATCGAGAGGCAAATCAATGTTTCCGTCGCCGTCAAAGTCAGCGCCGCGTGTCTCCCAGCTGTCAAGCAGGCCGTCACCGTCGGTGTCGCCGCTGTCATCTCTGAAAATACTGGGAACAAGGAAGGTCTGTGTCAGGGTCTTGGGCTGCTGCTCATTCGAGCCCACCTCTACGGTATAGGTGCGCATGGTATCGTTGACTACATCGTCAAGCTTTATCTGCCAGGCTACCTGCCTGTAATCCCCGGCTCTGACGGTGCCCAGGTCTATCACTGCTGCGCCCGACGCAAGAGAAAGCCCTTCACCGGGTATTATTTTCGCATAAGCTCCGGTTGCATCGGCATCGCCGATATTTTCAACATAAGCCACAACATCAATGGGGTTGGGTGAATATGAATGATTGACAACATTAACAAAGTTATCGCTGTAAATACTGACCGCAAGAGGAGGACGTAAATCGGAATTGAGCTGGCTCAGTCCGTAATGAGTAACAAAACTCTTCGTCCTGCCTGCGGGAATTTCTTCTTCATACCAGGTTATTGTAACAGCACTGTCTCCGTTTTCCTCTCCGGGAACAACGGGCTCTTCCCAGGCATTGCCGAAAACTTTGGGCCAGTTTGTAAACTGTACTTTGTCGGGAGGATTGATTGAGGAACGGATGAATGTGCCCTGAGATACGGAGCCGGGGTTTTCAAGCGAATCAAGTGCCTGCCAGAAAGCAGGAATATTGTCACCTGTGAACTCCATCTGTGTGGTCACATCCTGTACCACTCCGTTGATGGGAATTTTAAAGGGAGCATAGTCGTTGCCGTCAAGCATTGTATCAAGCATGATACGGGTTCCGACTGTGTGGGCGGAAGAGGTGTTGTTGGTAACTTCGTAACGGATTTCAACAACGTCTTCCCTGTTGGTTGAGTTGTTTTTTATAACGGAAAGAATCTGTCTGACCGTAATTCCGTTGAAATTTACGGCCGAGGTATTTACATTCCTGTAGTAGTCCGAACTCGGGGATGAGGATAAACCGGTTTCTCCCTGCGGACCGTAAATCTTGTTTTCTCCGTCAATCCTGAAAGTTGTATAAGATGTGCCCGGAATCGGATGCCCGTAAAGCATTTTGACATGATTGTCTCTGTCACTTTCCGGATTGCCGCCGGTTGTTCCGATTGAATAACGGCCGGACTGTTTATTAATTGCTATCTGGACATAGTCATTCTCGATAAAATCGATTGGTTCATCGTATGTTTCGACTGTCGCCGCATAGTCCGATACAGAAGAGTTGGAATCGCCTGCTTTGCCGGAAAGAATTCCGGCCTTGTCATTTGCAAAAGTTAAACCGTCTGCGCTTGCCGAAATACAGAACGAAACTGTGCCTGAAATCATCATCAGGGCAATCAGCAAAGCCATTGCCTTCTTGAATTTTATTATCATTCTACCGCCTCCTGAATTGTTGAATATCAACCGGTCCGCACCGGATTGTCAAATAACGCAAATATGACTTGCCGCGCTTTAAGACTGCGCCTCTTCCGCTTCGGGAGCGTCTGCATAGCCTTCGTTCTCGTTGTGAACTCTCTCTCTGATTTTTACGAGGTCCTCATACATCTGCTGTTTGCGCTCTCCTTCAACATCATAGAAGAAGTGCAGGAAAATAGCTTTCAGCGCTGTTGCGATCGCATAGCTGAAAACAAGGAAGGCAAGCAGCCAGAGGCAGGTCTTCATATATGTGGGTTCCTTCTGCATTGTGGCAACAAGGTCGCCCTCAACGGAGGATTTATAGCCGACCCACGCAATAAGGAAGGGAATGAGAAGTTCCTTGAAATAGGTGAAAATCTTTGTAATCCAGTCGGGTATAATACCCTGGACGGCTTCCATACGTTTGCCGGTCTGCCACTCAAGATAATCAAAGTATTCAACATTGAAGTGGGAGGTTGAGAGCTCCTGAATACCGATACCCAGGCCGAACAAGAAGTAAAATGCGTAAAAGAACGCGCTGTTCCAGCCGGAGAAGAATACCAGACCGAGCTTGGCCTCTATGAAGCAGACCAAGAAAAGCAGTGTGGCGGAAGCCATTGAATAAAAACCGCAGAATTTGAGGAGCTTTGTCGGCTCGTGCTTCTGTGAAAGTTTTGCGGTTATCACATTTCCGACAACCGTGCCCGCCGCAGTGGGAATTGTGAGCAGCAGGTTCTTTGAGGAACCGACGGTTATTGCCGCAAGAAGAGTGGAGAACTTGCCGAGTGCCGCAATGGAATTTGCCCACTGCATATACTGATAGCAACGGTAATTTCTGTATTTGAAGAGCGAGAGAACCTCTTTGCTGAGTTTGACTTTTTCTTTCTTCGGGGGCTCGATTCTCTCCCTGCAGAATATGCCGCACATCAGGTTGCCTATCATGGCCACAATCGCCGCAACCAGGGCGAGTCTCATATACATCGCGTTCTTGTCGTCGCTGAAAAGACCGTAGACATAGGTCGCTATATATGCTCCGCCGTAGCCGACATAGTAAAACAGCTGCCAGCAGGTGGCGATGGTCTTTTTCTCCTTCGGATCGGGGGACATTACCTGGACAATGTTCTGCGAGAGGGTATTGAACGCGCTGAATACGGTGTGCGCAAGCGCCACGCAGTAGCGGAAATACGCCATTTTGTCCGGTTCCCATCCCTTCGGAACATAGAAGAAGAGAACTGTGATGACAAACATCGGGATAAGGTTGATGAAATACCATTGACGGTAGCGGCCGAGCTTGGTTTTCCATCTCTGCATAATTATACCGGAAAGCAAACCGAATATAACGCCCGCTATTGTGGTTATGGTTGTCTGAACAGCGCTGTATCCCGCTATTTTTTCCGCGGAAACATGACTCGGGCCGTAGTAAAGCTCGTGTAGAAACGCCGCAGCCAGAGTGCCGGTCAGGGTTGTTGAAAACATTCCGCCTATGCGCGACATACCGACACTGATATACTCTATTAGAGTAACGTGTCTTTCTCTGTTCAGAGTGTTGCCGGGTTCAGCCGTTGTTTTACCCATTGATTTCCCTCCTGATTCTGCGATTATGATATTTTATTTATTATAACATCTCAGCAAATTGTGTCAAGAAAAACTTATCGCTCCGCCGCTTATTTTCGAAAAACATTCCTTCTTGACAAATCAATCAATTTGCTTTATACTATACGAGCGTTACAGAAAGATTTATGCAGAATATACGGTGGTTATAGCTCAGCTGGTTAGAGCGCCAGGTTGTGGCCCTGGAGGTCGAGGGTTCGAATCCCTCTAATCACCCCAGTAAACAATGTCACGCAAAGCGTTTCCGCTTTGCGTGTTTTTTTAAGCACCGGCTTAAACCGAAGCAGTTTTTCTGCGGCAGACCGCCGGTCATACTTTGGGGCGTAGCCAAGGGGTAAGGCACGAGACTTTGACTCTCGCATCCGCTGGTTCAAATCCAGCCGTCCCAGCCAGACGGAGTTCCCGGAATCCTGATGTTCAGGTATTCCGGGGGCTTTTGTTTTTCGGGGTTGATTTTCCTCCCTCAATTTGATACTCTTATTCTGTAAAAAGTGTTTTTCCGCCGGGCAATCCGTACCGTATCCGGCGCAGACAGTTTTTATTATTCCGCATAAAGAGGGTGAAATAATGGCATCCGGAATTACCGCTTTTTTTCTGACTTTTCTGACCTTTTTTTCATGCGCTTTTCAATTCCGCTCAATGCCGGAGGACGCGACTCCGGAAATCAGCTGCTCAGAAGTATCCGGGGATGAATCGAAATACTGCGGCGTGACCTCCTGCGTCAGTGACTGCAACGGTCTTCCCACTCTTTTTATAAACGGCATACCCTTCCCCGCTGCGGCATATATGACCTACCTCACGGAGTACAATCACTACTCACGGTTTGCGCAGGCAGACTATTCCCTGTTTTCCCTGCCTGTCCTTTTCTCAGGCAGATGGATAAGCGCAACGGACGGTCTCACCCCCTTCTGCAAGGGCATATTCGATGAAAAAGACGCTCCCGATTTTTCGGCGGTTGACGCGAGAATCGGGGAGATTATCGAGGCCTGTCCGGACGCTTACATCATTCCGAGAGTCAACATTTCAATGCCGCTTTGGTGGATAGAGGAAAACGGCGGCTGTGTCGATTCAACCGGAAAAAGGGAATCTCTTTACAGCGAAAAATGGCGTGAAAGCGCCGCGGATATGCTCCGCGAATTCATTGATCACGTGATACACAGCGATTACGCCTCCCACATTGCCGGCTACCACCTTGCCGGCGGCAATACCGAGGAATGGTTCCACTTTGATATGAACGCGGGACTCGCTCCCGCCGCGGAGCTGGAATTCGAAAAATATCTTAATGAATACTATCCCGATATTGAATACCGGGGGCTTCCCGATCTTTCATTGCTTGAAGGAAAAGGGATTTATCACAACTCGGAATATCTTGCCCGCTTCCTTGAATTTGCAAGTTTCAGGGTTGCGGATGACATCGCCTTTCTTGCAAATACAGCAAAAAAGGCCTCCGGAAACCAAGTGGTTGTGGGCGCGTTCTACGGCTATTCGCTTGAAGTGACTTCACCGCTCTACGGCACACACGCTCTCAGATATCTGCTCAAATGCAGGGATATAGATTTTATAAGCTCACCCAACTCCTATCTCGGAGAAAGAGACGGCAGCGCCGACTGGACCGAAATGTATCCCGCAGACTCGGTGAGACTTCACGGAAAGCTCTGTATGCAGGAGTGCGATATCAGAACTCATCTCACCCTTCCCCTGTCTCAGGCGGCTCCGGAATATGACCCGGACGGCATTCTCGCGGGAAACATCTGGCAGGGAGTCAAAGACAAGACAACTGCTGTTGAGAATATAGAGAAATCCTTTTGCCGTCAGCTGATTAAGGGCAACGGCTTCTGGTGGTTTGATATGTGGGGCGGCTGGTATGATGACGAAGATATAATGAACGATATGAGCCGTTACCGCAGTATTTATTCCGCCTCGCTGGAGAGAGAAAACCGCGCCTCGGCAGCCGAAGCGGCGGTATTCGTTGACGAAAGTTCATATAAATTTATGACCTCCTGCTCACTGAGAAGCGCCATCTGCGGTCTTCGCCGCGAGCTGGGCAATATGGGCGCGCCCTATGACATCTATGACCTTTCCGATTTTGAGCAGGTTTACGGCAGATACAAGGCGGTGATTTTCATATCCTGCGCAAACACCCGTTCATTTAAAAACGCCGTGTCCGCCTGCCGGAAAACCGGCTTGCCCTTCATCTCCAACAGCCGTATAAAAGAATCCTTCACCGCAAAAGAACTCCGCTCATTTCTTAAAGCAAACGGCGTTCATATTTACTGCGAAACCGGTGACCTGACATATATCGGCAGCAACTATTTTGCCATTCACGCGTCGGAGGAAGGAAAAAAGACAGTCACTTTCAAGTATGAAGTGAGCGTCAGAGAGCTGCCCGGAGGCGAAATGTCACGCCGCTCCGATACCTTCACTTTTGATATGAAAGCGGGCGAAACAAAGCTGTTTGAGCTGACATAAAAGTAAAATCCTGCCGCAAACCGCAGCAGGATTTTTATTATAAACTTCGTGATTTTCAGAGCTTATCGCTTTCGATTATTATTTTCATTGCTTCAACGGCGGTTCTGACAGCGCTTTCGGTGTCGGTCTTTCTGTCCTGCGGCATACCCGATTCCGCCTGTTCCTGATTCCACACGCAGTGGAACACCGAACCCGACCTCAGCCCTCTGACAGCGGAGACAATATAAAGAGCCGCGCTCTCCATTTCCGAAGCAAGGCAGCCGCCCTTTATCCAGGCGGACCATTTCTCTTTAAGCTCTCCCGATACTCCCATGCTGTCCGGATTGTGCTGACCGTAAAAGCTGTCCTTGGACTGGACAACTCCCGTGTGATATGGCAGGCCGAGTTTCTGAGCCGCGAGGATAAGCGCGTTTGTTACACTTACATCCGCCACGGCGGGAAATTCAATGGGCAGATACTCTCTTGAAGTGCCCTCCATACGTATGGCACCCGTTGCTATAATGATATCCCCGGGATTAACGTTCATCTGCATTCCTCCGCAGGTTCCCGCCCTGATAAATGTATCCACACCTATATGGGCGAGTTCCTCAACACAGATTGCTGTTGACGGGCCTCCTATGCCCGTGGACGTGACAAGCACCTTCTCACCGCACAGCGTTCCTGAAAAGGTACGGTACTCCCTGTTAAATGCGATTTCCTTCGGATTGTCAAGATAAGCGGCGATTCTCTCAGTCCTGCCCGGATCTCCCGGGATAATGGCATACCGGGCTCCGTCCTC
>JAILMJ010000078.1 GCA_024692685.1 Clostridia bacterium
GTAATCCGTGTTATATGTTGAAACAGCAAAAATTCCTATCCGGTTATCTGCGAGGATACCGGAAAGTTTTGACAGAATACCAATCAATGAAAAGTCAAGAACACCTTGTATGCGAAACCCTCTCCACCCGTCATCACGTTCCGTCGTTTTTGAGGGAACATCTTCTGTCTTGCACACCAGTGACAGCTCTTCGTCTGTCTTCCCGATAAAAAACAAATCGGCATTCATATCTATCGCCGACAAATCTGCAACCTTGCAAACAGTCAATTTGTGCGCAATAATCTTAAGTTCCATATTTCCCTCCGCAAACACCGATTCGCATATTACTTTGTCATCAATACCACCGTCTCCACGTGCCTTGGAGCAGCAGGTCAAATAAAATGGCTTGTATTCGGCCCGCCGGTTCATCCCTATGAAAGAATGGGCAATTTTCCGGTATCGGTCAGGGCTGAGACAGTAAGATGAATATCGGCAAACCGGAATTTGATGATTCAAAATTATGTGATTTTTCGTTTATTGTTTGTAATTTTCACCCTGACTTACAAACATTTCATAGTATTTACCTTTTGCTGCCATTAGTTCATCGTGAGAACCGCTTTCAATAATCTTTCCGTTTTCAATATGATAAATCACATCAAAATTTCTTACGGTAGAAAGACGGTGAGCAATCATAATAGTCGTAGCTGTATTTGAGACATCAAGGAGATTATTCATAAGACGAGCTTCTGCCAAAGGATCAAGCGCCGACGAGGGTTCGTCAAGAATCAATAATCCGAACGGACCTGTGAATAATCTCGCAATCATCAGCTTTTGCGCTTCTCCGCCTGAAAGAGCTATACCGTCCTCAGTGAATTCACGGGAAATCATGGTATCAAGATTCCCGTCCGCTTTTTTGAGAATATCTCCCAAATCAAGCTTTTCGATTATTTCAAGCAGTTTTTCATCTGACACATTATGATATGCTGTAAGATTATCCCGCAGGCTCATTGCAAGAATCCTGATATCCTGAAATACAACGCCCGTGTGAAGACGGAGCTGATGAATATCATACTCTTTGATATCTCTGCCGTTTATAAGCACAGAGCCGTTATTTACATCATAAAGCCTCAGTAACAGTTTGGTCAATGTAGTTTTGCCTGCACCGTTCTCACCGACAATCGCAATCCTCTGACCTGGGTTTATATGCAGATTAAGGTCTTTAATGGCAAAGGCTGTGTTTTCATATCCGAAAGAGACGTTTTTGAATTCAACCTCATAGTTTCCTTCGGGAGCGGGCAAAGCATTTTCTTTAACAGGCTCAATCTCCGAATCTGCTTCAAAAAACTCGGCAACCTTCTCACCGTTTGCGATGCACTGAAGCATCTGCATAATACTGCCTGCAGCGTCATTCAAACTGTCCGCCAGGGCTGTCGATGCAATAGTGAGAGAAGCATATAAACCTATCTGAGATTTATCCCCTGCGATAACAAAGAAGATAACATAAACAAGAATGCAGGCGGCTTGAACAGGTGAAATCGCGCCCTGTAAAAGATAAAATGGAGCAACTTTCTTTATATATCGCTTATATATCTTCTGAAAATTTGCCATTGCGGCATTGATTGTATGCAGAAGTTTCTGTCCCGCGCCGGAAGAACGCAGTTCCGCGGCGTTTTCTTTTGTTATCAGCATCCTGCTTATATAGTCAAGGGGTCGCCATGCATCGGTTAGGCTTACATTATAATCCGCAGTCGGTTTTATTGCCGGTATTCCGACAATCGCATTCAGAATAACAAAGAAAACGGTTATTCCGAGCAGAACCGGTCCCACCGTAACTATAATTGCAATCATGGCAATCATTGTTGTTATGCCGCGTAAGATATCAGGCAGAAACATCATAACATTCTGAGCGTGAATGGGATATGTTTCCTGCGCAAATGTAAATCTTACAAAGAAATCAGGGCTGTCGTAGTATTTATAATCAGTCTGCAGTGCCTTTTCATTGACATCGTTTTTGATTTTGTTGCTGATTTTTACAAGATTCATCTGAGTATACGCCATCTGAATTACTTTTTCCAAAGCCGCAACAATGACTATAAACAGAGAAAACAAAACTATTATAGCAATAACTTCTTTACGCGGGGAATCATTCATAACCGCATCTATCGCTTTTTGCGGCAGAAGAGCTGTCAGATATGCAGAAACAGGCTGAAGCAGAGTTGACATAAGAATAACCGTCAGCATATACCCTTTGCCGTATTTCCAATAAGGCCTGAGAAGAAACAGTATGTATTTGATTTTGGATTGTTTTTTATCTTTCATTCTTTTCACCGATAATAATTATAATACAACATATTTCCATATATCATTTCTATTATAAATCATAACATATTTATATAATTCATTCAAGGCAATTTAAAGAGTATATTTCTGGATTACATAATAGTTTTGACAACCATGTGCCGTTCTTTTCATTTTTGGAGTAAATCGTGGTATCATCTCACGGCACAATCGCCGCAATCCCTTAATTCACAAGGGATTGCGGCTTTTCTTTTGGCTCCTCTATTGGAAGAGGAATATGCTTCCGTTCCGATTTCAAATATTATGAAAGGAAAATCTTGTATCAATCGGGAAGCGAAAAACATGACCATGAAAGGAGCTGTATTTATGGTCAATATTATCAATCTTCACACCTTCATAACCGATGTCGTCATCGAAGAGGAAAACAGCACCTTCACGGCTGCTCCCTAACTGCTCGCCGAGAAGTATTACTGGAGCAGCGCCGTTTCAAACGTCAGCGGCAAACTCGCCAGGGAATCTCTCCGCTATACCGAGGCGGTCGAACTCGCGGATGTGCTCGGTTACGATGTGGTGTGGGTAAAACGAGACAAGAAAGGAGGGA